>JBKPRE010000168.1:0-6609 GCA_046734435.1 Pseudomonadota bacterium | reverse complement strand
CAGAATCGGGTAGCGCACGGTGTCAAATGCCTGCGCGATCAGCGCTGAGCATATGATGCGGGTGGGGTGGCCGGAGCCGAGTGCAATCATGCGGCGGCGCCAGCGCTGCGGCACCGGCAGCGGAAACAGGTAACGCATCAGATCGATAATGTTCTTGAGATCGTAGTCGAAGCCGATGCGTTCTGACGCATAGGCGCAGACCCGGGCGCGGTCATCTTCATCGAGCTGCGTCGGCCGGCAGATGCGGGTGTGGAAGCGGGCATATTTTGAGAGCGGTGCGGCGACCACACCATGACCGATATTCGCCTCGACCAGGACGAGCGGCTCGCCGTCGGCGGTCGCGCGATCTCCAATCGGCCCGACATAGAGTGCGGCGTGCGACCAGGTCGACTGTGTGAGATACTTGATGACACCGGAAATATGATTGTTGCCTTCAACCAGCAGCACGTCACCAGGCCGCAAGGTTGCGCGCAACGCGTCGGGATCCGACGGTGTGAACGGCTCGTAACCTTGTACCGGCTTTTCCAGATAGTGCGCCAGAAAGCGCCCCACCCCATCGACCATCCAGCTCATGACCGGCCCTCGGCGCCATTTCTTGGCGCTCAAGACATTCCCTGACGCGCGAGATCCCCGTGCACGTCTTCGAAAAATCTTAGTGAAGACTCATTGCAATTTGGTTCACCGGGCTATTTGGCACGGTAGGCTGTCGGTGTTACCGATTGTTAGTCATAAAGTTTGCCGCACAATGCCGGTCGAACCCGACCAGCAACCCTTTGGACACCATGCCGACTTCCCCCAAGGCCCTCATTGCGTGGTCGAGCGGCAAAGACAGCGCGTGGGCGCTTCATGAGACGCGCGCCACGGGCAAATTCGAAATTGTCGGCGCCTTGACCACCGTTACCGACGCGTTTCGCCGTGTCAGCATGCACGGAGTGCGTGAAGAGCTGCTGCTTGCGCAGCTCGATGCTGCCGGTCTTCACCCCGTTATCGTTGATATTCCATACCCGTGCCCAAATGACGTCTATGAGCGCAGAATGGCAGAGACCGTTGCTGCGGCGCGAGCATCCGGGGTGACACACATGATTTTTGGTGACCTGTTCCTGGAGGACGTACGGGCCTACCGCGAACGCCAGCTTTCCGGCACCGGGATCGTGCCGGTTTTTCCTTTATGGAGTCGGCCAACGCGCGCGCTCGCCGATGACATAATCGATGCGGGAACCGAAGCCTATGTTTGCACCGTTGATTTGAAAAAACTGCCAGCATCGTTCGCGGGCCGGCGGTTTGACCGTGTGCTGCTTGAGACGCTTCCTCAGGGCATCGACCCGTGCGGCGAGAACGGCGAATTTCACTCGTTCGTCTCAGCCGGCCCCATGCTGTCGCGCAAAATCGCGGTCAAAACCGGCGAAACCATCGAACGCGACGGATTTGCCTATACGGATCTGGTGCCAGTCTAACCGCGCAATGCGCCGCCAGTTCGCTTGATCACTTCGGTGACGATCTTCCCGGCAAGGGCCTCAATCTCGGCGTCGGTCATCGTTTTCTCGCGCGGCTGAATGGTCACCGCGATCGCTATCGATTTCTTGCCAGGGTCTATGCCTTTGCCTTCGTACACGTCGAAGACAACGATGTTGGTCACAAGCTTCTTGTCCACGTTCTGTGCCGCGCGCACAATATCAGCGGCTTTGACGGAATTGTCGACGACGAAAGCAAAATCGCGCTCGACCGGCTGGAAAGGTGACACATCAAGCACAGGCTTTGCCCGGGTCGGGCGCGCTTTCGGTTCGGGGATTTTCTCGAGAATCACTTCGAAAGCAACCAACGGGCCTTCGGCCTTCATGCCGGCAATCGCGCGCGGATGCAGCTCGCCGAAGTGTCCCAGGACATTCTGCGGGCCAATCTGGATGGTGCCGCTGCGTCCAGGGTGAAACCACGCGGGACCGCCAGGGACGACTTGCAAAGCCTGCATGGGGGCTCGGGCAGCGGCCAGCACGGCAATTGCGTCGGCTTTTACGTCGAAAGCATCGACGGGTCCCGACTTGTCCGACCAGTGGCGGCCGCTTCCCGACGGCTTGGCAAGGCCTCGGCGCAACCCGCTGGCGGACGTGAGTTGGTCGGCAGGCTTATCGCCTTTGAAAATCTGGCCAACTTCGAACACCGCGGTATCGGGGAGCCCGCGGTCGGCATTGCGCTGAGCTGCCATGACCAAGCCGGGAATGAGGCTCGGCCGCATGTCGGACAACTCGGCGGCGATCGGATTGGCGAGCGCAAGCTCCGGTGCGCCGCCTCCAAACAGCTCGGCTTCTCGCTTCGATACGAACGACCAAGTCACGGCTTCAAGCAATCCGCGCGCCGCGAGCGCTCGCTTTGCCTTGCGTGTGCGATTCTGAATCGCAGTGAGAACGGGTTTGCGGGCCTGCTCTCGCCCGAAACGAGTCGATGGTACGCGGTCCACGCCGACAATACGCACGAGTTCCTCGACGATATCGGCACGACCGTGAACGTCTGGCCGCCAGGATGGCACCGCGATCTTCACGCGCTCGCCTTGACCCGCGGTGAAAAAGCCGAGTTTTTCCAAGACACGCCGCAAGTCCGCAAGCTGCAGTTTCAGCCCGGTGAGTCGCGGAAGCTCGCTGAGCGGAAAATCGATGATCTTTTCCTTCGGCGTCGGATCGCCGGCGACAGTGATTTCCGACGCCTCGCCGCCGCAGAACTCAAGCACCATCTGGGTAGCGAGCTCGAGGCCGGGCAGCATGAAGGCAGGATCGACACCACGCTCGAAGCGGTAGCGCGCATCCGAGTTGATGCCGAGCTTGCGCCCGGTCTGTGCGATATTGAGCTCGTCCCAAAGCGCCGATTCCACAAGAACATTTGTGGTCGTCTCCGAACAACCAGTTGCCTCGCCGCCCATGATGCCAGAGAGCGACTCGACACCCTTTTCGTCGGCAATCACGCAAACCGCCTCGTCGAGCGCGTAGGTCTTGCCGTCGAGCGCCAGCAGCTTCTCTCCGTTTCTTGCGCGCCGCACCGTCAGATTGCCATGCACCTTGTCGGCATCAAACACGTGTAACGGCCGGCCGCGGTCGAAGGTGACAAAATTGGTGATGTCGACAAGCGCGTTGATGGGACGCAGCCCGATTGCGGTCAGTCGCTTCTGCAGCCAGTCGGGTGAGGGACCGTTCTTGACGCCGCGCACCAGCCGCAGCCCGAAGGCCGGGCATAACGACGGCGTCTTGCCGAAATCGAGCGTGACTTTCACCGGGCAAGGGAAGGAACTCTTCACCGGTTTTGGAATTTTGTCTTTATAGGTGCCGATTGAGGTTGCGCCGAGATCGCGCGCAATACCTGAAACGCCGGTGCAGTCGGGGCGGTTGGGCGTAAGATTGATTTCGATAGCCGGTTCGCTCGCCCCTGCCCACTCAACGTAGGATTTGCCGACCGGCGCGTCCGCCGGAAGATCGATGATCCCCTCATGGTCGTCGGAGATCATCAACTCGGCGGCGGAGCACAGCATGCCGCGGCTTTCGACGCCGCGGATCGTGCCGACCGTCAACGTGATGTTCTTTCCTGGAATGAAAGTGCCCGGTGCCGAGAAAACTCCTTTCATGCCGGAGCGAGCATTGGGCGCCCCGCACACGACTTGGATCGGCTTGCCGTCGCCGATATCGACCATGCAGACCTTGAGACGGTCCGCATTGGGATGTTTCTCGGCTGAGATGACGGATGCAATCACGAACGGCTTGAGCAGGTCCGCCTTATCCTCGACGCGCTCGACCTCAAGGCCGATCATCGTAAGCTTGTCGACGATCTCGGCCAGCGACGCGTCGGTCTCGAGATGCTCCTTCAGCCAAGGCAACGTGAACTTCATGCCGCTTTCTCCGACGTCCAGAAATAAAGAAGCGGCAGCAATGCGAACACCACCATGGTGAATACGATCGCGGTACGAATGCAGAGGCTGTAAAGCTCGGCGCGTATGATCAGCTCGCGATGAATGACATCTTGAACATGGTCGGCAGCCTCGAATTCATGGGCGTGGAAGACTGACAGACATCGCAGGCAGCCGAGCGCAATCAGCAGATAGATCGCCATTTCCATGATGACGATCCCGACCTCAATATCGCTATCGGCGACAAGGGGCGCGATCAGGCCAAGCCCGGCGATCATCATCGACGTGTGCGTCAAAAGACCCGTGGCCTTGGCGTCGATCGAGGCGAATGTGTGCGATGCCTCGGCCGACATCTCTTTGTCGCGCCTACGCAATGTCGATTCGTAACTCGCGATCTTTTGCGTATTCCACCCGCGCGTGACCAGCGCGAAGAAAGCGCGATCGAGCGGCGAGGGGGGTCGCGTCGCGGTCATGAACTCAGACCCCCAGCCAGCGTCGGAAAGTCCAGCGGGCGGAAGCCATAGTGCGAAAGCCAGCGCACATCGGCCTCGAAGAAAGCGCGCAGGTCATTCATGCCGTACTTGAGCATCGCGATGCGGTCGATTCCCAGGCCCCAGGCAAAGCCCTGATATTCGTCGGGATCGAGCCCGCAATTGCGCAGCACGTTCGGGTGCACCATTCCGCAGCCAAGGATTTCAAGCCAGTCTTCGCCTTCACCGAAACGAATTTCACCCTTGTCGCGCTTGCACTGGATGTCGACTTCGAGCGACGGCTCGGTGAAGGGAAAGAATGACGGGCGGAAGCGCATCTTCACGCTGTCGACCTCGAAGAAGGCCTTGCAGAATTCCTCGAGGATCCACTTCAGGTGACCGAGGTGAGAGCCCTTGTCGATCACGAGGCCTTCGACCTGGTGGAACATTGGGGTGTGGGTTTGGTCCGAGTCGCTGCGATAGGTGCGGCCGGGGCAAATGACGCGAATTGGCGGCTTTTTGCTGAGCATCGTACGCACCTGGACCGGGGAGGTGTGCGTGCGCAGCAGCAGGCGCGAGCCGTCCGGCTTCGGCGCGAAGTAGAACGTGTCGTGCATTTCGCGAGCCGGGTGGCCCTCGGGAAAATTCAGTTTGGTGAAATTGTAGTCGTCGGTTTCAACGTCGGGCCCCTCAGCGATCGCGAACCCCATGTCGGCGAAGATGGCTGTCAGCTCATCGGTCACCTGGCTGATGGGATGGATGCGGCCGGTCTCGGCCGGCGCTTCGCGCACGGGCAGCGTGACGTCGACCGTCTCGGTATTGAGCCGAGCATCAAGGGCCGCGGCACCGAGTGTATCTCGGCGTTGTGCAATCGATTCGGTGACGCGGTCCTTGAGGCCGTTAATCGCCGGACCTTGTGTCTTTCGTTCGTCTGCCGACATCGTGCCGAGCGTCTTGAGCAACGCCGAGACCGAGCCATTCTTTCCGAGCGCGGCAATGCGGACGGCCTCGAGGGCCGCTTCGTCCTTCGCCGCGGCGACGTTCGCCAGAATGTCTTTTTCAAGCTTTGCGATGTCAGACATGGCTTATGACCCTGTCATGCGCGGGCCCGACCCGCGCATCGCGCCTCGATTGGCGTTTGACCCGGACTTTACGCCGGCAACGCGGCTTTGGCCTTTTCCACGATCGCCTGAAATGCAGCCGGTTCGCGGATTGCAAGATCGGACAAAACCTTCCGGTCGACCGTCACGCCGGCCTTGGCCAGCCCGGCGATGAAGCGGCTGTAGTTCAAGCCAAAAGGTCGAACCGCCGCATTCAAGCGCTGAATCCACAAGGCACGAAACGTGCGCTTGCGCCGCTTGCGGTCAAGGAACGCATATTGGTTTGCCTTCTCCACCGCCTGCTTGGCGATGCGGATCGTGTTCTTGCGGCGACCGTAGTAGCCCTTGGCGGCCTTCAGGACCTTCTTGTGCTTGGCGTGTGAGGTGACACCACGTTTGACGCGGGCCATGGAAATTCTCCTTGAAATACGTGCAGATTACGGACGAGGAACGACCGCGTACGCGCGGTCGGCGAAAACCGGTCAGCCGTTCGGCAGCCAGTATTTCTTGACGTTGTCGCCGTCGGTCTTGAACAGCACATTTGTGCCGCGATGTTCGCGGATCGTCTTGGTGGTCCGCTTGATCATGCCGTGGCGCTTGCCGGTCTGCTGGTATTTCACCTTGCCGGTCGCGGTAATCTTAAAGCGCTTTTTAGCGCCCGATTTGGTCTTCAGCTTGGGCATTTGGCTCTCCTCATCGGCTCACTGCGGGCGCGCCCGCTGGCCGGAATATGCTCTTTCGGGCACGTGAGCCCGGGAGCGGGTGCTCGGGATTGAGCGTTAATCGCCGCCACGGCAGCCCTTACCGGCCGGGCGGTGAATGCGCGGCGTTATGGCAGAGGCTGCCGCGGCATGCAACCGCCCGCCGCCGGAAAGCTAAATGGTGCCAAAAATCAGCACGCCACCCGCAATTTGCGAGTGGCGCGCTTAACATGCCTGCAAAGCGTTCTGCCTGCTACCGCGGCGCTAGCATCATGACCATTTGCCGGCCTTCAAACCGTGGTTCCGATTCGATTTTGGCGAACGGGCCGGTGTCTGCTTTTACGCGTTCGAGCAATTTGTAGCCAAGCTCCTGGTGCGCCATTTCGCGCCCTCGGAAGCGCAAGGTGATTTTGACCTTGTCGCCTTCCTCGAAGAATCGCTTCATGGAGCGCATC
>JBKPRE010000167.1:0-7935 GCA_046734435.1 Pseudomonadota bacterium | reverse complement strand
CAACCGGTCCGCCCCGCCGCCCTTCGGACTTCGGTCCCGGGTTCCAGCCTCGGGCGGGATGAACAAGCCACCGGAGGAGAGGGCTAAAGACGTGACGACCGTGTCTTCGGCGGAGCACACGCGCCGCGACTTTCTTTATATAGCCACCGGCGCCGTCGGCGCGGTGGGGGCCGCAGCGGTCCTCGTCCCGCTCATCGCGCAGATGAATCCGGACGCGTCGACCATCGCGGCCGGTGCACCGATCGACGTCGATCTCGCTCCGATCGCCGACGGACAGATCATCAAGGTATTCTGGCGCTCGAAGCCGATCTTCATCTTCCATCGCACGAAGAAGGAGATCGAGGAGGCGGAGAAGGTCAATGTAGCGAGCCTGCCCGATCCGGAGCCGGACTCAGCGCGCGTGAAGCAGGGCCATGACCAGTGGCTCGTGGTCATCGGAATCTGCACGCATCTCGGCTGTATCCCGCTCGCGCACCAGGGCGAATATGGCGGCTGGTTCTGCCCGTGCCACGGCTCGGTGTACGACACCTCGGGTCGCATCCGGCAAGGGCCGGCGCCGAAAAACCTGGCGTTGCCCCCCTACAAATTTGTTTCCGACACCAAGATCCAGATCGGCTGAGCGAAATCGTATTCAAGGTTCAATCATGAGCGGACACTCGACCTACCAACCGCAGAACAAATTTCTGCAATGGTTCGAGAAACGGCTGCCACTCGGCGGCCTGATTCATTCTTCGTTCGTTGCGTACCCGACGCCGCGCAATCTTAATTACCTGTGGACCTTCGGCGGCATCCTGTCGTTTATGCTCGGGGTGCAGATCATTACCGGCGTCGTGCTGGCGATGCATTACACGCCGCATGTCGACCTTGCCTTCAAGTCGGTCGAAGGCATCATGCGCGACGTCAATTACGGGTGGCTGTTGCGCTATCTGCACGCGAACGGCGCCTCGATGTTCTTCCTCGCGGTCTACATTCATATGTTCCGCGGCATCTATTACGGGTCATATAAAGAGCCGCGCGAAGTGCTGTGGATCCTCGGCGTCATCATCTATTTGCTTATGATGGCGACCGGGTTCATGGGTTACGTGCTGGTCTGGGGCCAGATGAGCTTCTGGGCCGCGACCGTCATCACCAACCTGTTCTCCGCGATCCCGGGCGTGGGCGATGCGATCGTCACGTGGCTCTGGGGCGGTTACGCCGTCGGCAACCCGACGCTCAATCGTTTCTACTCGCTGCATTACCTGTTGCCTTTCGTGATTGCGGGCGTGGTGGTGCTGCACATCTGGGCGCTGCACGTCGCCGGGCAGAACAATCCGACCGGCATTGAGCCGAAGTCGAACAAGGACACGGTCGCATTCACGCCTTACGCGACGGTGAAGGATGGCTTCTTCATGGCCGTGTTCTGCATCCTCTACGCGTGGTTCGTGTTCTATATCCCGAATTTCCTCGGGCACGCCGACAACTACATCCCGGCCAATCCGGCGGTGACTCCAACCCATATCGTGCCGGAATGGTACTACTTGCCATTTTACGCCATCCTGCGGGCCATTCCCGACAAGCTCATGGGAGTGATTGCGCTGGCGGCTTCTATCGTGCTCCTTGCCTTTCTGCCCTGGCTCGATACCTCCAAAGTGCGCTCGGCTCGCTACCGGCCGCTCTTCAAGCAATTCTTCTGGCTTTTCGTGATCGTGTGCATCGGCCTGGGTTGGCTTGGATCCAAGCCGCCGGAGGGCATCTACGTTATCCTGGCGCGGATATTCACGGCCTATTATTTCGCCTTCTTCCTGATCGTCATGCCGCTGCTCGGCATCTTCGAAAAAACCAAGCCTGTACCGAATTCGATTTCGGATTCGGTTCTGGGCGCCAAAGTGTGAGCGGGGCCGGGCAATGTCAGTTTTGAAACGCACCGTAATTGGTTTCACTGTCGCCGGGGCGATTGCCACACTGGTCTTGCCCGCGTGGGCCGAAGAGCAGGCGCCGCCGCCAAGGCACAAATGGTCGTTCGCCGGGCCCTTCGGAAAATACGACCAAGGGCAGCTGCAGCGCGGCTTCAAGGTTTACAAAGAAGTCTGTGCGGTCTGCCACTCGCTGTCGATGGTTGCCTTCCGCAATCTCGCCGAACCAGGCGGCCCCGGCTTCAGCGAAGCACAGGCGGCGGCTGTAGCCTCCGAGGCCAAGATCTCGGATCTCGACGACAAGGGCGCGCCCGCGGAACGTCCCGGCCGGCTCGCCGATTATTTCCCGTCGCCGTTCCCGAACGAGCTCGCCGCGAAGGCGGTGCATGGTGTCGCGCCGCCGGACATGTCGACGCTTGCCAAGGGGCGCACCTATGAGCGCGGATTTCCCTGGTTTGTCCTTGACATGTTCACGCAATACCAGGAGCAGGGCCCCGATTACATTGCGGCGCTCTTGAAGGGCTACGAGAAGCCGCCGCAGGGCTTCCAGTTGCCGGAGAATGGCCACTACAACAAGTATTTCCCTGGCCACAATATCGCGATGCCGCAACCGCTGCAGGACGGCCAAGTGACTTATGATGACGGCGCCCCGCAGACCCTCGATCAATACTCGCAGGACGTCTCGGCATTCCTGATGTGGGCAGCCGAGCCGCATCTCGTGCAGCGTAAGCGCATCGGCTTGCAGGTGATGATCTTCCTGATCGTGCTCGCAGGCCTGATGTACTTCACCAAGAAGAAAGTCTGGCACGGCGCCTAGGCGCGGGCCGGCCCAAGCCGCTGGTTGAAGCTGCCGGCCGGTCAGGTCCCGCAGAATGGAAAGCGCTCCATTCCGCGCAGCCCGTTAAGAATGTCACATTTGCTCTCAGGGCCGGCGCGCAAGAGAAATGCGTGCTTGATAGGCTCGGCCTGACTGAATGCAACATGTAATGCAATCAAGGTGGCGCCAATCGGATAGGTCCACCGATGGTTTTGCAGATCCGTCAATTTTGCGAGCAAGACGGCACCGGCGATGATGATGAGCGGGTCGGTATAGTTGAAATAGTCCTGTTTCAATGCGCGGGCGGCCTGTAGCGTATCGACGGCAAGCACAGCGCAGATCAGGAAAGACGCCTGTAGCGCCACCTTATATTCGCGCCGCCGGAGCGCGATCACGATTCCCGCAATGATGACCCATTCAAGAAAAATTTCCGGGCGCGGCGATGTTTGAAGAAAAAACGTGTGCTGGGCGAGCAAGCCCTTCATGCTGTCGAAGATCATCGCAAACGGAAGTCCGCATCCGCCGGGTCCGCATTGTGACTCCGCGGGAGCGACGAAATAGTACAACGCGTCGAGCGGACTGATGACCTTCGCGATCGACGACGTCGCCCGATAGAAATACAGCGGCAGAAGCCCGAGCGAGATACCGGCAATAACCGAGAACGCCGCGGTCAGCCCCTCGGCGAACGGCACGCGCCAGAGCAGGCTGAAGGCGAGCATCCCCAAGGCGATCCAGACAACCAGCATTGCCTGAAAAACACCTGTGTCGAAGACACGTCGCATAGTGAGCAGTACTTCATTTGCAAAAAGACCCTGCCGTACCAAGGGCGCGGCGGCTATCGCGGCGAGCAAGGCAAACAGCGCGCTTACTGCCAGCGCCCAGCCGGCACGCCGTCCGGTCCAAAAGCCGTCCCGCTGCGAGGGCTCGCCAAACGGCAACAGCAGGACCGGCAGGGTGCTGATCAGGAATATCGCCTGGACTTTGTTGTCCATTGCGAGCGTTGCGAAAAAAGCGGCGATACCGATCAGCACCGGCCGTGTCGCCATGCGCGGGGAACGCGCTGAAATCAGCAAGATGAGCAAGGCAACGGCGAACAGCGCACCGGAAAGAAGTTCGGGCTTGATCGAACGCACCGACATCGCAATCCCGCCGGAAAACGCAATCGCAAATGTCCCCAGCAGGGCCACGCGCCAGTCCTTTACCAAGGCGCGGAGCAGAAAGGCGAACGCCGTTACGTAGGCGAGGACGATGAGCAGGCAGAGTAGCCGCGCGATCTGGACAGCAACGGTCCAACTGCGCGTAAACGTAGCGACGTCGCTCGCCAATGGCATCGTCGAAAGCGAATAGGTCTCCAGCAGACCGAGGCCATGGAGCGCGCGATAGGTTGCGCTGAGCATGGCGACAATGAGATGGGCCGGATGAAAATCGATCTGTCGGGGAAGACCGTCATTTTGCAGGAAGGCATCGAAGATCAGAAGGATGTCCTGATCGGCAATCCGCCAATAGGGATTAAAAAATCCGAACAGAAAGAAAGAAACGACCAATCCGGCGAGGATGACAAGAAGGCCCCGAGTCCAGCCCAGCGGGGTGAGGCGGGCTAGAGACATTGGGACGCCGACAATCGATTAATGCCTTGACCCATGCCCGCTGCTAATGTTGGACAACGCATTGCTGCGTCCTGTGTTTGATGAAGATATACACGGCAAGAATTCAGGGAACTAGATCACAACGATCTGGAATTGCGGAAAGCCGGCATGACCAAAACAGTGCTCGGGATTATCGGCGGGTCGGGCATCTACGACCTGCCGGGACTTATGAATGTGCGCGAGGAGCGCATCAAAAGTCCCTGGGGCGAGCCATCGGGCGCGTTACGCATCGGCGATGTCGGCGGGTTGCCGGTCGTTTTCCTGTCGCGGCACGATCAGGGGCATCGGCTTTCGCCGTCCGATATCAACTACCGGGCCAATATCGACGTCCTGAAACGGGCCGGTGTCACCGACTTGGTTTCGCTGTCGGCCTGCGGCTCGTTTCGCGAGGACCTGCCACCGGGCTCATTCGTGCTGGTCGACCAGTTCGTCGATCGCACCCACAAGCGCGAGAGCTCTTTTTTCGGCAAGGGCATAGTGGCGCATGTCTCGATGGCACATCCGGTCTCGCCGAATTTGCGCGCGCATTTGCGCGCGGCGGCGCGCGCGGAAGGGATCGAGCCGCATTGGGGCGGCACCTATGTCTGTATTGAAGGGCCGCAGTTTTCGACGCTTGCCGAAAGCCTGACATACAAGCATCTCGGCTATTCGGTAATCGGAATGACCAACATGCCTGAGGCCAAGCTCGCCCGCGAAGCGGAGATTTGCTACGCGACCGCGGCGATGGTCACGGATTTCGATTGCTGGCACCCAGACCATGACGCGGTGACCGTGCAGGACATCATCAAGGTGCTGCTGTCGAACGCCGAGAAAGCCAAGCGTCTGGTTGCGCGTCTCGCGCGCGACTTTCCGCGGGAGCACGAGCCCTGTCCGGTCGGCTCGGATCGCGCGCTCGACACCGCATTGATTACAGCGCCCGAAGCGCGCGATCCCGAGATCATCAGGAAGCTCGACGCGGTGGCGGGCAGGGTACTCAAGTCACGCTGATGGCCTCGCCTATTGTACCTGCCGATATTGTTGTCCAGACTGCCGCAACACGCATGAGGAGTCCGATGCGCATTGTCGATTTGCAGCAACAGTCCAAAGAAGAATGGCGATCCGGCGTCATGACGCGGATGAAAGTTTCAGCCGCCAACAATGCAACGCAGCTCTGCCTGTTCGAGCAATGGTGCGACCCGGGTCATGGCGCGCCGACGCATCTCCACGCGGTCGAGGAGGTGCTGTGCGTGCGTGAAGGGACGGCGGACGTCTGGATCGACGACGAGCATGTCACGCTGACGAATGGGCAATTGGTAATCGTGCCGGCCGGTCGGAAACACGGCTTTTCGAATGCCGGCAAGGCCGTCTTGCATATCGAGTCCACGCTCGCGGCGCCGGTTTTCGAGGCCGCATATGATGACAAGCGCGAGTCGCCGCGCCGATGGCTGCCTGGTGGTGGAGCAAAACGATGAAGCCCAGTGCGGTCCAGAATGATTTGCGCGCGGCCATCCGTTCGATCCCGGATTACCCCAAGCCCGGCATCATGTTTCGCGACATCACAACTTTGTTGGGCGATGCGCGCGCCTTTCGCCGCGCTGTGGACGAATTGGTGCAGCCCTGGGCCGGTATGAAGATCGACAAGGTCGCCGGCATTGAGGCGCGCGGCTTCATTCTCGGCGGTGCGGTCGCGCATCAGGTGTCGGCGGGCTTCATCCCGATCCGCAAGAAAGGAAAGTTGCCCTACAAGCGCGTAAGCATTGGCTACTCGCTCGAATACGGCATCGACGAAATGGAGATGCACGAGGACGCAGTGACAAAGGACGAACGCGTGATCCTCGTTGATGACCTCATTGCCACCGGCGGCACGGCGGAAGGCGCGGTCAAGCTGCTGAGACAGTTGGGCGCCGATGTGCTGGCCGCTTGCTTCGTGATCGACCTGCCCGAGCTCGGCGGCGCCGACAAATTGCGCGAGCTCAACGTGCCGGTACGCACGCTGATTTCATTCGAGGGGCATTAGCCGCGGCGCGGGCCCCAAGGCCCGCTTTGGCCGCCGCCGAGGTCAACCGGTGGCTCTTCTGGCAGAAAAGGCTTGGCTTCGCCTTCGGCCGGATCGCTGTGGCCCCATGGGCCATCCGTTTCTGGCGCGGGAAGGCGGCCGGGCTCCTCGTATTCGACGGCCAATGGCCCGGGATCGTGCCCGCCCGCGAACTTCACCAATGCGTCGACGCGGGCATCGACCGAAGGATGCGTGGCAAAAAGGTCGGCGAAGCCTTCGCGTGGATTGTCGACACACATTTCCATGACAGCGGAATTGGCAGCGTGGAGCTCGCCGCGTCCTTCGATCTTGCGCAGCGCTGAAATCATGGCGTCGGGATTCTTGGTGAGTTCGACCGAACCTGCGTCGGCGAGGAACTCGCGGCGGCGGGACAGGGCAAAGCGGATGACGATCGACAGACTCCAGACAACCGCGATAAGCACCAGCCCAATAATGATCGCCGCCCCTGCGCCGCCTTTGCGGTCGCCGTCACCGCCACTGCGCCGGCCGCCATAATAGGCGTTTTGGAAAAACAGGCGGAAAATCATCTCACCGAAGAACGAGATGACGCCGGCGATCACCACGGCGATCACCAGCATACGCACGTCGCCGTTTCGGATGTGCGTAAGCTCGTGGCCGAGCACCGCCTCCATTTCCTGGTCGTCGAGCGCGCTCATCAGTCCACGCGTCACCGTGATCGAATATTGTTTTTCGTTGAGGCCGGTGGCGAAGGCATTGAGCGCGTCGTCGTCGGCTATGCGCAACGTGGGCATGGTGATGCCGCGTGAGATGCAGAGATTTTCGAGCAGGTTATAGAGCCGCGGCTCTTCCGCACGCGATACCTCTCGCGCGCCGGTCACCGCGTCGATCATCGACTGGTGAAATTTATAGGCGATCACCACCCAGACAATCGTGCCGACGGTGGCGAATGGCGCGGCCTTGGTGAAGTCGTAGAGGGCAGCCTGCACGAGATAATCAAGCGGCGCGTTGGTGGTGAGGCCTTCCGCGACGAGCGCGCCGGCGAACACCAGCAGATAGACCAGGAAGAAGAGTCCGAGTAGCAGCGCAACTGAGCGGCGCTTGTTGGACTGGATATGGCTGTAGAGTCCGTAGGCGGCCATGGTGTCTAGCTCGGCCTTCCATCGTCATGCCCGGCCTTGTGCCGGGCATCCACGTCTTTCTTGATCACAAGACGTGGACGGCCGGGACAAGCCCGGCCATGACTGCTGTGATCCAGCGACCTAAAACTTCACGCTCGGTGCCTGGTCGAGTTGGGCGCGCGTTTCGCCGAGATCGAAGAACGTCCGCTGCGTGAAGCCGAACACGCCCGCGAAAAGCGATGCCGGGAATTGTTGGATGCCCGTGTTGTATTCCTGCACCACATTGTTGAAGAAGCGGCGAGCGGCGGCGAGCTTGTTCTCGATATCGGACAGGTCGCTCTGCAGCTGCTGGAAATTCGCGTTGGCTTTCAGGTCCGGATAGTTCTCTGACAGCGCGAACAATTGGCGCAGCGCGCCGGTGAGCACGTTTTCCGCAGCCACCTTCTGCTCGACGCCGGGCGCCGCG
>JBKPRE010000166.1:0-10141 GCA_046734435.1 Pseudomonadota bacterium | reverse complement strand
GCAGGTCTATTCGACCGTGCCGGTGGCCCTGTTATGCGCGCTTACCTCGGCTGATCTTGCGGCCTACGCCGAGATGCCGGCCCAGCAGCCTGACCTTTCAGCCGGTCAGTTCCGCAGCATGTTGATCGACATTTTTGGTCGAACCTGGCCACAGCAGAAGTTCTTCCTTGTCGATCGGGATGCCGTCATCCGCTACAAGACGCGCGTCCATCAGAACGTCTCGAAAATAAGCACACGCATCGGCGCAATCCTGCGAAACGTTGCGGTTGCTGCCTGAAATTCGGCGGCTCGCCGGCAAAGTTGGCAATCTGCGATATTTATTTTCTGCGTGCGCCGGACTATATAGCGCCGGCACCCACAAACATTGACGCTGGTTATGGCTGGTCATTCCCAATTCAAGAACATCATGCACAAAAAGGGGCGCGCGGATAAGGCGCGCTCCAAGCTGTTCGGCAAGCTCGCGCGTGAAATTACCGTTGCCGCCAAGCTCGGCATGCCGGATCCGGCGTTCAATCCGCGCTTGCGCGCCGCGATCCTGGCGGCCCGCGCCGAAAACATGCCGAAGGACAATATCGAGCGCGCCGTCAAGAAATCGCAAGGCGCCGATACCGAAAGCTACGACGAGATCCGTTACGAGGGGTACGGACCGGGCGGCGTGGCGGTCATCGTGGAGGCGTTGACTGACAACCGGAATCGCACGGCGGGCGAGGTACGGGCGATCTTTTCGAAGAATGGCGGGAACCTCGCCGAGACCGGCGCGGTATCGTTCATGTTCAGCCATGTCGGGGTGGTCGAATATGATGCCAAGGCTGCCAGCGCCGATGCGATGCTGGAGGCCGCGATCGACGCCGGCGCCGAGGACGTGATCTCGAACGAGGACGGCCACCAGATCATCGCGACGCCGGACTCATTGAACGACGTCACAAAAGCGCTTGAGGCCAAATTCGGCGAGCCGCGCAAATCGGCGATGCTCTGGAAGCCGCAAAACACGATTGCGCTTGACGATGAGGCCGGTGAAAAAATCATCAAGCTGATCGAATCGCTCGACGAAAGCGATGACGTGCAGAATGTCTACGCGAACTTCGAGGTTTCAGACGCGCTCATGCAGAAGATGAGCGCGTAACCTCTTTTTCGTCATGCCCGGCTTTGTGCCGGGCATCCACGTCTTCCAAGAAAGCAAGGCGTGGATGGCCGGGACATAGGCGTGCAAAAGCACGCCGTTCTTCGAACGGCTATGCCCGGCCATGACGTCGCTCAGCCCTTAAACTCCAGAATATAAAGTCCGGCATTGTAATCGGTCGCATAGATCAATCCTTGCGCGTCCACAAAGACGTCGGCGGACTGAATGATGCGCGCGCGGTTCGGGCGGGTGTCCGCGAGCGTCTTCGGCTGCGGCGGCACCAGGGCGCCAACTTCCTTCGGCGCAAACGCATCGGACATGTCGAAGACGCGGATGCCGGCATTCTGATAGGTCGCGAAAATCAGCTGAGAGCTGATGAAGCTGCCCGGCCGGTTTTCATGAATGTTGTGTGGCCCGAAATGGGCACCCTTGGCCTTGTAGTCGGCCTCTGCCGGCGTGGGAAACGTTGAGATGCTGACCGGGTTGCTGGGCACACGGTTGTCGAACGCCCAGATCAGCTTGAGGCCATCTTCCTGGTGGTCGAGCACGGCCTCGTCGAGCACGACCAGCAGATCGCGATCGGGCAAAGGTAGACAGTTATGTGTGCCGCCGCCGAACGGCGGCGACCAATTCCTGTGCACGATCAATTTAGGTTTCGATCGGTCGGCGATGTCGAGCACGACCATGCCGGCATCGCGCCAGGCGGCGTAGGCCGTATCGCCGTGAATGATCGCGTGGTGCAGGCCGTATCGCCGCGCGGCCGGCCACGATGGCGTCTCCCCGGCCGCGAGGTTCATGCCGGGAATCCACCAGCGCCCCGCTTCCCGCGGCTTCGCGGGATCGCTCATGTCGAGCGTCATGAACATGTAGTCGGTGAACCCATCGAGCAGGACTGACGCGTAGGCCCAGCGCCCGCCTGTGTACCAGACGCGGTGGATGCCACCACCCTCGACCGGCATGAAACCGATCTGGCGCGGTGTCTCCGGCTTCGAGATGTCGTAAACCGCAAGGCCAGCGCTCCAGTCGCGCGTTCGCTTGGCCTGGGCCGTGCCGACGGTCTTGCCGAGGGCGCCGCTGTAATAGGCGCGCTCGTCGGCAAATTCGGCGGCAGCGAACATGTCCTTGGCGTGAATGACCAATAGCAGGTTGTCGTGAACCTGCAGATGGATGTTCCAGGTGTTTGCCGGTGCCGCGATGTAGTTCGCCGCACGTGGATTCTTCGGATCGCGCACGTCGATGACGGAGAAGCCTTTGGAGAACATGTGGCCCACGAAAGCGAAGCCGCGGTGCACCATCACCTGCACGCCGTCTGGCCGGCCGCCCTGATCGGTGTGCCCGACGATGCGCATGTTGCGCGCGTAATCCGGTTTCGGTAGCTCGGTCATTTATAAGCGTCGAGAAAATGTGGAACGGCGATCCAGTCGAGCATGGCGCCGTCGCTTTGTAGCAGATCGTGCATGCGGCGGTCTTCCTCGGTCTTCAGATTGACGCCGAGGTGAGTGCCAAGCTTGCGGCCATGCATGACGATATTGTTGCCAATGGGCTGGCGCTCCGCATTGTAGGCTTCCAACGCCTCGTCGACATCGTCGTGCCGGTCGAGATGCTTCGCCAGCGCCATCGCGTCGGTGCCGGCCTTGGCCATTCCAAAGCCCATGTGAGGCCGTGCGTTCGCTGCCGCGTCGCCGACCATCGCAACGCGACCGTAGGTGATTGTGGGCGCCGTGAAGTCGTAAATCGGTGTAAAGAAAGGCTGCCTGATCTTCATAAGGGCATCAAGCAGCGGCGGCGGCAAAATCTCCTTCGCGTCCTTGTGCATCCCGGCAATCAGATCCCTGCGCACCAGCGGCGGCGGCACCGAGTATTCGTGCTGCACCCCCTTCTCGTCCACGCACATCTCGCGGAGCTTTGCGGCGTCGGCGACACGGTACCAGATGAAATTGAATCGCCTTTTGCCCGGGGTGAGATCGTCATTGAAACCGGCGATCGGATAGGTGATCACCTGCTGCTGTTTGGGCAGGTAAAATGTGAACAGCGGGTAGATGCTGTTCAGGGTCTCCGGGGCGAGATCGGCTTCGTTCGGCGCCCCGCGCCAGATGAAATAGCCGGCATAGATTGGCTGCACCTGCGGCGCCATCTGCGCGCGCACGCTTGAGCGAATTCCGTCGCCGCCGATCAGAATATCGGCATCCTCGACGCGTCCGCCGGAGAACTGGACGCGGACGCCGCGCTCGTCCTGGTCGACGCGCTCGAAATTCCAGCCGAGATGATAGTGCGCTTCGTCGATGGTCGCGCGCAGGAGACGTTGCAGCCGGTCCCAGGAGGTCAACACCTGCCGCAGCGGCCGCTCATCCGTGATCCGGCCCTCATGGTCGATGGCGATGCGCTTGGGCACCTCGATCCCGAGCATTTCGGTGCCGGCGCCGCTCGCTTCCAGAGCCTCCATGAGTTCGGGGTGCCCAGTAATGCCGGCGCCGCGGCCGACCAACTCCACATTCGAGCGCTCGTAGACATCGACATCCCAACCGATCTGCCGCAGGAAAGCCGCGGAAAACAGCCCGGACATCGAGCCGCCAATGATGACGGCCCGTCGGTTGCGGCGGCGAGTGGAAATCCCCGGCATGGCGCAAACCATAGCCGCTCAACCCGCGCTGTCCATTGTGACCCGCCGGAATGGTCCGCATAACCGGGCCGACTACGGCGCAAAACGCGCTAGGCGGGGGCGGAGGCCGGGGCTATCAACGGGGTGATGGCCCGGTACCCGATTCGCATTCTCGGCATCGATCCGGGGCTCCGCCGCACCGGCTGGGGCCTGATCGAGTCCGACGGCAACCGGCTGATCCACATCGGGTGCGGTTCATTCGAAACCGATGACCGCGCCGATCTGGGCACGCGCCTGCTGGCAATTCATGACGGACTGCTCGCGGTCATTGAGCAATACCAGCCGCACGAGGCAGCGGTGGAAGCGACATTCGTCAACACCAATGCGGCTGCGACGCTGAAGCTTGGGCAGGCGCGCGGTATCGCGATGCTGGTGCCGGCCAAAGCTGGACTTGCCGTCGCCGAATATGCGCCGAACCTGGTCAAGAAGACGATCGTCGGAACGGGCCACGGCGAGAAGGCGCAGATCCGCATGATGATCGGCGTTCTGCTGCCGAAAGCCGAACCGCAATCCGAAGATGCTGCCGATGCGCTGGCCATCGCGGTCTGCCACGCGCATCATCGGACCAGCGCGGTGCTGAAGGTGGCGGCGTTATGATCGGCAAGCTCAAGGGTATCATTGATGCATACGGCGAGGACTACATCATCCTCGACGTCGGCGGCGTCGGATACCAGGTGTATTGTTCGGCGCGCACGCTGCAGTCGCTCCCGCCTCCCGGCCAACCCGCGACGCTCTCGATCGAAACGCACGTCCGAGAGGATCAGATCAGGCTATTCGGATTCGCGAGCGAGCTGGAGCGCGAATGGTTCCGTCTGCTGCAGACCGTGCAGGGGGTCGGCGCCAAGGTCGCCATGTCCGTGCTCGGCACGCTGAAGGTCTCCGAACTCGCGTCCGCGGTCGCGATGCGCGACAAGGCCACGGTGGCGCGTGCACCGGGCGTGGGCCCAAAAGGTGCCGAGCGCATCGTCACCGAACTCAAGGACAGGGCGCCGACCTTTGCGAATGTCGATCCGGCTGTGGTGCACCTCGCAGGTGCGCTCGACGAGAAACGCGCACCCCGACCGATAGCCGACGCCGTGTCCGCGCTGGTCAACCTCGGCTACGGTCATCCGCAGGCAGCCGCCGCGATCGCCGCCGCCGCGCGTAACGCGGGTGAGGGTGCGGATACAGCGACCCTGATCAGGCAGGGCTTGAAGGAATTGGCGAAATGAGCAGCACGCCCCGCCTTGTCGCCTCCGACGCGCGTGACGACGACGCCGATGCGTCGCTGCGTCCGCAACGTCTGTCGGAATTCATCGGCCAGGAGCAGGCACGCGCAAACCTCAGGGTGTTCATCGAGGCCGCGCGCGCCCGCAAGGAAGCGCTCGACCATGTGCTGTTTGTCGGCCCTCCCGGCCTCGGTAAGACGACGCTGGCGCAGATTATTGCGCGTGAATTGGGCGTGAATTTCCGCGCCACATCCGGCCCGGTGATCGCCAAGGCGGGCGATCTCGCGGCGTTGCTCACCAATCTTGAGCCGCGCGATGTTTTGTTCATCGACGAAATCCACCGGCTCAATCCGGCGGTGGAGGAAATCCTCTATCCCGCCATGGAGGATTTCCAGCTCGATCTCATCATCGGCGAAGGCCCGGCGGCGCGCTCCGTGAAAATCGATCTGTCGCCGTTCACCTTGATCGGTGCAACCACGCGCGCGGGATTGTTGACCAACCCGCTGCGCGACAGGTTTGGCATTCCGGTGCGGCTGAATTTCTATTCCGAAAAAGAGCTCGAGGAGATCGTCAATCGTGGTGCGCGCGTGCTCGGCATCGGCATTGCGGCTGACGGCTCCAATGAAGTCGCCAGGCGCGCGCGCGGCACACCGCGCATTGCGGGCCGCTTGCTGCGCCGCGTGCGCGATTTCGCCCATGTCGAGTGTGCAAAAATCATCGACCGCAGGACCGCCGATCGGGCGCTGTCCGCGCTTGAGGTGGATGGTGCGGGTCTCGATGCGATGGATCGGCGCTATCTCAAGACCATTGCGGATAATTATGGCGGTGGGCCGGTCGGCGTCGACACGATGGCGGCGGCGCTCTCCGAGCCGCGTGACGCAATCGAAGACATCATCGAGCCGTTCCTGATTCAGAAAGGCTTCCTGCAACGCACCCCGCGCGGGCGATTGCTCACTGGCCTTGCATTTCAGCACCTCGGTCTGCCGGAACCCGCCCGCGATCCGAGCCAGTTCGGTTTGTTCGAAGAGGGTGAGTAGATGCCGCTCACGTATGAGGGCGGTTGCCATTGCGGCCGCGTGCGTTTTCGCGTGACCGCGGAGCTCGACCGCGTCACTTATTGCAATTGCTCGATGTGCACCAAGAAAGGTTTTCTGCATCTGATCGTGCCGCCGGAACAGTTCGAGCTCGTGAGCGGCAAAGACGACCTGGCGACCTACACATTCAACACCGGCGTCGCCAAGCACACGTTTTGCCGGCACTGCGGCATCCACCCCTTCTACGTGCCGCGCTCCGACCCCGACAAAATCGACGTGAACGTTCGGTGCCTTGACGGCATCGACCTGTCTGCGCTTTCGGTGCGGTCTTTTGACGGGCAGCATTGGGAGCAGGCGATGCAAAAAAACGTGCCATGGCGATGAGCAGTGCCATCAATGAGCGCAGAGATCTTTCGTCATGGCCGGGCTTGTCCCGGCAATCCACGTCTTTCATGCTTCAAGACGTGGATGCCCGCAACGAGTGCGGGCATGAACAATCTAGAGGCGTACAATGAATGCGCTCGACGGGGAAATTCGCGACGGCCGGCATCATCAGGCCGTCCGCGTCTACTATGAAGACACGGATTTCTCCGGCATCGTCTATCACGCGAGCTATCTGCGCTTCATGGAGCGCGGCCGCACGAATTATTTGCGGCTGATCGGCGCCGATCACCGCGCGCTTTTCGAACAGGCCGAGAAGGAGGCACCCGGATTTGCATTCGTTGTCCGGCACATGAGCATCGACTTCAATAAGCCGGCGCACATGGACGATGTGCTCGATATTGTCACCACCCCGGAAGAGGTGAAGGGCGCATCCGTGACGCTCAATCAGAAAGTCATGCGAGGCGACGATCTGCTGGTCGAAGCGCATGTGCAGGTGGCATTTGTATCCGGCGGCCGCGCGCGGCCAATTCCGAAACCGCTGCGCATCGCGATGAAAGCCGACCAGGAATCGGGCGGCGCCGGTTGAGCGCGGATGATATATTCCCTGCATGATGGAACAGGGTTTCGCGCTCTTTGAAACAGCAATTGGAACTTGCGGCATCGTCTGGGGTGCACGCGGTATTGTCGGAGTGCAGCTTCCCGAGGCAGATGCTGCGGCAACGCGCGCACGCCTGTGCCTCCGACATCCGGTTGCGCGCGAAGCGGCCCCAACACCTGTTGTACGGCACGCAATCGACGGCATCGTTGCGTTGCTTGCGGGCGAAAAGCGCGACCTGACCGATATTGCAGTCGACGACGGCCGATTGCCGGACTTCAACAGGCGCGTCTATGCGATCGTCCGAAAGGTCCCGCCTGGCGCCACCATAACTTACGGCGAGATCGCGGAACGACTTGGCGACAAGACGTTGTCGCGGGAGGTCGGGCAGGCGATGGGTGAAAATCCGACGCCGATCATCATGCCGTGTCACCGCGTCTTGGCGGCTGGCGGCAAGACCGGTGGATTCTCCGCTTCAGGTGGCGTGGTCACTAAACTGCGCCTGCTCACCATTGAAGGCGCTGAACCTTCCGGCCCTACGCTGTTCGACACGCTGCCGCTCGCCGCGCGGCCGCGCGCCCGAGGCTAGCGGCCTCAGGCGGCTTGCTGGCGCGCAACTTCGGCTTTGTAGAGCGCAAGCTCTTCCTTGAGCGCCCTGGCGATGCTTGCCCGCGTCTGCAGCCGCTGCATGTAGCTGGTGATCGCGGGCCACGGGGCGAGATCGATCTTGGTCGCGCCGCTCCAATTGAGCACGGTGAACAGATAGGCGTCGGCGACGCTGAAACTATCGAGCACGAATTCGCGGCCGATGAGGTGTTTGTCGACAATGGCAAGCCGCGCTTCCGCGAGTCCGGCGGCATAGGCCTTCGCGTCCGCCGGTTGCTTGACCTGCAACAGCGGCAGAAACACCGCCTTGTGCAGCTCGGTGCCGATGAAGCACAGCCACTGATGCAGACGTGCGCGCTGCATCCCGCCCGTCGGCGCAAGTCGGGCCTGCGGGAAGCATTCGGCGACGTATTGCAGGATGGCGGCGTTCTCGGTCAGCACCTCGTCGTCGTCGGTGCGCAGCGTCGGCACCATACCGAGCGGGTTGATTTGGCAAAAGTCCGATCCGTCCGGCAGCCGCTTGTTGCGGTCGCGCTGGATGTAGTGCGCGTCGGCGCCGGCCTCGTATAGTGCAATGCGGGTCGCCATCGAACAGGCGAGCGGCGCAAAATAGAGGTCCATGTCGTGCTCCCTGATTGATTTTTGTACTATTTCGTATGAAATAGCGGGCGTCAAGGATTTTTTGCGAAATGGTACAAAAAACATCCAGAATCGAAAGCCGCCGCCGCGGGCGGCCGCGCGCCTATGATCCCGATACCGCTCTGGCGCGCGCCGCCGACGTGTTCTGGCGGAATGGCTACGACGGCACGTCGCTCGACGATCTGGTGGCGGCCACGGGCATGAACCGGCCGAGCCTCTACGCCGCCTTCGGCGACAAGCGCGATCTCTATCTCAAGACGCTCGCCCGCTATCGCGATACCGCTCGCGCGGTGACGTTGACCCTGCTCGCCGACGACCCGCCGTTACGCGTCTTTCTCGACCGCTTCTACAAGGCCGCGCTCGACCTCTATCTTGCCGGCGAGGGTGGCGCGCGTGGCTGTTACACGATCGGCACCGCCGCAACGCAGGCCACGGTCGACTCCAAGGTGCGCGCATTCCTGGCGGAGGGCGTGCGCAACAGCGATGCCTTTCTTGCAGAACAATTCAGCAGGGCGCGCGAGCGCGGCGAAATTCCGCGCAGCGCAGATCCGGCGATGCTGGCGCAGCTTGCCACCGCCACGTTGCACACCTTGGCAGTCCGTGCCCGCGCCGGGCTGCCACGCAGAGAGCTTGCTGCGCTGGTCGCAACGGCAATCGACGTAATCTGCGGGCCGAGGCGCTAACGCCGGCCGCCATCGACGCGCGCTGTTGACTCATGTAAATGCTCATCACATGGCATGGGGCAAACGATACCGAGGCGGCTATCACCACGGCAATCTGAAAGAAGCCCTCGTGCGCGCCGCGCTCGAATTGATTGCCGAGAAGGGCCCGGCGGGCTTCACCTTTGCCGATGCGGCACGCTGGGCGGGCGTGAGTCCGGCCGCGCCCTATCGCCACTTTCGCGATCGCGATGCGCTGCTCGCCGATGTTGCCCGGCGCGGCTTTGAGGAATTTTCGGCGGCGCTGGCGAAAGCATGGGACGAGGGCAGCCCTGACGTGATGACCGCATTCGACCGGCTCGGCAAAAGTTATCTCGCGTTCGCAAAGCGCGAGCCGGCTTATTACTCGGCGATGTTCGAAGCTGGTGTCGCGCTCGACAGCGATCGCGAATTGCGCGACGCGAGCGAGAACGCATTCGCGGTCTTGCGTGCGGCGTCGGAGAAACTCGTCGCAATGATGCCGTCACAGGGCAGGCCGCCGGCGCTCATGGTGGCGCTGCACATTTGGTCGATGACGCACGGCATTGCATCTTTGTTCGGACGGGGCGACGGCGCGCGCCGCAAGCTGCCGATGACGCCGGAAGATCTCCTTGAAGCCGCCGTACTGATTTACCTACGGGGGCTTGGCCTCAACGCCTCACCGCGGCGGCGTTAAATGTTCCGCGGCCGAATTGCGCAACCGCATCTGGTGCTGCGACCATCGGCCACCAATTTAATCCTCACGCCGCTTGACACGAGCCGACAACGGCCTTAGCTATGTAAATGTTATTTACATTCACGCGAGGCAGACAATGCCTATCACCGCAAAGCTCGATGAACTCGGCAAACCCGCCTGGATCGCTCTGATCGTGCTGGGCTTCATGGTGTGGTGGCCAGTCGGTCTCTCCGTGCTCGCCTTCACAATATGGAGCGGACGTATGGGATGCGGACATTACGGCGGCCATGACCGCTGGCAGCACAAAATGGAGCGCATGCAGCGCAAGATGGACTGGATGCGCTCGCGGATGAGCGGTGGCCCGTGGGGCGGTGGTTGGAACTATGCGCCGTCGAGCGGCAACCGCGCCTTCGACGAATACCGGACCGATACGTTGCGTCGACTCGAGGAAGAGCAGAGAGAGTTCCGCGAATTCCTCGACCGTCTCCGCTTTGCAAAGGACAAGACCGAGTTCGACCAGTT
>JBKPRE010000165.1:0-13111 GCA_046734435.1 Pseudomonadota bacterium | reverse complement strand
GAAAGAGCAGGAGATCCTCGCCGGCGTACGCAAGCAGGGCGAGCCGAGCGCGCTTGACGACGAGACGACCGGCGGTGATTTCCGTTCAGGCCGTGTCGCCGTCGATGCCGTGTTCGATTCCGTTTCGGTTGCCACCACGTTCAAGGAAGAGTTGAAGAAGGCCGGCGTGATCTTCCTGCCGATGTCGGAGGCTATCCGCGAGCATCCCGAGCTGGTGAAGAAATATCTTGGCTCGGTCGTTCCGACCTCGGACAATTTCTTCGCGACGCTGAATTCGGCGGTGTTCTCCGACGGCTCGTTTGTGTACGTGCCGCCGGGTGTGCGCTGCCCGATGGAACTGTCGACTTATTTCCGCATCAATGAAGCAAACACTGGTCAGTTCGAGCGCACGCTCATCATCGCCGACAAAGGCGCCTATGTGAGTTACCTTGAGGGTTGCACCGCGCCGATGCGCGACGAAAACCAGCTGCATGCGGCTGTGGTCGAACTGGTCGCGCTTGACGATGCCGAGATCAAGTATTCGACGGTGCAGAACTGGTACCCGGGCGATGCCGAGGGCAAGGGCGGCATCTTCAATTTCGTCACCAAGCGCGGCGATTGCCGGGGCAAAAACTCGAAAATCTCATGGACCCAGGTCGAGACCGGCTCGGCTATCACCTGGAAGTATCCGAGCTGCATCCTACGCGGCGACAACTCGCGTGGCGAGTTCTATTCAATCGCTATTTCGAACGGCCGCCAGCAGGTGGACAGCGGCACCAAGATGCTTCATCTCGGGAAGAACACCATCAGCCGCATCATCTCGAAGGGCATCGCTGCGGGCAAATCGAACAATACTTATCGCGGACTGGTGTCCGCACACCGCAAGGCCAAGGGCGCGCGCAATTTCACGAATTGCGATTCGCTGCTCATCGGGGATCAGTGCGGCGCGCACACTGTGCCGTACATCGAGGCAAAGAATTCCTCGGCGACCTTCGAGCACGAGGCAACGACCTCGAAGATTTCTGAGGACATGCTGTTCTATTGCCGGCAGCGCGGTATGTCGGCGGAGGAGGCGACCGCTCTTGTCGTCAACGGTTTCGTCAAGGATGTCCTGCAGCAGCTGCCGATGGAATTTGCGGTCGAGGCGCAGAAGCTGATCTCGATCTCGCTGGAAGGCAGCGTGGGATAATCGCAATGGCACGCTATTGGTTCAAGCCGAGACGCTACGGCTACGGTGCGACGCCCGTGACCTGGGAGGGCTGGGTTCTGACGGTTGCGGTTGCGGCGATTGTTGCGATCTCGGTGGTGGCGATGAATTTGCTTGCTGACCGGGCCAATTTCGCGGTGTGGATTGCTTGGGCGGCTATTATTGCCGCCATGGTCATTTCGTTTGTCCGCATCAGCCGTCAAAGAACCGATGGCGAGTGGCGCTGGCGCTGGAATGCCCCGCGGCCGGACGGCCCAACTCCCTAAGTTCGAGAAAGGATAAAGAAGTGGCGTTTCTGGAAGTCAAAAATGTGCATGTCGAGATCGAGGGCAAGAAGATCCTCAACGGCCTGACGCTGTCGGTAGAGAAGGGCCAGGTTGCGGCGATCATGGGCCCGAACGGCTCGGGCAAATCGACACTCGCTTATGTGCTGGCCGGAAAGAGTGAATACAATGTCACCGAAGGCGACGTGCTGCTCAACGGGGAAAGCATCCTTCAAATGGCGCCCGATGAGCGGGCGGCCAAAGGTGTTTTTCTCGCCTTCCAATACCCGGTCGAAGTGCCGGGCGTTGCCACAATGACATTCCTGCGCACCGCGCTTAACGCGCAGCGCAAGACGCGCGGTGAGAATGAACTGTCCACGCCGGAGTTCATGAAGATGGTGCGCGACACCGCGGGCCATCTTGGCATCAGCCCGGAGATGCTGCGGCGGGCGGTCAATGTCGGATTTTCCGGCGGGGAAAAGAAGCGCAACGAGATTCTGCAGATGGCAGTCCTGCAGCCGAAGTTGGCGGTGCTGGACGAAACCGATTCCGGTCTCGACATCGATGCGCTGAAAATCGTCGCCGAAGGCGTGAATCGATTGCGGTCGCCGGACCGCTCGATGGTCGTGATTACACACTATCAGCGGCTGCTCAATTACATCGTGCCGGACGTGGTGCACGTCTTGGCGAAGGGTCGCGTGGTCAAGTCCGGAGGCAAGGAGCTTGCCCTCGAGCTTGAAGCCAAGGGCTATGCGCAATTTCAGGGCGAGGCAGCCTGATGAACGCCGAAGTGCGGGCCATAAGGACTCCGGCCGAGCAGGCGCTGAACGCGGCCTACGCGGCCGCGCGGGCAACACTGCCGGGCAAAGGCGCGGTCGCCGATCTGCGCGAGGCTGCTTTCCAACGCTTTGACGCTGCAGGCCTTCCTCATCGCCGGATCGAGGAATGGAAATATACAGACTTGCGTGCGCTCATGCGCGAAGCAAAGCCGCTCGCAGAGCCGGCGAAAGGCAAGGGCAAGGTGCCGGAACTGCCGGGCCTGGCGGCCGGTCGGATCGCCATCGTCAACGGCCGCTACGAGCAGTCGTGGAGCGACTTCAAGCCGCCCATGGGCGTTGAGATGAGCGACGTGTTCGCCTTTGCGGCGGATCAAAAAAACTATCGTCTGGGCGAGGTCCCGGGTCACGACGACATCGCCGTGTCGCTTAATACGGCCTTTATGACCGGCGGCGTGGCGCTCCGCGTGGCAAAGGGCGTCCATGTCGAAAAGCCGATCGAAATTGCACATGTTTTTGCCGAAAGAGCGGCGGCAGCAATGTATCCGCGCTCGGTCGTCATCGTGGCGCCGGGTGCCCATGTGACGTTCATTGAATCGTTCAACGGCCTTCCCGGTGTCGACTATCAGATCAACTCAGCCCTCGAGCTAGTGATCGGAGAGGGTGCGCATGTGGATCATGTCACCATCGGCAGCGACGGGGATAAGGCGCTGCGCATTTCCAGCCTGGGCGTAAAGGTTGGAGCCAAGGCGATCTACCATGGCTTCACATACACCGCTGGCGGCGCAGTCGTGCGCAATCAGATTTTTGCGCGCTTTGACGGTGAGGGGACGCAAGCTTCGATTGACGGTGCGACCCTGTTGAAGGGGCACCAGCACGTCGACAATACGCTGGTGATCAATCATGCCGCGGGCGGCTGCACGAGTCGGGAGCGCTTCCGTACGGTGCTGGACGGGGAAAGCCACGGCATTTTCCAGGGCAAGATCGTCGTGGAGCCGCACGCGCAGAAGACCGACGCGAAAATGGCAAGCCATGCGCTTCTGCTCTCCGACGAGGCGGAAGCCGATAACAAGCCAGAATTGGAGATTTTCGCGGACGACGTGCAGTGCGGGCACGGCGCGACCGCGGGTGCGCTCGACAGTGCGCTCAAGTTCTACCTGATGTCGCGCGGCATTCCGGAAAATGAGGCCGAGGCTCTCCTGATCCAGGCTTTCGTCGGCGAGGCGATCGAGGAGATCGCGCATGAAGGAATACGTGAAGCGCTGTTGAATGCCGCCGCCAAATGGCTGGAAGCGCGAGAGCAATGAGAATGCATCCGGCGATCAGTAACGGCTCATACGACGTCGCCAAGATCAGGGCGGATTTTCCCGCGCTGTCGATGCACGTTTATGGAAAGCCGCTGGTGTATCTGGACAATGCGGCGTCGGCGCAAAAGCCGAAAGCTGTGCTCGACCGGCTCGCGAAGGCCTACACCGAGCAGTACGCCAACGTGCATCGAGGTTTGCACTACCTCGCTAACGAAGCGACCGAAGCCTACGAAGGCGCGCGTGAAACGGTGCGCGCCTTCCTTAATGCCGGACGCAAGGAAGAGATCATCTTCACACGTAACGCCACGGAAGCGATCAATCTCGTCGCCTATACCTTTGCGCGGGAGCGCATCAAGGCGGGCGATGAAATCGTGCTTTCGATCATGGAACACCATTCGAATATCGTTCCCTGGCACTTCCTGCGCGAACGACAGGGCGCGGTCATCAAGTGGGCGCCGATCGATGAGGACGGCAATTTCCTGCTGGATGAATTCGAGAAGCTGCTGACGCCTCGCACCAAGATGGTGGCGATCACCCACATGTCGAATGCGCTCGGCACCGTCGTCCCCGTGAAGGAGGCGGTGCGCATCGCCCATGCGCGTGGCATTCCGGTGCTGGTTGACGGCGCGCAGGCCGCGGTGCACCTCGACGTCGATGTTCGCGACGTTGGCTGCGATTTTTACGCCTTCACCGGCCACAAGCTTTACGGGCCGACCGGAATTGGCGCGCTTTACGGCAAGTATGAGCATCTCGTGGCGATGCCGCCGTTCAACGGCGGTGGTGAAATGATCCATGAGGTGTTCGAGGATCGCGTCACTTACGGCGAACCTCCGCACAAATTCGAGGCGGGTACGCCGGCGATCGTGCAGGCCATCGGGTTCGGCGCGGCGCTTGACTATGTCAATTCCGTCGGCAAAGCGCGCATCCGTGCGCATGAAGATGCGCTGGTTAAATACGCCCACGAGCAGCTCGGCAAGATCAATTCGCTGCGCATTATTGGCAAGGCACACCACAAAGGCCCAATCGTGTCGTTTGAAATGAAGGGCGCGCATCCTCACGACGTTGCAACGATCATAGACCGGGGCGGGGTGGCGGTTCGCGCCGGCACGCATTGCGTTATGCCTTTGCTCGCGCGATACGGATTGACCGCAACATGCCGCGCTTCATTCGCAATGTATAATACCCACGATGAGGTCGATACTCTTGCCGCCTCACTTGTGAAGGCTCAGGAATTCTTCGCATGACCGACGACACGACCCAAAACACGCCCGTTGCGGAAAAACCGCCGGAGAATGCGGCGGTCACAGGCTCGCCGGCGCTGCCGCAGGACGAACTCAACAAGCTGACCGACGACATCGTTGCGGCGTTGAAGACCGTTTACGATCCTGAAATCCCCGCAGACATCTATGAGTTGGGTCTGATCTACAAGATCGATATCGGTGACGATCGCGGCGTGAAAATCGACATGTCTTTGACGTCTCCAAACTGCCCGGCGGCGCAGGATCTGCCGATCATGGTCGAGAACGCGGTGTCGAGCGTTGCGGGCGTGAAAGAGACCAAGGTGGAAGTCGTTTGGGATCCGCCGTGGGATCCCAGCCGGATGTCGGACGAGGCCCGGCTGGTGCTCAACATGTGGTAATCTGAAATCGCTCGCCTACATAAGATTCGATGAGGATGAAATGGCTACGGCTCGACCCAAACCCCAAGTGATGCGGCTGACTGAGGCCGCAGCGTCGCGCATCAAGTCAGTGATGGCGCAGGCGGGCAAACCCGTGGCCGGCGTCCGGGTTGGCGTCAAAAACGGCGGCTGCGCGGGAATGGAATACACAATGGAGTATGCCGACGCCGTAAATCCGACCGACGAGATCGTCGAGGACAAGGGCGTCAAGCTCCTGATCGACCCAAAAGCGGTGCTGTTCCTCCTCGGAACAGAAATGGACTACAAGACCGAAAAGCTTTCCGCCCAGTTCGTTTTCAACAACCCGAACCAGACGAGTGCGTGCGGCTGCGGTGAGTCGGTGCAGCTGACGCCGGCGAAGGCCGCGGACTAGGCGGTCAGGCCACCTGCGCTGCCGTGTTTGACTGGGCGACTTCCGGATCTGTCTCGCAGACAACGCGGTTACGGCCGTTGCGCTTCGCCGCGTAAAGGCAGGCATCTGCGCGCTCGATCAGCGACTGAGGCGTGTCGCCCTTGCGCAAAGTGGCGACCCCAATCGAAATTGTCACATGGCCGAGTTTCTCGCCTGTCGACCGCTTCATAAGTTCCTTCGACATCACTTCGCGACGAATATGGTCGGCAACGGTGGTTGCCGCGCGCAGAACGGTATTCGGCAGGACGACAGCGAACTCCTCGCCGCCGTAACGAGCCGCGGTATCCTTGCCTTTGACGTTATTCTTCACCGACAAGGCAACGAGACGCAGGACCTGATCACCGGTCAAATGGCCGAAACTGTCGTTGAAGGCCTTAAAATGATCGACGTCGGTCAGCATCAGGGACAACGGCTCACTCTTCTCGGTCGCGTCAGCGATAGCCTTCTCCAACGCGGTGTCGAAATATTTTCGATTGGCGAGTTGCGTGAGTGGATCGGTGAGGCTCTCGGTGCGGACAGTCTCGAGACTGACCTGAAGATCGCTGATTTCTTTCTTCGAAGCAGTCAGTCGCTCTTCCAGCTGTTGGTTGGAACGCTCCATCGCCTTGGTCGTCGCCACGAGGTTTTCGACGATGACCCGCAGTCCGTCGCGATCTTTTGAAAGAGCGAGCTGCTGGCTCGCGCCGGCGAGGCTTTCGGTGTAACTGCTCGCCGTGCCGGCGACGGCATCGATCATCAACATGACCTGATCGATTTCGGACTTGACCTGGCTACCCACCTCGTCGATGCGCTCGGACAGACGCGAAGGCGAGATGTAGCCGTCATAAATCTGGGCGAGATCCGTTTCCGTGATCGTGCCCTTGGCCTTGAGCATCGCATTAATCTGCGCGTTCAGCGCAGGATGATAGCCCGTCGCATAAGTGTACCAGATCTCGTAATTGCGCGGATTGTTGGCATGGCGCAACGCCTTCATCTGCCCAAGGGCGATTTCGGCAAAGCCCGTTGTGCGTTCGTACTCTTCGGCACGCCCGGTCATTGCTAAGACCCCCGAATGCAGGCTTGGCCTGCAGAGGACGGCACGCACGGCGTCTCTCTTGCGCGAACGGTATGCGACGGAAATGAACGACCGGTAAATTTGGAACCCGCGCGTGCAGCGCGGTAATTTTCACTCGGGCTGACGTTTTAGGCTTTTACCGACACCGGCCGGAGCAGAAAGGCGGGGAGGTGGCCGCCGCTGTCGTCCTCGGCCGGTTGCGGCGGCCGCAGCCTTTGAGGTTGCTTCTGTTTGGCTGCCCGGGGCGGCTGGCTGCCGCGCCGGTGACGCGGCGACGAATTGCGCGGGGCTTGCTCCAGCTCCTGGATGGAGCGAATTTCTGCCGGAATTTGGGAAGGCGCGGGCTTGTCCATCCATGGAATTGTCTGGCCCGTCAGACGCTCGATGGCGCCGATGGCCTTGCTGTCGATCGGTGCAACAATTGTGATCGCGGTGCCGCTTCTGCCGGCCCGGCCGGTGCGGCCAATGCGATGCACGTAATCATCGGGGTGGTGTGGCACGTCAAAATTGAAGATGTGGCTCACCTCCGGGATGTCGAGACCGCGTGCCGCAACGTCCGATGCAATGAGCAATTCGGCTTCGCCGCGGCGGAACCGGTCAAGCGCCGCCATGCGCGCGGGCTGATCCATGTCGCCGTGCAAGGCGACCGCGTTGAACTTATGGCGCAAAAGCGAGCGATGAAGATTTGCGACTTCGCGCTTGCGGTTGCAGAAAATGATGGCGTTCTTGAAATTGTCAGCAGACCGGATCAGCCGACGCAACGTCTCTCGCTTCTCGTGCGGATCACGGCCGGTCGCGACCAACAATTGAGTGATCGTTGCGGCTGTGGTCGCCGGCTTCGACACTTCGACACGCACCGGATTGTGCAGGAATGTGTCGGCGATGCGCTGAATTTCCGGTGGCATCGTCGCGGTGAAAAACAAAGTTTGCCGGGTGAACGGCACCAGCTTTCCAATGCGTTCGATGTCGGGAATGAAACCCATGTCGAGCATGCGGTCGGCTTCGTCGATGATGAGGAGTTCGCATCCCGACAGGAGCAATCGCCCGCGCTCGAAATGATCGAGCAGCCGGCCGGGTGTGGCAATCAGCACATCAACCCCGCGCAGCAACTTTGCGTCCTGATCGTCGAATGACACGCCGCCGATGATCAGTGCGACGTTGAGTTTGTGGTTCTTGCCGTATTTTTCGAAATGATCAGCGACCTGGGCGGCAAGCTCGCGTGTCGGCTCCAGAATGAGCGTGCGCGGCATGCGTGCGCGTGCACGGCCCTGTTCGAGCATCGTGAGCATCGGCAGCACGAAGGCTGCGGTCTTGCCAGTGCCGGTCTGTGCGATGCCAAGCACGTCGCGCCGCGCCAATACGTGCGGGATAGCTTGGTCTTGAATAGGGGTGGGAGTTTTGTAACCGGCCGCTTCGATGGCCGAAAGAACTTTGGCTGATAAGCCGAGATGAGAAAAAGCCATATAACCTCAGAGATCGTCCAGATCGCGCCGGACTGGAAAAACCGATTGCTATGCGCGGGGACGACCGAATCTTCACGTCTGATCGGTTGCCCGGAACATAGGGTGCGATCCGGCAAAGTCAATGCTAAGAAGCAGCATAAGTCGTATTAATTCTTAATCTTTTCAGAGCTTGGGGCGGAATGTCTCGCCGATTTAGAGAACCGAAGCTATGCAGGGAACTAAGGATACAGCCGGAGTGATTGCGCCGCCGCCACTATTGGCGCTGGCAACGATTGTTCTGGGCCTTCTGCTGGATTGGCTTTTGCCAGCCTATGTGCTGACCGTGTTTTTGTCAGGCACGGTCCGGATGATCCTTGGTGGTGCGTTTATCGGTGCCGGTCTGGCGCTCGTTGTTGCGGCCAATATCGTTTTCCGGACCGCCGGCACACATCCAGAGCCTTGGAAGCCATCTACTGCTTTGGTGACAGACGGCATCTTCGCGTGGCTGCGAAATCCCATGTACGTTGGCGGTACACTTTTCCTTGTGGGTCTCGCCGTTCTGATTGCCTCCGATTGGATGCTCGTCATGACAATTGGTTTTTTTGTTGTTCTGCACTTCGGTGTTGTAAGGCGTGAGGAGCGGTATCTCGAGGCAAAGTTCGGGGAAAGCTACCGCCATTATTGTAATCGCGTGCCGCGCTACGGTTGGCCGGGGTGAAGACACCCAAGAATTTGTGCAACACTTTCCGGCCTTCATCCCTTTGCCAGGACGGCAGCTGCCGCCTATAGGAACACGAGAGGCAGGAACTTTTACATGCGCACGCAGGTCGGAATCGTCGGGGCAGGCCCAGCCGGGCTTATGCTTGCTCGGCTTCTCCACTTGCAGGGCATTGAATCAATAATCATCGAGAACCGGAGCCGCGAGTACATCGAAAATCGAATCCGGGCGGGCTTAATCGAGCACTGGGCAGCCGATCTTCTCACCGACCTCGGCGTTGGCGAACGGATGCAGCGTGAAGGCATGCTGCACTGGGGCATCAATATCGGCATCAACGGCGACCTGCACCGTATCGATTTCAAGGCGCTCGTGAACAAGCGCGTGACGATTTACGGACAGCAGGAGGTGGTCAAGGATCTCGTCGAACGCCGTTTGGCCGATGGCGGTCCATTATTGTTTGAGGTGAGCGACGTCAGCATCCATGAACTGACCGGCAAGCAACCAAAAGTCAGGTTCAGGCACGAAGGCCGGCAGCAGGAAATCAGCTGCGACTTCATTGCGGGATGTGACGGCTTTCATGGGATCTGCCGGCCGAGCATTCCCGATGGGGTCCTCAGCGTGTTCGAGCGGGACTATCCGTTCGGATGGCTCGGGATCCTGTCGGAAAGTCCGCCGCCCGATCATGAACTGATCTATTCCTACACCGATCGCGGTTTTGCGCTCTACACCATGCGGTCGCCGACGCTGGCCCGTCTCTACCTGCAATGCGATCACGACGAGGAAATCGAGAATTGGTCCGACAAGCGCATCTGGGACGAGCTGCACAAGCGTCTCGGTGGCGCACGCAAGCTGCAGGAAGGCCCGATGCTGCAGAAGGGCATTACGCCGATGCGCAGTTTTGTCGTCGAGCCCATGCAATACGGCCGGCTGTTTCTGGCAGGCGACAGCGCCCATATCGTGCCTCCCACCGGTGCCAAGGGAATGAACCTCGCATTTGCCGATGTGATGATGCTGTCGCGGGCGGTCGGTGAGTTTTACAAGAACAAGCGGAATGATTTGTTGGAGCAGTATTCGTCAAACTGTTTGCGACGGGTGTGGAACGCGCAGCGGTTTTCCTGGTGGATGACCCAGATCATGCATCGCTTTCCGCACGAAACCGCGTTTGACCGCCGGCGGCAACTCTCCGATCTTGATTATCTCACCGGCTCGAAAGCAGCGGCGACTTCTCTGGCCGAGCAATATGTCGGGCTTCCGCTCGACTAGTCCCGTAAGACCGAGCGCAGTGGAAAGCTCAGCAAAACGATGGCCACGCTGGCCACGCCGGAAATTGCCGCCAGCATGAGAAAGAACTCCATTCTTCCCATGCTCGACCAGAAGCTGCCGAGGTAGCCGGCGAGGAAGTTTCCGGTAAAACTGGTCGCGAGCCAGATACCCATCATCATCGAGAGCAGGGACGCCGGCGCAATCTTGGTGACCAGCGACAGGCTTGTCGGTGACAGGTACAACTCGCCAATCGTAATAACGACGAAATACGCCAGCAGCCAAAGCCAACTCGCTTTGTCGGCGCCGGCGTTCCACGCCGCAAGCGCCATGACGAGGTAGGCGAGTGCCGTCAGGAAACATCCGATTGCAAGCTTCATCGGTGTCGATGGCTCGTTCGGTCCCTGACGTCTCCAAAGAGCAACAACAAAGGGCGTGAAGGCAAATATCATGAAAGGATTGAAGGCCTGAAACCATGTCACTGGGATCTCGGCGCCGAATAGTCTGCGATCGGTAAACTGATCGGCCCAAAGCGCAATGGTGTTTCCCTGTTGCTCGTAGGTCGCCCAGAACAGACTGACGGGCAAAAACAACAGCAGCAAAGCAAAGATCGATCGCCACCCGTCTTTATCGATGGATGCGGCAGGCGATTTTCGGCGGGCAAACGCGTCTTTAGGCAGATGCGGCGTTGCTAGAAGATAAATGACAAGTGCTGCCGTCATGCCAAATCCGGCGGCAGTAAATCCATAATGCCAACCGAGTTCTTCGCCGAGCGTCCCGCAAATGAATGGTGCGAGAAACGCACCGAGATTGATACCGACGTAAAAAATCGAAAATGCGCGATCGCGGCGCCGATCACCTGGCGCATAGATGCTGCCGACCTGCGTCGAGATGTTCGGCTTGAAGGCTCCGTTGCCGAGAATGAGAAGCCCGAGCGCGAACAAAAAAAGCTGCTCAAAAGCCATCGCGAAATGTCCGACAGCCATCAGTGCGGCACCGATAAAGACGGTCCGGCGCTGGCCGAGTACGCGGTCGGCAAGCAGGCCGCCCAGGATCGGTGTCAGATAGACCAGACCGGTATAGAAGCCGTAGATGTGAGAGGCAAAAGGCTGTGCGGCCAGCGGTCCGAAAATGCTTTCGAGCGCGGTCCTGAAAGCCGAAAGCCCTATGACGTGGTGCGCTCGGTCGGGTTCCAGCAAATATTTGACCATGTAAAGGACGAGCAGCGCGCGCATCCCGTAATATGAGAAGCGCTCCCACATTTCGGTTGCAAACAAATAGCTGAGGGCGCGCGGATGACCGAAGAGCTCGGTCTGAGAACGATCGGCTGGCGCCCGCGTGGCTTTCATCCCCGGCCTCGGCTCATTGATGGGCAACAATAGTATAGCTGACAAAGGCATTTTCGAATGACGGGGGCCAGTGTACGCTGCGAGAAGCGTACGGGGGAGGAACCTGCGCAAACGGGGGACGCAATGAAGAAAATGCAAAACAGATTGATCTGCTCGCTGACCGCGCTGCTTGTGACGTTTGTCGCCGGAAGCGCATGCGCCCAGACCGATTTTCCGAACCGCCCAATCCATTTCATCGTGGGCTTCGCCGCCGGCGGCGGTAACGACCTGTTCGCACGGCTTGTGGTGCAGAAGTTTCAGGAGAATACGGGCGCCACCGCCGTAATTGAAAACAAAGTCGGTGCCGGTGGCCGCATCGCGGCGGACTTTGCGGCCCATCAGCCCGCGGATGGATACACCGTTCTTGTCGGTGCTACTGGCCAAATGTCGATTGCGACCGCGGTTATTCCCAATCTCGGCTATCACGCAAGCCAGAGCTTTACCCCGCTGAATATGATCGCATCTTTTCCGCTGGTTCTGGTCGTGCCCGCGGATCATCCGGCCAAGACCGTGAAAGAGCTCGTGGCCTGGGCCAAGGCCAATCCCGACAAATCGAACTACGGCACGTCTTCTCCGGCGTTCACGATCACCACGGAATTATTCAAGCTCAAGAGCGGAATGCCGGCGGTGGCGATTCCCTACAAGAGCAGCAACGAGTCGAACCTGAGCGTCGTATCCGGGCAGAGCCTGTTCACGATCTCGGATGGCCCGCCCGCGATTCCCCTGGTCCAGGGCGGCAAGACGCGGGCGCTGGCCGTAACGGGCTCGGAACGCTCGCCGGAACTACCGGATGTGCCGAGCATGGCCGAGGCCGGGTATCCAGAGGTTAACACGCACCTGTGGAGCGGCTTCTTCGTGCCGGCAGGCACCCCCGCGCCGGTTGTTGCAAAACTGACAGCGGAGCTGGGTAAGGCGCTGGCAGACCCCGGGGTTCAGGAAGGCTTGAAAAAGATGGCGGTAAAACCGGGAGGGCCAACGGGCGATGCCTTCAAAAAGCGCATCGACGAGGACATCAAGACCTTTGCCGATGTGGCGAAGGCCGCCAACCTGACCTTTAAATAGTCATCAACGCTGCAGCAAAGTAGTGGCGTCGCGCGGCGCATTTTGCGCTCTGGCCAATTGCCGCCACGCGTGCCGCTGTTATTGTGTCAGGCGTTGGAGTTTCGGCAGTATGCGGTTGGTTGGGGTCATTGGAGTTGTGGCGTTGGTGGCTTTGCCGGAAATGGCGAACGCCGCTTCTGTCGAGCAGGTTTTCCAGGAATTCGGTCTGTTTGGTACGTGGGCGACCGATTGCGGCAGTCCAGCGACACCGGGCAATCCGTACGTCAGTATCTCCACGCCGAGCGCCGGGCTGGTGCTGGAGGATCACGACCTCGGCCCCGACTTTGCAGTCAATCGTTACAGTGTTCTGTCGGCAGAGCCGGTGTCCGAGACCAGCGTGTCGGTGCAGGTGATCTTTCAGCCTGGCACCAAGGTCGAGGAACGCCAGAAGCTGATATTTTCGGTCAACAACAACACGCGCCGCACCATTTTCAATCAGAGCGACGCGGGCGCAATAAGAGTCAAGGATGGAATTGCCGTTGCGCGCGGCAGCAAGACGCCGCTGCTGCGGAAATGCGAAGAGGGC
>JBKPRE010000164.1:0-4932 GCA_046734435.1 Pseudomonadota bacterium | reverse complement strand
CTGCGGTCGCCGATTTCGGTCTGGCGCAGGAAAATCGACAGATTGCGTCGCAGTTTATTGGCAAGTTCGGCTGCTGTACGCCCGGACTGGTCGACCTCCAGACTTTCGCGGGCAGCGGTGTCGGTTGCATCCTTGATTTCGGCAGCGCCTTCCGACACGCGCTCGACGAACTTTGAAGTCGTGACGGCGTTTTCTGAAATTGCCTGCGCTGTCGCAATTTGTTCCTGGACCGAACCGGCCATCGCGGCATAAAGCGGCTGCACTTCCTGAATAACCGATGAAATACGCGTGAGTGCCTCGCCCGACGCATGCGCATCGTGCTGAAGCTGACTCACGCGATGTCTGATATCGTCGGCGGCCTTTTGTGTTTCAATCGAAAGCGCCTTGATCTCGGTGGCCACCACGGCAAAGCCGCGCCCGGCATTTCCGGCTCGTGCCGCTTCGATCGTCGCATTGAGCGCCAGCAGCTGTGTTTGTTTGGCGATTTTTGTGATCAGTCCGATGATCGTTCCAATTTCGGACGAGGAGGTATCAAGTCTCTTGATACTTGCACCGGCATCCGCGCCGGCCTCGGTCGCTTTGGTGGTCAGCCCGCCGGCGGCATGAACTTGTCTTCCGATCTCGTTCGAGGAGGCGGCGAATTCCTGCGTCGCGGTGGCAAGCTGCTGCGCGTCCTTGTTTGCGCTCCGTGCAACGCTTGAAAGGCCCTCGGCCTGCCGGCGAATTTTCTCCAGCGAGCTCGACGACAGCCCAATTCCGGTATGCACCCGTTGGGCCGCATCGCCCGTTTTTGCAATGAGTTTCGCAAGGTCCGTTTCGAGCAGATCAAGCGACTCGCGAATCGTGCCGAGTGACCTCTCCTCTAATAGCTGGATTGCCTGAGCCCCCATCCCGAATCAGCCTCTTTCCCATTTCTACCATCGCAACTGGGATAGCGCAGTAGTAGCCACCTCGGTTCGGGCCGCTGGGTACTGGCTGACGACCGTAAAACAGAGCAGACATGGCGGCCGCGCGGCAAACTGTCCGGTCCTGAGCCAATGGCGGGCAGGAACACGTGCACCGCACGAGTGAAGAAGCGACCCAATCAGCCGATGTCCGCTTCCGGCAAAGTAGACATCAACTGGTGCATCGCACATGTCTGCCTGCAGGAATAAAGCGGACATAGCTCTCGCATCGCAAAATGTCTCGGTGCTATGCTCGCAAGCAGGGGAGTACTCACATGAAAGCTATTGTGATCGTCATCGGCGTTATCCTGATCGGTGTCGCCGCCGTTTATTTCCTAGTGCCGGCAGATGCACTGCCGGCATTTTTTCCGGGGCATGAAACGGGCCTGACGCGTGTTCGCGCCAAGCACGGCATGCTGGCCGGCGCGCTGGGGGTCGCGTCGCTCGCTTTGGGCTGGTGGATGGGCCGGAAATAGCGGTTTTCCAGCACAAGGGAAGCTCTCGGTCGATCTGTTTCAGGCCGGGAATCTCTGGCGCAAAAAATCAAGAAAAAATCAGGAGTTTCCCAAAGTTTGACGCCATTCGGACGATTATTTCTCGAATACTTGCTCTCTCGCGAGCCACTTTTTTCATTGAAAGACGCGAGCACAATAACCGAGTGCCTGCTGTTGCCGCCCGCGAATTTTCCGCAGCCGTCTGAGCCTCGATCATGGAAGGCATGAAAATCACGGCCACCGGATACGATTTTCGGTCTGCGCACGCTGCCATGCAGCGGTACGTTGATGGAAATTTTCTCTCTGGATTTTCCTCAGCAGTGCTCGTCGGTAGAGATTTGGCCGATGTGCAATGCATCGGATGGGCCGACAAGGAAGCGCGGATACCATTGCGGGCCGACCACATATTCCGCATCTTCTCGAATACAAAGCTGATTACATCCTGCGCCGCCCTTCTTTTGTTCGAAGAAGGCCGCTTCCAACTGGATGATCCGGTTGAGCGGTTCATTCCGCAGCTCGCCAACCGTCGTGTGCTGCGTCCCGGCGCGACGTCACTGGACCAAACAGAGCCTGCTGTCAGGCCGATCACCATTCGCCATCTGATGAGTCACAGCTCGGGGCTGAGCTACGGTCTTCTTGACCCGGGCACATTGATCTTCAAAGCGTACAACGAGCGAAAAATACTTAATCCCGCGACCACGCTCGCGGAGATGACGGACGCCTTGGCCGACCTGCCGCTGGTCTTTCATCCCGGAACGTCATGGGAGTATTCGGTGGCCACGGACGTGCTGGCGCGTCTTGTCGAAGTGGTCAGCGGTCAGCGCTTCGATGCATTCCTTCAATCGCGAATTCTCGGCCCCCTTGGCATGGTGGACACAGGATTTGTGGTGTCGGATCGCAATCGCCTCGTCGCCTATTATGCCGGGGCCGACCCGGCCGACCCCATGAAGCCGGGACTTACGCGCGCAGACGACTCGCTTTATCCGGGCGCTTACTTGCGTCCGTTCCCGAGGCTGAGCGGCGGCAGCGGCCTGGTCTCGACGTTGCCGGACATGGCGGCGTTTATTCGAAGCCTGCTTCCGGGTGGCCCGACCTTGCTCAAGCCGGATACGGCCGAGCAGATGATGAGTAACCAGTTGCCTGAGGGTGTCTGGATACACTTTACGGGTTTCGGAGTCCTTCGAGGCAAGGGGCACGGGCTCGCGGGAGCGCTGACCCTGGAGCCTTCGGCGTTCGATCATCAGGACGCGAGAGGCGAACTCTTTTGGGGCGGACGCGCCGGCACCCAATGGTGGATTTCGCCGAAAACGAACACCGCGGGCTTGATCATGGCGCAGCGTGATCAGGGGTTTGCTCATCCATTCGCGGTCGAGTTCAAGCGGCTCGCATACGAAGCGCTAACTCGCTGAGTCCGCTTCTTACCCATTACCCAAAAGCAGACACGGGATATTGCACCGCTCATGTCTGCTTCTGACCCGAAGCGGACATCGGCTCGCGACGAGCGACTTTCCTAGCTAGACAATAGGTCGCACGGAACGAGTGCCCACAGCAAACGTTGCAAAGAAAAGTACGCTTAGTCAGATCAGCAACGTACGGTCTTCGTAGGCCGGAACGGCGAAAACGCAGTCTAACGACTATTTGCCTTTTCATGCCGGCGAAAAAAGAACGCCACGTTCTAAACGTGAGCGATGTGAGCAATTATGCCAGCGACATGGCCGCTCAATTCAATAGCGACTTTCACGACGACGACGATCTTGCCGGTCGCATTGGTCATATTCATTGGTTTGGTCATGGGAATCTGGGGCGCCGCCGTACTTTCTATTGCCGGATCGTCTAGTGTCTTGGCTGAGACTGGAATTGCGTCCATTTATGCATATTCCAGCACTAAAACCGCGAATGGTGAACGCGCAAATCCCGGCGGCCTTACGGCCGCGCACCGCACCCTGGCATTTGGCACCCGCGTTCGCGTGACCCATCGGCGCAATGGACGCAGCATCACCGTGCGGATCAATGACCGTGGTCCTTTTGTACGGGGGCGCGTGATCGACCTCACTCCGGCCGGAGCACGCGCCCTAAACTTTTCTGGGCTCGCGCCCGTGAGGTTAGAAGTTGCTCAAAACTAAGGTCGACTGCACATGTCCGCTTTTTGCGGTAAGCATATGAGCGTTTGCGGGAGTCCGCTTTGCGCTAGGCTATGAGGGGGTAAAGGGATGAGGGGGTAAAGGGACATGACGTTTGCGGCGCGCATGCTGCTGCGGCGTGAACCATATCCGTGCCCGTCCATCACTCACCTTCCAATCCGACACGATTAGGAAATATTGCGTCGACCGGTTGAACCCACCACCCAAAGCGGACATTGGTACCATCCCGTCCGAATTTGTCTTACTTTGAGCTATATTGCGCTTGTCGCGAAAGATGAGAGCGAAGTTGCGTCGGAGAGATTTCATAATATTTGCTGGCGCGGCAGTGGCTTTGCCGCAGGCCGCAATCGCTCAGCAGCCGAAAGTTATGCGAATCGCGGTGTTGATGGGTCTCGCTGACGACCCGGAGGGACAAGCTCGCATTGCAGCATTTCGCCGAGGCCTTCACGATCTCAGGTGGGAGGAAGGCCGCAATGTCCGCATCGACATCCGTTGGGGTGCGGGCGATGCCGGCAAGATCGACGCTTATGCGTCAGAGCTAGTTGACCTTAGGCCCGACATAATCTTGGCGACCAATACGCCAACCGCGCGGGCGCTCAAGCAAGCCACCAAATCAACTCCGATCGTTTTTGCGGGTCTCAGCGATCCGATTGGCGACGGAATTGTAGAGAGCCTTTCCAGGCCGGCAGGTAACATCACAGGGTTCACCAGCTTCAACGCCGAAACGGGAGGAAAGTGGCTTGAACTCTAAAAGAAATCGCACCTGCCACGAAACAAGTAACCGCGATCGCTCACGCGAGCAGAAGTAAGCGACCAAGCCAGCATTAGCGCCGCAATTAGCAAGCTGGCGGGTACGCCGGGTGCCGGACTTCTCCTCATCCCCGATGTGTTTCTGGCTCAAAACCGCAAAATGATCTTTGGGCTTGCGACCAAGGCTAAGTTACCCACCGTTTGCCCCGTTAGCGTTTTTGCAAGGGACGGTGGATTGGTGGCTTACGGATCGAATTTCTCCGATCTCTTTAAGGAAGCCGCCACGTACGTCGATCGAATTCTCAAGGGCGAAAAGCCCGGTAATCTTCCAGTACAGGATCCGACGAAATACGAGCTGGTCGTCAACCTTAAAACCGCCAAGGCGCTCGGTATCACTATTCCGCCAACGCTGCTTACTCGGGCAGATGAAGTGATCGAATAATAAGAAGTGGATGTCCGCTATTGGCGGTGGTTTCAACCGGTCACTGCAACACCGCTCGTAGTCTATCGGCGGGAGTTTCGAATCCCAAGGTCTCCCGCGGGCGTTGATTGAGCCGCTTGGCAATCTTGTTCAGGTAGGCCTGAGAGAACTGCGAGAGATCT
>JBKPRE010000163.1:0-23301 GCA_046734435.1 Pseudomonadota bacterium | reverse complement strand
GCGACAGCACGCCCGATTTCGCCATGTAGTGGATGCGCTCGATCTTCACGTCCTCGAAGTAGGGCCAGTTCGGGGACTGATAGCCGAAGCGGTGGGACAGATTGTAGAACTCCAGGCCCATGCTGTTCTTCAGATTTTCTTCGAACATCACGCCGCGAATTTTTTTTGCCACGGCTCCCTCCCTTTGATGCGTTATTTCATCGTGTTTACGGTGCCCGCACTCAGGCAGCCGAAGAATTCATGTGAGCCTCCAGCGCCTTTTTGGTGGCGACCAGCCGTTCGGCAACAAGCGTCTGGCGGCTTGCAAAGCGTTGGCTTGGCACCGGCACGGAGATGGCGATCGCATTGCCAAGCGGATCGTGCATCGCAACGCCCACGGCGCAAATCCCCAATGTGTGTTCCTCGCGGTCATAAGCGACGCCGTTTCGCCGCGCCGACTTGAGATCGGCGAGCAGCGCGTCGAACCGCGTAAGTGTCTTCGGTGTTCGCGCGTCATAGACGCGGCCGATCAGCGCCTCGATGGCCTTGTCGGTGAGCTGCGCGAGATAGGCCTTGCCGTTGGCCGTGCAGTAGAGCGGGAACGTATCGCCGACGGCCGAGACGGCGCGCAGCCGCTGCGAGCCGATCACCTGATCGATGAAGACGAGGTGGTCCTTTTTCACCGTGGAAAGATCAACGGTCTCGTGCAGTTCTTCCGACAAGCGCTCGAGGAATGGACGCGCCATGGCGACGAAGTCGCTGCGCACCGATGCCGCGAGCCGCAGGATCGTGGGCCCGAGCCGCACGCGGCCGTTTGGCGTTGCCGCAATGACCAGTTTTTCCGTTTCCAGCGCCGCAACGATGCGTTGTACGGTCGAGCGTGCAAGATTCACGCGCTGTGCAATCTGGCCAAGGCTCAGTCCGCTGTTTTCCTCTTCCAGCGCGCGCAGGATCGTGGCTGCCCGCGCGATCACCTGTACCTGGCTCTTGTCGTTGGTCACCAGACGATTCATGAACGCCACCCACAACGTACCGGCGGTGGTCTACGCCGCCTTGCATCGTGGGACACGTTAGCCCAAAATCCGATACACCTAAAAGCGAAAAGATGAAGCAGGCCGTTGGCCTTGGGGAGGCAACGCATGGTCAAGAAGATCGCGCTCGAAGAGCATTTCCTCGATCCCGCCACCGAGCCCTATTGGCGGCCGACGATGGTCGACGTCGCGCCGGCCAAAACGGCGCAGCTTTACGCGGCTTTGACCGACTTCAGCGAGCAGCGCCTGAAGATGATGGAACAGCACGGCATCGCGCGGGCGATCCTCGCGATCGCCGGGCCGGGCGTGCAGGCGGAGCGCGACACCGCCACTGCCGTGCGCGCCGCACGCGCATCGAATGATTTCCTGGCCAAGGAAATTCAAAAGCGCCCCGACCGCTATTCCGGCTTTGCACATCTTGCCATGCAGGATGCGAAGGCTGCTGCCGACGAACTCGAGCGCTGCGTGCGCGACCTGAAGTTTTGCGGTGCAATGATCAACGGACACACCAACGGTAAATATCTCGACGACCGCTCCTACGATCCATTCTGGGAACGCGCCGCAGCTCTCGATGCGCCAGTGTATGTGCATCCCGCCGATCCGGTCGCGGCGCTGCCAGTGCTTGCGGGCTACAATGTGCTGGTGCGGCCGATGTGGGGTTGGGGCGTCGAGACCGGCTCACATGCGCTACGCATCATCTCGGGTGGTGTCTTCCATCGCTATCCGAAAGCAAAACTGTTGCTCGGCCATCTCGGCGAGACCTTGCCTTTCCTGCTCTGGCGCTTCGACAGCCGCTCGAAGCCTTACGGCTGGAATCTGCCGAAACCGCCATCGCAATACATCAAGGAAAATGTCTGGGTCACGACCTCGGGTATGTATGACGGGCCGCCGTTGCATTGTTCGATCAGCGCGCTTGGTCGGGATCACGTGATGTTCTCGGCCGACTATCCTTTCGATGCCGAAGGCGCGGGTCCGTTCATGGACACGGTGCAGCTCGACGAGTCTGTGCGGGCCGATGTCGCCTACAACAACGCGGCAAAACTGTTCGGCTTCTGATTTGTCGTCCCGGGCGACCGAGGGAGGCCGGGACTCATGCTCCGCAGTTTTCCGATAGCGCACGGCGTATGGGTCTCTGCCGGAGCCTGTCATCGGGCCGCGCTTCGCGCGGACCCGTTGGCGGGGACGGCTGCGAAAATTATTTCGCTTCGATGACCCGTACCGGCTTGCCGTCGAGCCAGGCACGAATGTCCTCGACGATGTCGGGAAAATATTTCCGGTAATTCTGCTCGCTCACGTAGCCGAGGTGGGGGGTGATCACGACATTGTCCATCTTGCGGAACGGATGATCGAGCGGCAGGGGCTCGGTATCGAAAACGTCGAGTCCGGCACCGGCAATAGACTTCGACTGCAGCACGGCAATCAGGGCCTTCTCGTCGACGATCGGACCGCGCGACGTGTTGATGAGATAGGCCGATTTCTTCATCAGGCCCAACTCTTTGGCGCCGACCAGGCCGCGCGAGCGGTCGCTCAGCACAAGGTGGATGGTGACGAAATCCGCGTTGCAGAAAAGGTCATCCTTGGAGACGTAGTCCACCCCTGAAGATTTGGCTTTCTCCTCGGTCAGGTTCTGGCTCCAGGCGATGGTCTTCATGCCGAAGGCCTTGCCGACCGCGGCCGACCGCTGGCCGAGCTTGCCTAGACCGAGGATGCCGAGCATGAGGCCTTCGAGGTCGCGTCCGATCGTCGTCTGCCACGGCGCGCCCGCTTTCAGCCGGGCGTTCTCGAAACCGATGCGGCGCGTGAGTTCCAGCATCAGGCCGAAGGCGATGCCGGTCGTCGGGCTGCCGGCCGCGCCAGTTCCGCAGACCGTGATCCCGCGTTCGGCGCAGGCCTTGATGTCGAATGAATTGTTGCGGGCCCCGGTCGTAATCAGCAGCTTCAGATCGGGCAGCGCTTCGACAACCTTGCGCGGGAAGGGAGTTCGCTCGCGCATGCCGACCACGACGGCAAAGCCCTGCAGCGCCTTGATCGCCTCGTCCTGGCTGCCGAACGGCTTGTTGAAGACCTTGATCTCTACGTCCTTGGCGATCGGCGACCAGTCGGCAAAACCCATCGCAACGTTCTGGTAATCATCCAGAATTGCAGCCCGAACCATACCCCTGAAACTCCCTGCGTACGCGCCCCTGCGAGGCGCGCCAATTTAGGGCGGGTAAACCGAAAAGATAGGGGGTTCAGGTCGGCGGGAGGCCGTGCTTGGCGCGCCAGGCAGGCCCGGGACCGCGCATATAGTGCAATTCTGGCCGGTAGGGGCGGACCGCGTCGCGGGTCAGCTCGCGCCAGAAACCCGCAAAGATGCTGCTAACCGCCGCAAAAGGACGGGGGAGTAACGAAATCGCGGAACCTGAGATGGCCAAAATAGCGCGACCCATGATCCAACTCCCACACTGACAAGGCGGACAATCCGGTCCTCTTGTCCCTTGGTCGCCGGGTCCGGCGCCGAGGTTCATGTGCAGGCATCATGAGACCGAAGCGGTTAAGAACAGGTACCAGAACGCTGGACCTGTGCTCGATCTGCAATCAGCCTTTCCAGAGGTTTACTTCGGTCGCACAGGCGGGTGAGGGCGTGGCGCGCTTGCTCTTTCGCGGTTCCGCCGTTACATCAGCCCCGCATCTCCCGACAAAGCGTGTGGTTGCGTGTGAGCGCGCCCGGCCAGATTCGGGCCGCAGCTGTGAGGTTCCACGAATTCAATGAACGGGCGTCAATTCATCTATCACATGCAGGGTCTGACCAAGACCTACCCGCCGGCGAAGAAGGTCTTGGACAATATCCATCTGTCCTTCTATCCCGATGCGAAGATCGGCGTGCTAGGCGTCAACGGTTCCGGCAAGTCGACGCTGCTGCGCATCATGGCCGGCATCGACAAGGATTTCACCGGCGAAGGCTGGGTTGCTCACGGCGCGCGCGTCGGCTACCTCGAGCAGGAGCCGCAGCTCGATCCCAAGATGACCGTGCGCGAGAATGTCATGCAGGGGGTCGCCGCCAAAAAGGCGCTGCTCGACCGGTACAACGTGCTCGCATCGAACTACTCGGACGAGACCGCCGACGAGATGGCGAAGCTGCAGGACGAGATCGATTCCAAGAACCTATGGGACCTCGACAGCCAGGTCGACCTGGCCATGGATGCGCTGCGTTGCCCGCCGGACGACGCCGACGTGACCAAGCTCTCCGGCGGCGAACGCCGCCGCGTGGCGCTTTGCCGCCTGCTACTCGACCAGCCCGATTTGTTGCTGCTCGACGAGCCGACCAACCATCTCGACGCCGAAAGCGTGAACTGGCTGGAAGGCCATTTGCGCAACTATCCGGGGGCAATCTTAATTGTCACCCACGATCGCTACTTCCTCGACAATGTCACCGGCTGGATTCTCGAGCTCGACCACGGCCGTGGCATTCCTTACGAGGGCAATTACACCTCGTGGCTCCATCAGAAACAAAAGCGGCTGGAGCAGGAAAGCCGTGAGGATGAGGCGCGCCAACGCACCCTGCAGCGCGAGAGCGAGTGGATTTCGTCGTCGCCGAAAGCACGACAAGCCAAATCCAAGGCGCGCTACCAGCGTTATGAAGAACTGCTCAAGATCGCCAATGCAAAGCAAAATACGGTGGCGCAGATCACCATCCCGGTCGCCGAGCGCCTCGGTCAGAACGTTGTCGATTTCGATCACCTGACCAAGGCCTTTGGCGACAATCTCCTGATCGACGATCTGACATTCAAGTTACCGCCCGGAGGCATCGTCGGCGTGATCGGCCCGAACGGCGCCGGCAAGACCACGTTGTTCCGCATGATCACCGGGCAGGAAAAGCCTGACAAAGGCACGATCAAGATCGGCGAGTCCGTGCGTCTCGGCTACGTCGACCAGTCGCGCGACAGCCTCGACGGCAAGAAAACCGTTTGGGAGGAAATCTCCGAAGGCAACGACATGATCCTTCTCGGCAAGAAGGAAATGAACTCGCGCGCGTACTGCGCCTCATTTAACTTCAAGGGTGCTGACCAGCAGAAGAAAGTAGGCACGTTGTCGGGCGGCGAGCGCAATCGTGTGCATCTCGCCAAGATGCTGCGGTCGGGTGCAAACCTGCTGCTGCTTGACGAGCCGACGAACGACCTCGACGTCGATACGCTGCGCGCGCTGGAAGAGGCGCTGGAAGATTTCGCGGGATGCGCGGTCATCATCAGCCACGACCGCTGGTTCCTCGACCGGATTGCGACACACATTCTGTCCTTCGAGGGTGACAGCCATGTCGAGTGGTTCGAGGGCAACTTCCAGGATTACGAGCAGGACAAGATGCGACGTTTAGGCACAGACTCAGTAATTCCGCATCGTTTGAAGTACAAAAAATTCAGCCGCTGAGCGGCTGCCATCCTTCGGCCATTCCGAATCGCATAGGTTTTGCCGGCGTCCGTCTTGGGCGCATGCATTCAAATGGGGTGACAAACTATGTCGATGGCTGCCGATGACGCTATTCCACCGAGGGAAATTCGGAGTTTGCGTCCGCTTCCCCAGCTCATCTTCAGTTCGCGCTGGCTTCAATTGCCGCTCTATCTCGGTCTTATCGTGGCGCAGGGTGTCTATGTCATCCTATTCATGAAGGAGCTCTGGCATCTCGTTCATGGTGCCATGAACCTCACCGAGCAGGAGATCATGCTCGTGGTGCTTGCACTGATCGACGTGGTGATGATCTCCAATCTGCTGATCATGGTGATCGTCGGCGGTTACGAGACGTTCGTGTCGCGCCTTGAACTGGAGCGGCATCCCGACCAGCCCGAGTGGCTGTCGCACGTCAATGCCAGCGTGCTGAAAATCAAGCTCGCTATGGCGATCATCGGCATTTCCTCCATCCATCTGCTCCGCGTGTTTATCTATGCGGGGTCGCTCGGAAAGCCGGACGCGCCGTATACTGAAACCGGCGTGATGTGGCAGGCACTAATTCACGGTCTCTTTGTGCTCTCGGCGATCGGGATTGCCTATGTCGAGCACCTCAGCCAGGCCGCCTATGCGAGAGCGAGGTCACACTAGCCCCCGCTTCCGCCTTCTGACCTGAGTCTCTAATCTCGGCGGGACCGGGGAGCGCCGCCATGAACAAACCGATCCGCGCGCCGAAAAAGCCCTTCATCCTTGAAGAGGCGACCATCGATGAACTGCATGCCGCGATCAGAGCCGGCGAGACGACTTGCGTCGATATTGTGCGGCATTACCTGGCCCGCGTGCGTGCCTTTAACGGCACTTCCAATCTGTTGCTCACGAAAGATGGCACGCCGGTTCCCGAAGCGTGCGGTACAGTGCGCGGCGGCGCGCCGCTGAAATTCCCCTCACAAACCGTCAAGGCCTCGGACCTGCTGCCCGATCTCGACAAATACAAAGGCCCGCCGCTCGAGTTCGGCCGGATGGAAGCGACCGCGTCGGATCCTTCGGTGCAGCAGCAATTCGGGCTGACCGTCGGCCAGCCCAACGCGGGACACGTCAATGCGCTGGCGACGCTCAACATCCGCGGCGAGCGCTCGGTGACGTGCCGTGGGGACTTCGACCTGCATCCCTCGAAGGGGCCGTTGCCGAAAGGCGCGCCGCCGGTGTGCGAATACTTCCGGCATCTGCCCGATGCCCTCGAGCGGGCGGCGGAGCTTGATGCCACTTATGGCCGCAATCCCGATCTCGAGAAGATGCCGATGTATGGCGTCGTCTTCTCGTTCAAGGACCCGTTCGACACCAAGGATATGCGTTCGACCGGCGGCGGCGATGCCCGATACGACATCGATTTTCCCGCCCGCGACCACGTTCTGGTGGAGCAACTCCGCAATAAGGGCGCGATCATTTTCGCCAAGGCGGTGAATACGGAATATAACGGCCGGCCCGATGACCCCGGCGGGACGCATAAGCCCGATAAGGTTCTGACGTCGAGCCTTGGTTATCAGCGCAGCACCTGGGCGGGAAATCCGTCCAATCCCTACGACACCACGCGCGCGGCCTCGCTCGGCTCGAGCTCGGGCTCCGGTGTTTCCGTCTCGACCAACATGGTGATGTGCAGCCTGGGCGAGGAAACGCGCGCGTCCTGCCGTGGTCCGGCCAATCACAATGCGGTCGCGCTCATCCTGCCGCACAAGGCGTTGCTTGGATTTGACGGAGGCGCAATTGGTGCGGACATCCATGTCGACCGGTCCGGCATTCTCGCGCGCACGATCGGCGATGCGGCCAAGGTGCTCGATGCGCTCAAGGACCCTGCACAGGGCTATTACGATCCGCGGGACCCCTTCACCACGGTGCCGCGATCATCCGTGCTCGACAGCTACGCGAGTCACACAAGTCCCGCCGACTCGCTGAAGGGCCTGCGGATCGGCGTCATCCGCGAGTCGATGACGGTACGGCCCGGCAACTTGACGGAAGTGCCGATCACGACCGCAGCGGCACAGGAAATAAAGGCCGTCCTCGGCGGCAAGCTTGGCGCGACATTGGTCGAGTCGTCCGACCCGCTCTGGAAGCGCGATCCCGATATCGAGCAGATGGCCGTGGACTATCGTGTCGCGCTTGCGCGGCTGGTGCCGGTCTTCATGCCCGATATCCTGTTCCGGCTCACTGGCGACGGAAAGCCTGTATTCAAGGAATTCGCGGCCGCGATCCGGCCGACCGAGTTCGAGCGAGGAAAGATCTTCGGCTCCGGCAAGATGAAGCCGATCGACTACATGCTCGACCTGTCGGAAGGCCGTATCCCGCCGCCGTCCAATCTCGATCTCGCCACGGTCCAGCATCAGGCGCCGCAGACCGCATTCCGGTTTCATATCAACCAATATCTGTCGCGCCGTGCCGCCGACTGGAAGGCCAAGGGTTTCACGGAGACACTCGTTAATTTCACCGAACTCAACCAGCGCTCGAAATTCTGGGGCGATGACCAGCGCGCAAGCTGGCTGAACTGGGACGAAGTCGCGGATCTGCGCAATCCGCTCGGCGAGCGGCAGAACATCGCCGAGCGCATCATGTTGCGCGAGCTTTTGCGGCGTGCCGACATGATGGTGATGCTGGAAAATCAGCTCGATGTGCTGGTGCGCCTGCACACGCCCTGGCCGCCCGGAAAAATCGGTGGAGCCGGTCAGGGGTTCCGCAACAATCTTACGATGGAGTCATTAAGCGGGCCGAATGCCGGGCTTACCGAGGTGCTCATACCGGCGGGCTTCGTGACCACGGTCTACGACCCCGTCTATCAGCTCAGCGCCGACGGAAAGTCGTACCTTCACGTCCCGTCGAACAAGGCAACCACGATCCCAGAGCCCGGACTGCCGTTTTCGCTGGTATTCCGCGCCGAGCCGGGCAAGGAAGACGTGCTGCTTCATGTCGCGGCATCCTATGAAGCCGCTTCGCGGCGGCGCATTCCGCCGCCCGCATTCGGGCCGCTCCCGGTGGAGCAGCGCGCGCGTTCGGACTAGTTTGGCGGCATGACTGGACGCACCGTTATCGTCGTTGTGTGGCTGCTGCTCTCGGCCGTGTCCGCCCGTGCCGACACCGCCTTCGACCGCTGGCTCCAGTCGGTGTGGTCGGACGCCCAGGCGCTCGGCGTCTCGCGCGCAAACTTCGATGCGGCGGTGCGCGGCCTCGAACCCGATTATTCGCTCCCCGATCTCGCCATTCCGGGCAAGCCGGAGAAACAACCGCAGCAGCCGGAATTCGTGCAGACGCCGTCGCAGTATCTGCGGGAGACTGCATTCCAGGCGTACACTTCGCGTGGCAGGGAACTTGCCGCGCAATACCGCGACACGCTGGCGCGGATCGAGAGAGAGATCGGCGTACCCGGCAACATTTTGCTGGCGATCTGGGCGCGCGAAAGCGGCTTCTCGCGCGAATTTCGCGGCCAGGACGCCCTCCGGGTGCTCGCCACGCAGGCTTATGTCGGCAAGCGCAAGGATTTCTTCCGCAACGAGTTTCTGCATGCGCTGAAGATGCTACAGGACGGCGTGCCCCGCGCAGATTTGCGCTCGTCCTGGGGCGGTGCCATGGGGCTGACGCAATTTCTGCCCTCGGAGTTCTACAAATATGCAGTCGACTTCGATGGCGACGGGCGCATCGATATCTGGCGCTCGGTGCCGGATGCGCTCGCCTCTGCGGCGAAACAGCTTGTCGGCAAAGGCTGGCGCGCCGGCGAGCCCTGGGCGATCGAAGTGCATGCTCCGGCCACCGCCGACTGCAGCATCGGCGTGCCCGAGGTCATCAAGCCGGTCCGCGAGTGGGTCAAACTTGGCTTCGTTCCCGCGTATGGCCGCAAGCTAAGCCCGGCGGAATTGTCGCTCGATGCGTCATTGTTGCAGCCGGAGGGAAGCTACGGACCGTCCTTCCTCGCGCCGAAAAATTATTTCGTGCTCAAGGACTATAATTTTTCGGATCTGTACGTGCTCTTTGTCGGCCATCTCAGCGACCGCATCGCCGGCGGCAAGCCGTTCGAGACACCGTGGAGCAAGAACGCGCAGCTCAAGACCGCGCAGGTGGAGACGATGCAGCAGCGCCTCGCCGCGCTCGGCCTCTACAAGGACAAGATCGACGGGAAAGCGGGAATGCTCACGCGCGCGGCGCTCGGCGCGTACCAGAAGAAAAACGGGCTGAAAGTCGACTGCTGGCCGACCGCCGCGGTGCTCGAGCACATGCGGCGGTAGCTAAAAACGTCAGTTGCAGACCTCGATGCGGCGGGAGCGCCAGCCGTAGCCTTCCACCCAAACACGCTGGCGTTCGACGTGGCAGACGTCGCCTTCGTAGACTTCTGACGGTGCAACATAAGCCGGGGGTGGCGGCGCGTATACTGGTGCGGGCTCGACGTAGGTTGGGCCGCTATTGGCGATCGCCGAGCCGATGATGGCGCCGGCCGCCAGACCGCCGACAACACCGGCCGCAACGCCGCAGCCGTGGCAGCGCGCCTGCGCCGGAGACAGCAACGCCGCGGCCAAGGTGGCAGCCGCGGCGAGCGCAATGATCGTATGCTTCATGGATGTCCTCTCGGGCCGATTGCTCATTTGGCCCGGATCATCCACCCAAATTCGTTACGCGATCTTTAAGGGCAGATGAAGCGCGGCTTGCTCCAGCCGATGAAATTACCATAGGCATCGCGGAGCGGCCGGCGGGCCCAGTAGCCGCCCGGGCAGCCTGCCGGATAGGGAGCGCCGTAGCCTTCATAGACCACATAGCCGGGCGCCGGCGCGTAATAGCGCGGCTGGCTGTTGGCGATCGCGCCGCCAATGATGGCGCCGCCAATGACGCCGGCTGCCACACCCGCACCGACCGCGCAGCCGTAGCAGCGGGCGTCGGCGGTGGTCGGGACGCTCAGGGTGCCGACCGCCATGGTGGCGACAGTCGCGAGCGCGAGCATCGTCTTCTTCATGGGTATTCCCTCCAGGTCAGGTCGGGCAGATGCGCCGACCAGGTGCGATGATGAATAAACTAAACGCGTCCCCGTGCAGAGATAGTGACCGTTCCAAAATGTCGGAATTTTGTTGAACGCCAGGTCACCCCCTCTTTTGAAAAAAGCCCGGACGCGTTACCGAATCCGGGCCTTTTCTTTACCTTATTGCGCGACTTCGCGGCCTTTGGCTAGGCCTTAGTTACAGACTCGTACGCGCCTAATGCGCCAACCCCACCCGTCCCAGATTCGCTGACGGGTCCAGTAGCAGCCGCCGTAATAGGCCGGGCCGGGGGCATAGGCATAATAGCCGGGCCCATAACCACCGTAATAGCCGTTTGCCGCTGAGCCGATGATCGCGCCGGCAGCCAACCCGCCGATCACGCCGGCAGCAACGGCTCCGCCGCCACCCCAACCACCACGCCAGTGGGCTTCGGCTGGTTGCGGAGCGGCAATGGCCGCGAGTCCAAGGGCCGCGGCGGCCGCCAAAGCAGTTAATGTTTTCGTCTTCGTCATGGCGCACCTCCTCCGGTTCGCTTCGTACCGATTCAACGTTCTCGACGTTTGGTTCCTGCGCTTCTTCGCAGAACATCAACAATCGGCGTGGAAGAGAGGTTCCGTTTTTGCGCGTGAATAGCCCATGAATGGGCCGTTTGGATTGAATGCGACGGCGGCTTCGCGCGCATTAAATTTTCGCAAGGTTTGCGGCGGGTTCCGGGCACGAATGCCTTATTTCGACCGCGCGCTTTAGCCCGAGAGGCCAAGGACACGTTGCAGGATTGTCGAGCGCGAACGACCTGCCGAGGCTTGTGCGGATTTCCGTCCGCCAGATGCGGCCGAATGCCTGCGCGCCTTCGCTGGGCGGTGGTGCGATTTCGATTTGCGGCTGGAGCTGCGAGTCTTGCGGCGCGAACGCAAGATGTTGCGGCCGACATTGCTGAGAAACAACCGCTCGAGGGGATAGCTCAACTTCCGAATGGCTGCGGAGAGCGGCAGCCATTCAACCGCCATGATGTCCTCCATGAGGTCACGGCTTGGGTTGGCTTCAGCCTGCATGCGCCAGAACTGCACGACCTTCGGGCGACCGCGCGCCCGGTACGTGATGGCGCCGACGAATTCGCGCACGCGCACGCGGTGTCCGGTTTCCTCGATGACTTCCCGGCGTGCGCCGGCAAGCGGGCTCTCGTCACGCTTGAGTTTGCCGCGCGGCAACACCCAAAGCTCGTCCTTCGCGCGCTGCACGATAGCGATGAGCGGGCGCGCGCCGTTGCGCACCACAATGCCCCCGGCAGCGTGAATGGTCTTGCCCGCCATAGCGGTTCGACCTTTAGCAAATAATGCGGCGGCATACGCATCGAAATGCGCATGCGCGCACAGGCCTGTGGGCAACTCTCACGCGGCGGACAACGGGACCGTCACAATTCCGTCGCGTGGTCGCGAGGCCTATCAGTTGAATTTCAGACCGGCTTCCTTGGCGATCTTGATGTTGAGTGCGATCTCGCGGCGGATCATCGCATCCATCTCGCTCGGCGTCAGCGGTGCCGGCTCGACGCCCTGTACCTTGAGCTTTTGCTGCACATCCGGAAGCGCCAGAACCTTTGTGATCTCCGTATAGAGACGGTCGACAATCGGCCGCGGAGTCTTTGCGGGGACCAGCATGCCGTTCCAGTAGTTGAAGTCGGAGTCCTTGTAGCCGGCTTCCAGCGTGGTCGGCACATCCGGCAGCGTGGGCGAACGCTTGGCCGAGCTGACGGCGAGGGGCACCAACTGCTTGTTCTGGATGAAAGGCAGTCCGGACGAAATGCCGATGAAGATGTAGTCGACACGGCCCGTCATCACTTCGGTAAGCGCTTCGGGACCGCCGCGGAACGGCACGTGCGTGACCTTGAGCCCTGCGCTGACGTTGAACCGCTCCGCCGCCCAGTGGGTGGCGCTGCCGACGCCGGCCGACGCAAAACTGAGGCTGCCGCTCTTTGCCTTCGCCACCAGCTCCTGCACGGTCTTGATATCCTTTGACGGCGCCACCAGCAGCACGTTCGGCACGTTTCCGAAACTCGCCACCGCGGAGAAATCATTGGCCGCGTCATAGGGCAGATTCGGATAGGCGGCGGGCGCTCCGGAATGGGCGGCCGCGTTGATCAGGATGGTGTAACCATCGGGGTCTGCCTTCGCGACCGCTGCCGAGCCAAGGCTGCCGCCCGCGCCGCCGCGGTTTTCGACCACGATGGTCTGGCCGAGCTGCTTGGACAGCGGGTCGAGCACGATGCGACCGAGAATATCGATGGTACTCCCGGCCGAGAACGGCACGATGGCGCGGATCGGCCGCACTGCCGGCCAGGCTGCCTGCGCGAATGCCGGACGAACAAGCATCGGCGCCGCCAGAACGCCGGCGGAGAGTTGCAGGAATTTGCGACGGTCGTGCATGTTCATTTTATTCCCCCCGATCATTGTGCGCATTTCATTATCGTCCGGCCGTCCATGCTTGCGCAACAAGGCTGTTGCGTCTGTCATTTCATCAGGTCTAGCTTCGCTCGGCCATTTCGGGAGAACACGAATGCCGGACTTCAAATGGGATCATGTTCATCTGCGCACGCCCGATCCGGACGCCACCGCGCAATGGTTCGAGCGCATGTTCGGCGCCGAGGTGATCCGCTCGACGCAGCAGGGCAAGCCGCGCATAGACGTCAAGCTCGGTGGCGCCATGATCTTCCTTGCCCAAGTCAATCCAGGTGATGGCGTGAACCCGGCTCCAGTCACCCCCTATCAGGGTCTCGACCATTTCGGCCTTGCAGTTTCGGGCATCGACGCAATCGCGGCTGACCTCAGAAAAAAGGGCGTCGAGTTCACCAAGGAGCCGCATTCGCCCCGGCCCGGCATAAAGATCTGCTTTCTGCGCGGGCCGCAGGGCATTTCGATCGAGCTTCTCGACCGTGATCCGAAATATTCCTGACGCGGCGCGCTGCCGCGCAAAACCTCGGGGGATGACATGAAAATTGGGATAGGCAGCTTTTTCGCCCTGATGCTCGTAGCGTCGCCGGCCGCCGCACAGCAAAAGAGCCTGCGCGACCAGATCGTGGGAACCTGGAATTTCGTGGTTGCCGAAGTGGTCGCGCCCGATGGCAAAAAGTCATTGCCCTTTGGCGACACACCGAAGGGCATCCTGATCTTTACCGCTGGCGGGCAATTCGCACAGATTCACGTCGCTGGCGACGTGCCGAAGATTGCAAGCAATAACCGTCTGACCGGCACGCCCGAGGAATATTCCACGATCATGCGACGGAGCATCTCGCTGTTCGGCACTTACACCGTGGACGAGGAGAAGAAGACGGTGACGTACAATATCGTGTCGAGCACCTACCCCAACTTTGCCGGCGAAGCGCAGGTACGGACGATCGACAAATTGACCGCCGACGAGTTCGTCAACACCAACCCGAATGTGGCGGGGGGCAGGGGCCGGGCCAGTAATTTCTATAAACGAGCCATGTAAGGCGCGCCCCTGGTCGGACCAGCGGAACAAAGGGTCGCGGGAAAAATCGAGGAATGGGTTGCCCTTCGCCCACTGCCACGCCTAAATGGCGTGGGGGAGCCGTGGCGAAGGGGAATATTGCGAATGCGTGCGTTTGGACTGGCGGTGGTTGCTGCGACGATCTTCGGGGCGACCGCAGTGGCCGCGGATGGGCGGTTCGAGCGCAGCCTGAAGATGCTGGCTCCAGAGGAGCGCCTCGAGCAGCTCTGCGACTACACCGCGATGGCGCGCATTCGCACCGAGGCAAAGCAATATCGCCCGGACCGCGCTGTGGCCAATGCTACAGCCGAGCCGAAGACATCCGGCAATACGCTCGAAGTCACCGGCGGCGCATTCCGCAGCCAGAAGAAATGGTACGCGCTGTCCTACCGCTGCACGGCGACGCCCGACCGCATGAGCGTGGTGGCATTCCATTTCACGATAGGCGATCCGATCCCGGAATCGAAATGGACCTCTTACGGTCTCTGGGATTGATCGAAGCAGCACCCTTATTGGTGCTGCACGACCACCTTTGTCCCGATCGGCACGCGATCGTAGAGATCCGACACGTCATCATTCACCAGCCGGAAGCAGCCTGACGACACAGCCTGGCCGATGGTTTGCGGCGCGTTGGTGCCGTGGATCCGGTAGACGGTCGCGCCGAGATTCATTGCGCGCGCGCCGAGCGGGTTGCCCGGGCCGCCCGCCATCCATCGTGGCAGATAGGGTTGCCGCTGGATCATCTCCGGCGGCGGCACCCAATCCGGCCATTCGCGCTTGAGCGTGATCTTCTGGATGCCGCCCCATTGGAATCCGTCGCGGCCGACTCCGATGCCGTAACGCAGCGCGGTGCCATTTCCCATGATCAGATAAAGGTAGCGGTCGGCGGTGTTGACGATGATCGTGCCGGCCGGCTGTTCGGTCCGGTAGAGCACAGACTTGCGCCGAAACTCAGGTGACAGCTCGGCGGCGCGTCCCGTGTCATCAACGCCCGGATCGACGTCCCGCATGGTTTCTACCGACGATGGCATAAGCGTCTGCGAAGAAGCCGGCACAACCGGCACCAGCAATATCGCTAGCGCGAGAACCCGCAGCTGAAGCATTTCAATTCCCCCGAATATTGCGCGCTCTGGGCGTCAGATCCTGTCCTTGATTTGTGTCTGCGGGCGATCGGAGCCGCGAGCGGTCTCGGTGTGCCAGCGGCCCTTTTCGTCTTCGTATTCGATGGTCTCCGTATGGCCCGGAACCGTCTGCTCCGCGGCGGCCCGCTGTGCTGCAGCGAGTGCCGCCGCATGCGACGGGTAGGGTTCGGAAAACACGCCATCGACCTTGTAGGCCCAGCCGCCGTCGTGCTCGACAATCTCGTAAGTGACCTCAACCATGGGCGCGACCCCTGCTTACGCGAAACCTTGCCGGTAAAGTAGCGCCAGTGGGGTTGGTTGCGCTAGTGACAACACCGCATAGGACGCAATAGTTACCGCCATGCCAGCTATGCAAACGGCGGGAACCGTCAAAAATCGAATTCTAGGCCGAAGCGGCGCTTGAATGCGGCGCGATCTCGCGGCAGGGCTGCCTTTAGGATGGCGCGCGCGGAATAGTTGCCCTTCATCAAGCCGGCGTCCATGTACATCCAGTCGACAATGTCACGTTTGCCGAAGGCGATGGTGTCGCCTTTTTTCAGGCCGGCGAATGTGAGCGGCGTATTGCCGATCTGCCCGATGAACCGGTCCCCGACGTACGCAAACGGATAAATCCAGAAGAATTCCGGCCCGCCATCGCCGAGCAACGCGATCTTGACCGCGAACCGCTCCATCGTCGGCCCCGGATGCCGCGCGAGCGCAAGGAAGCCGGGCAGGGACTCGCGCGCGCTCTGCATTGCTGCCGACATAATGGGGTCGTTGAGCGCGAGATAATAAAGAGCGCCGTTTTGGACATTCGCCGTATCCGGCTCTGGCGGCGACGCCGTGAGGCCGGCTGCGCGTGCGGCATTGAGTATTTCCGCAAAGCCTTTTGCGGTTTTCTTCGATGCACCTTTCGACGGCATGGCACGACCTTTCCTCCGGCGCCGCGGGTCCGGTCATGGGTCGCGCGAGGCAACGAAAAGGTTCAAGTCGTTCGGGAACGGCGATTTCGCGAATACGCGCACACCGCCATCGGTGCTACTGGCGGCGGTAGCGCTTCAGCCGGTCGATATAGGCTTCGATTTCCGGCGGCAGAACCCGCAAACCGCGCTGCGCGGCCGAGGACAATACCGGCCGCCATTGCGAGCCTTTCAGGAAGGCGGGCTCCTGGCCCGGCGGGATGGTCCGATCGAAAACGACAACGAGCATAATGCCAAGCAGCACGATGCGGAGCGCTCCAAGCGCCGCGCCGGCAACGCGATCGGGAACGCTGATATTGGGGCCGACCATTTCGTTGAGAGCCAATCTCAGCAATGCGCTGATCGCGGCGCCCGCAGCCACGAAGATTGCCACGATCACGATCCATGTCTGTATCGTCGGCATTTTCAGATAGGTGGTGAGCAATGGCGTGACACGCGGGGCCGCAACCACTGCGACGCCCATCCCGGCGATATATCCGAAAATCGTCGCCAGGCTGCGCAGCAGCCCGGTCATGAAGCCCATAACGACGGCGACGAACAGGCAAACGTAGATCGCGAGGTCGAACCAGTTGGTCGAGAAAAAGGAGGTCATTGCGATTTGTCCGGGCAGGACTAGGCTGCGGACGTCTGTAAATCTGAAAGAATCGGTTCAAGGAGACGGTACATGGCGTTCACGGTCACGAGCAACAGCTTCAAGGACGGCGATTACCTTCCAAAAGATTTCATCTTGTCCGCCGACTTCGGCTTCGGCTGCGCCGGCGGCAACAGGTCGCCTCATCTCAAATGGTCAGGAGCGCCTGCAGGCACGAAAAGCTTCGCCATCACCTGCTACGACCCCGACGCGCCGACCGGATCGGGCTTCTGGCACTGGCTGATCGTCAACATTCCGCCGAATGTGACCGAGCTTGAGGTGGGCGCCGGCAGTGCCGGCGGAAAAATGCCACCCGGTGCGCTGCAGACACGCACCGATTTTGGCGCTCCCGGCTATGGCGGGCCGTGCCCGCCCGAAGGCGACCATCCGCATCGCTATCTGTTCACGGTGTTCGCGGTGAAGGCCGACAAGATCGACGTGAAGGCAGATACCTCGGCTGCCGTTGTCGGCTTCAACCTGCATTTCAACACGCTCGCCAAAGCCGAGATCATGGGCCTGTTCAAGCGGTGAGTGTGCGGATTATTACCAGGTGCTGTCGCAGTTAGGCCGATTAACCGGTGCGCGATGTGTCGCGATCGAACAGTTTGCGAAAGCCGAAGGCGGCGAACGCCGCGGTGCACAGCCAGATGATGATCGCACCGGCGCCAAAGGCGATCCGGCCGATTGCCGCGTTCGTGGTCGCGTCGCCGAACATGAACGTTCCGCTGAATTGCCGCTCGCCCGGTCCGAACGCAATCCAGCTGCTGATCGCGCCGAAGCACACGAAGATGCACAGGCCGATCAGATATTGCATCGCGCGCAACCAGAGCGGCGCGCCGGCCGGCAGGTTGCCGCTGTCATTGGCGTGACCGGGCAACTGGATGATGATGGCGACGCCGGCGAGAAAGAATGCCAAGCCGACGCACAGTACCAGCCAGAGCGGGCCATGCAGGTTGGAGGGGCCGCCGGGGATCGGCAGCAGGCCGGCGCCGACGGCAAAGAAAAAAGCGCCCGCGATCATCGCGACCGAGGCGGCGAAATATTTGCTGGCCGGTGTCGCTGGCGTTGACTCGCCCATGGCGTAATCTCGGGGCAACCTCGCAATTGCGACAGGTCTAACGGTTCAGCATTGCGATTTGATTAAGCGAGCCGCACAGGGTGGCTACAGGCCCAAAACGCGGCGTGATAAAAGGACGGCATGGCAAAGAACCCGCCCGACATGCGCAGCGCCGCCGAGAAAGCCTTCAAGGCCGTGACCACGAAGCCTGCAGACCTGCCGCCGAAAGCGCCGGCAATTCCCGGCGCCAAGGAAACGGTTTCACTGCGCATCGATCGCGACGTGCTCGACTTTTTCCAGCAAGACGGCCCCGGTTGGCAGGACCGCATCAACGCGGCGCTGCGCAAGGCCGCGGGAAAATAGCGCGTCACGATGACACGCGGTGCCGTTCTGTCGATGGCTATGCTGGCGACCGTGGCCTTTGCCGCCGATAGGAAAACGTATCGCTACAATTGCAAAGGTGGCGCGTTCACGGTCACTGCGGCCATAGAGACCTCCGGAAGCTGGAGCAAGGCCGAGCCGTTCTGCAGATCGAGAGCGAGCCGCCGCAAACGCTTGTCGCGGATCCCGACGCGCCCGATGCGGACAGCTTCAAGAACAAGGATTACGAATTCTACGCGTTGAAGGCTTTCATAGCGCTGACCCGCAAGAGCCATGGCGTCGTGGTGAAGACCTACAACGCGTGCCGGGTCGAGTAGGCTACTCCGGCAGGATCTCGCCGGTGCCGCCGGCCGCCGCGGGAAAATCTCTTAACTTCGGAAGCCCGTCCTTCATCCGCAGCACGGTTTCCGCGTAATTCAGATGGATCGTCGGTTCAAACGTCAGCGTGGGGAAGCTGGCAGGGTAAACATGTGTCAGGCCAAGCGCCGGATGAGTGACCAGGACATGACCGCCTCACTTTTTGCAGAAGTGCCGGTCGCTCATCTCGGTCTTCTTGTAGCGGCTGACAAAATCCGCACCGTTCGTGATCTTGACGTCGTCCTGCTTCCAGAGGACGTAGGCGCTAACTGGCGCGCCGGAATGAGACCGGCAGGAGCTGCAATGGCAATAACCCATCTCGAGCGGCACGCCGGTGACTTCGACCGTCACGCAGCCACAAAAACAGCTTCCTGTGTGCGCATTGCCCATGCCGCCCCCATATGTCCGTGAGCCATATTGCCTTCGAAACTGAGCCCTAGAAACATCCAATGCCCGAGACATTTCGGCGCGCCGGACAAGGATTACGAATTCTACGCGCTTAAGAATTTCGTGCGGCTCACGAAAATGAGTCATGGGATCGTTGTGAAAACCTACAATGCGTGCCGGGCCGAGTAGTCAGTTGAGACGCCATAAGGCGGCGTTGAGTACCGTCGCGAAGGCGACCCAGGCCGCATAAGGCACAAACAGCCAGGAAGCTACATGGTCGCGCGGCCATGCTGTCACGATGAAGCTGAGAATTGCCGCAAGCAGGGCGATGATAACCGCGAGCGCAAGTCCGATGTGGTGCGCGCCGAAGAACACCGGTGACCAGATAAAATTCAGACCAAGCTGAATGAACCAGGCCGTCATGGGGGCGGTGAGTGAGCCCCGTTGCCAGGTGCGCCAGCCGGCGATCGCGATAACCAGATAGAGCAGCGTCCAGACGGGGGCGAAGACCCAATTCGGCGGATTGAAGGACGGTTTGATGAGTTCGGCATACCAGTCTCCCGGCAGCGTCATCAGGCCGATCAGCGTTCCGCCGCCAAGGACGAGCACGACAAAAAATACGAGCGTTAGATAGGGGCGCACGATCAACTCACCAAGTTCGCGTCTCTCGCCAGCACCCAGCGGCCGTCCGGCTCCTTCCGCAAAATTGTCAGCGTGAAACCGGAACGCCGTACCGGCGTGCCGCCGGGCGGCGTGACAGTGATCTCGATGAAATTGCGCAGCCAGGCCCAGTCGCCGAGCACTTCGAGCTCGCGGATGTCGGCCGAGCCTTCCAGCCTCACGCCATCCATGCTGCGCGAGTTGGCGGCGAAGGTCTGCTTGCCGAACGGCTCGCGGCCCGGGACCATGAAGATCACATCGTCGGACATCAGGCCGAGCACCGTGTCGGTGTCGCCGGCGCGGCTCGCCTTCATCCAGGTATCGACCAGGTCGCGGATCGCGCGTTCATCGGGGGACATTGGGAGCCTCGTCTCGTTGCGTGCCAAAAGAATACGCCTCAGGCGGCGCCCGGTTCCGGCTCACCGAGATCGACGATGTAGTGGAAGACGTTGGGCAAGGCCGGCGTGCTCGGCAGTGCCAGCAGCTTCTTCTCCACCAGCCGAAATTTCAGCGTGCTGATTCCGTCCTGCGCGATGAGATTCTCGAAATCCGGCTCGCGCTTCGCGAACAGCGCGTTGGTGCGGCGCCCGACGTCGTTAAGAACGTACGGCGCGGAATATCCGGCATGCTTGTGCGGCAACGGGATGAAGGTGCCATCGCGCCGCTCCAGCTTGTAGCCGCGTAGCCGCAGGCGATTACTCATCTCCAGATCCTCCGGGCCCCAGCCCCAGTAGCAATTGGGAAAGCCGTTGACCGCGGTGAACACCGACTTATCAAGCAGGCTGACCGCGCCGAAAAATGTCTCCCGGTTCTCGCGCAGCGACAGCCCGTGCCAGATCAACCGCGCCGGATTCTGTGTCCAGGAATAGTCGGCCCACATCGGCAGATAGTCGACGTCGTGGATGCAAACGTAATCCGAGGTGTCCTGCGTGAGGAGGAATCCGCAGTTCGCCAGCCGGCCGCGGCTGAATGGCGCGTTGCCGGACTGTTCGATGATGTTGATGGTGACGGCGATTTGCCGGTCGAGCTTGTCGCGTTCGAAATAGGCGGCGACGTGCGGGACGAATTTGGCAAGATGTTCGGCGCGGTCGCGATAGGGCACGACGATCGCAAGCCGTTTCGAATACCGCGGATCGGCGGTGCCGGAGTTGTTCGCAGTCATGCGCCTGTCGTGGGTCGCGACCAGCCGCTACCCGTCCTCGGCCGGCAAACTAGCCGATTCGCCCGCAATGCGAAGACGCGCTCAGACCGTCCGGTAGCCGCCGTCTGCCAGGATGATCGATCCGGTCACAAAAGCCGACAGGTCGGAGGCAAGGAATATCGCCGGGCCCACGATGTCGTCCGGCGTGCCCGGGCGGCCAAGCGGGGTGTGCTCGACAAAGATCTTCACACGCTCCGGATTTTCGGCACGCATCTTTGCATTGAACGGCGTCTCGATGAATCCGGGGCCGATGGCGTTGACGCGCACGCCGTCCTTGCCGAGCTCGGCCGCGAGCGCGCGGGTGAAGCCGAGCACGCCATGCTTCGACGCGGTATAGGCGGCCGACGAAGGCGTACGCACATGCATGAGCGACTGGATCGAGCCGATATTGATGATGCGGCCCTTGCTGGCGCGCAGCGGCGCGGTGAACGCCTGCGTCACGTTGAAGACGCCGTTGAGGTTGGTCGCAATCACCGCATGCCAGTCGGTGGCCACGGTGTTCGCATCGGCCGTGAAAGGATTGCGGCGAGTGATGCCGGCATTGTTTACGAGAATGGATACCTGGCCGAGCTTTTTGGCAACCTCCGCCGCCACTGCGCGGCATGCCGCGCGGTCGCTGACATCGAGTGTGAAGGCCTGCGCCTTGCCGCCGGCATCGCGGATCGTCTTCGCGGTCTCGGCCGCCGGGTCGGCGTTAATGTCGAGCGTGGCCACGCTCGCGCCCTCGCGCGCGTAGCCGAGGGCGATGGCGCGGCCAATGCCGGAGCCGGCGCCGGTGATGACCGCAATGTGGTTCTGGAGAAGTCCGGGCATGAAATGTCCTTTCCGCCGGTAATCATAGACGCCCGGCCGCCGATCACAATGAACTGATGTCCTGTGCGCCAGAAATTTCTCTAAGGTGCCCGGATCAGGAACACAGTCGTACGGAGCATTGGATGGAACGAAAGAAAGCCTCCGACTTCCCGCAGGAGCTTTTGAACCTGTTCGACTTGTACGTGCATGGGGAAATTCCCCGGCGCGAATTTCTCGCCGGCGCGCAAAAGTTCGCCGTCGGAGGCGTGACGGCGACGGCGCTGCTCGAGATGCTCCGGCCGAATTATGCCTGGGCCATCCAGGTCCCGGAAAACGACAGCCGCATCAAGGCTGAGACTGCAAGCGTGCAATCGCCCAAGGGCAACGGGACCATCAGTGGTTATATGGTGCGTCCGGCGAATGCCGCCGGCAAACTGCCGGTGGTTCTGGTCGTGCACGAGAACCGCGGCCTCAATCCGTACACCAAGGACGTGGCGCGCAGATTGGCCATCGCGAATTTCATCGCATTCGCCCCGGATGGGCTCACCACCAAGGGCGGTTACCCGGGAGACGAGGAGAGAGCCGCAAAGCTTTTCTCAGAGCTCGATCGCGGCAAGGTGACGGAAGATTTTCTTGCGGCGGCGGAATGGCTGAAAGCGCGTCCGGACTCGACCGGCAAGCTCGGCGCCGTCGGCTTCTGCTTCGGCGGAGGCGTCGTCAATATTCTGGCCGTGCGGATGGGCACCGATCTCGCCGCGGGAGTGCCTTTCTATGGAAACCAGCCGAATGCCGCCGATACGGCGAAGATCAAGGCGCCGCTGCTTGCGCACTATGGCGAGCTCGACACCCGGATCACATCGGGCTGGCCCGCTTTCGACAAGGAACTCACCGCCGCGAATGCCACGCATCAGGGCTATGTCTATGCCGGGGCCAATCACGGGTTCCACAACGACACGACGCCACGGTACGACGAGGCCGCGGCCAAGCTTGCCTGGCAGCGTACGCTGGACTGGTTCGACAAATACTTGCGCTAGCCGCCAGTCCTGGCGGCGACGAGGAGCCTATATTTGCCGGAAAGGACGACCGCATGTGCCGTAACATCAAGACGTTGTTCAATTTCGAGCCGCCGGCGACCGAGGAGGAGATTCACGCTTCTGCGCTTCAGTTTGTCCGCAAGCTCTCCGGCTTCAACAAGCCGTCGCAGGCGAACGCAGAGGCATTTGAAAGAGCCGTGGCCGAAGTTTCGCAGGCGGCTCGCACGCTGCTCGCCTCGTTGCACACGGTCGCGCCCGCGCGCGATCGCGCGGTGGAAGCGGAGAAAGCGAGAGCTCGGGCCCGCGAGCGATTTGCGCCCGCATCTTAGAAGGCAGCAGCCAAGAGCCTCCGGGTTCCTTTGTCTGCTTTACCTCTGAAAGTCGACATGTGCAGCGCACAAGCTCGTGTCTGCTTTGGGCGAAAAGCGGACATGCCGTCGCTTATGCCGGTTGGCGTCGAAATCAACCTTTCACCAAGTCGGGCTTTCCCCGATTGCGCGGTGAAGCTGGGTCGAAATGAAGACGGGGTGCCGCTTCATGAAGGCGGCGATGCGACGCGAACGAGCCAGCCCCTCGATTAATAGCGGCGTAGTGAGCTACATTATGGTCGATGCTGAACGAGCGAACTCGATGAACACAGTCAAAGACGCTCTGGCCCAGAAGAGTGGCGCCCTGATCCATGTTCGTTCCGGCGACATGGTCGTCGAAGCCTTGCGCCAGATGCGCGACAACCGGGTCCGGTCGGTGCTGGTCATCGACGACGA
>JBKPRE010000162.1:0-24534 GCA_046734435.1 Pseudomonadota bacterium | reverse complement strand
CTGAGCGGTGATCTTCATGCTGGTCGCCGCCTCCTGAGCCTTCGTTGTGTCGCGCCACAGGATTGACGCGGCGCCCTCGGGCGAGATCACGCTGTAGATAGCGTGCTCGAGCATCAGCACGCGATTGGCGGTGGCGATGGCTATAGCACCGCCCGATCCGCCTTCGCCCACGATCACCGCGATGTTCGGGACACCGAGCGACAGACATGCATCGGTCGAGCGCGCGATCGCTTCCGCCTGGCCACGTTCCTCCGCGCCAATGCCGGGATAAGCGCCAGCGGTGTCGACCAGCGTGATGACCGGAAGGCCGAACCGATCAGCCATCTCCATCAGACGTGCGGCCTTTCGATACCCCTCCGGACGCGCCATGCCGAAATTGTGCTTGATCCGGCTTTCGGTGTCGGCGCCTTTTTCATGGCCGATGACGCAAACGCTTTCGCCCCGGAAACGTCCGAAGCCGGCGACAATGGCGGAGTCTTCGCCGAACTTCCGGTCACCAGCAAAAGGGATGAAGCTGGTGATGAGCCCGTTGATGTAGTCGATGCAATGCGGGCGCTGAGGATGACGGGCGACTTGCGTTTTCTGCCAGGGCGTGAGCTCGGCGTACAAGTCCTTCAAGGCGAGCGCGGCTTTTGCCTCAAGCCGGGTAATCTCTTCGCTGATGGCAACGGCATCGCCGCTCTCGCCCATCGCGCGCAGTTCCTCGACTTTGGCCTCCAGTTCGGCCACCGGCTTTTCGAAATCGAGATAACTGCGCATTGGGTCCGGGCAAACGTGCTTTTCGGGGCGAACTGACGCGGTGAAAGCCTCTTAGTCAAGCAAACGGGTTAATTTCGCTTTTAGGTCCGTTCTTGGCTAGCCGTCCGCCAAGGGATGGAGATCGCGCACCAGCGTTTTCAGGCGCTCTTCCAGCACATGTGTATAAATCTGCGTCGTCGAGATATCGGCGTGCCCGAGGAGTGTTTGCACCACCCGCAGGTCGGCGCCGTTATGAAGAAGGTGGCTGGCAAAGGCGTGGCGCAGGACATGGGGGCTAAGCTGTGACGAGTGAATTGCGCAGGCGGCTCCCAGCGTCTTGAGCTCGCGTGCGAAGTGTTGGCGCGTCAAGTGCCCTTGCTCGCCAAAAGACGGAAACAGCCACTTTGACTCCTTGCCGCGTTCAGCCTTGCAGCGCAATTCGAGGTATTCGGCCATTGCGCTCTTGGCCTGCTTGTTGAGCGGCACCAGACGTTCCTTTCCGCCTTTGCCGCGCACCACCAGCATTCGCTGATCGCGGCGCGCAGCGGCGGCGGGAAGCGCCACCAGTTCCGACACGCGCAAGCCTGTCGCATAGACGACTTCGAGAAGGCAAAGCAGGCGCGTAGCGCGCAGGCGCTGAGAAAGCGGCTGTTCGGCGTTATCGCTGTTGGCGCGCGCTGTCTTGAGCAATTTGTCGACGTCGGCGATCGAAAGTATCTTCGGAAGCAAACGCGCACGCTTCGGTCCTTCAAGCACAGCGGCAGGATCATCGGCGCGCTTTCCCTCCGCATAAAGAAACCGATAAAGCTGACGTACCGCCGAAAGCCGGCGCGCCAGCGATGACGATTTGAATCCTCGCTCGGCGAGACTCGCCAGAAACTTGCGCAAACTATCGGTGGTAGCGTTCGCGATCGTGCTGCGCGATGCACGCAAGTGGGCGGACAGGTCCTCGAGATCGTTGCGATACGCGGCGAGCGTGTTGTCGCCGGCGCCGCGCTCGGCGGTCAGCATGTCGAGAAACAGTTCGATCAGCGCTTCGTCTGATGCCCCTGGCCGGCGGCCCATCGCCTTGCCCCGTTTCCGGCGTCAGTGATTCTTGAGAAACTTGTCGGGGGGAATAGTCACGATGATCTCGCGTGGCTTGTATTTGACGAAAGTGGCGAGCGAGAACACGGCACCATAAGCCAGGCCGCCGAGCAGGCCGAAAATCACCAGAAATCTGAAAAGACTCGGCATGACCATTCCGTCAAGGATCGACCGCGGCGATTTGCGGCGAGTTACGACCACGTTCCCGAACCGCTGGCAAGACCGGCCGCGCGGTAGCTGATATATGGAACCGAGGATTCGTTTGGAAAGCCTAGCATGGTTAACGACGCCATCCAAAAACCCGCGGAAAGTGGCTCCGAATCGGCAGTGGTCCGCGCGCTCGGCGGCCGGTCAATCGTGCTCATCGGCATGATGGGCGCCGGCAAATCGTCGATAGGCCGCAGGCTTGCTGGCCGGCTGGGAATTCCATTCATTGACGCCGATGCGGAGATCGAAAGTGCGGCCGGCATGACCATTCCCGAAATCTTCGAGAAGCACGGCGAGCCTTACTTTCGCGCGGGCGAGGCGCGCGTCATCGCGCGTTTGCTCGACAACGGCCCGCAGGTGCTTGCGACCGGCGGAGGCTCCGTCATGGATCCGCAGACCCGCGCTCTGATTGGCCAAAAAGGCATTTCGATCTGGCTCAAAGCAGACATCGATGTCTTGCTCAAGCGAACAAAGCGCCGCAACGACCGACCGTTGGTAGAAAAGATCAAGGATCTGCTGCCCGTGCGCGAACCAATCTATGCCCAGGCCGACATCGTCATTCAGTCCCGCGACGAGCCGCATGACACGATTCTCGACGAGATCATGGGCGAGCTTCCGAAGCGTCTCGGCCTCCGCGCGGAGAAACCGTCATGACGGCGCCACCCATCGTGGTGCCGGTCGCGCTCGGTGCGCGGAGCTATGACATCGTTATAGGCCGCGAGCTGCTTGCAAGCCTTGGCGTGCGCATCAAGACTCTGCGGCCGGGGGCGCGCGTAGCAATCGTGACGGATGAAACGGTTGCTGCACACCACCTGGCGGCAACCGAAACCGCGCTCAAGGCGGCGGGCATCGACGGCGCGCGTATTCTGGTGCCGGCAGGCGAAGGCTCCAAGAGCTACGCGACGTTCGAAAAGGTTTGCGAAGCGATCATCGCCGCACGTGTCGAGCGCAATGACCTGATCGTTGCACTTGGCGGCGGCGTGATTGGAGATCTCGCAGGCTTTGCGGCGTCCTGCGTCAGACGCGGGCTCGATTTTGTGCAGGTGCCGACGACGCTTCTTGCGCAGGTCGACTCCTCGGTCGGCGGCAAGACCGGCATCAATTCGCGCCAGGGTAAGAACTTGATCGGTGCATTTCATCAGCCGGCGTTGGTGATCGCCGATACGGCGCTGCTCGACACGCTGCCGAAACGCGAATTCCGCGCCGGTTATGCCGAAGTGGCCAAATACGGGTTGCTCGGCGACGCCGCGTTCTTCGCTTGGCTGGAGAAGAACTGGCAGGATGTCTTTGCCGGCGGTTCGGCGCGCGAGCACGCCATCGCGGTGTGCTGCCGTGCCAAGGCCGGTATCGTTGGGCGCGACGAGCATGAAACCGGCGAGCGCGCGCTGCTTAACCTCGGCCACACCTTCGGGCACGCGCTCGAAGCCGGTTGCGGCTTCTCCAGCCGGTTGCTGCACGGCGAAGCGGTGGCACTGGGGATTGCCCTGGCCTTCGAGTTTTCGGCCAAAAAGGGCCTGATCGCGGCCTCCGATGCCGCGCGTGCGAGCACCCATCTTGCAGCAGTCAGCCTGCCCACCCAAGTAAAGGATGTTCCCGGCGGCGTTCCGCCGGTCGATGTATTGATGGACCTGATCGCTCAAGACAAAAAAGTAAGACGCGGCTCGCTCACTTTTATATTGGTGCGCGGCATCGGCGAGGCGTTCATCGAAAAGAATGTCGATGCCACCGAGGTGCGTGCGTTCCTCACGGACAAGCTCAAATAATCGATGACCGCAAACGACTGGCTGTCACTTGTCGTCGTCCTAATCTGCCTGCTGCTTTCCGCCTTTTTCTCGGGGAGCGAAACGGCGCTGACTGCGTCGTCTCGTGCCAGCATGTCGCGGCTGGAAAAGCACGGAAACCGTCGCGCCACCATCGTGAACCGGCTGCTGGAGCAGCGCGAGCGCCTGATTGGCGCGCTCCTGCTCGGCAACAATGCGGCCAATATCGCCGCGTCCGCGCTGGCGACGGGAGTTCTGCTCACATGGTTTGGCAACGCCGGCGTCGTGTACGCGACAGGGCTGATGACCGTGCTGGTTGTCGTTTTCGCCGAAGTTTTGCCCAAGACGGCGGCCTTCAACGCGCCCGATCGTATCGCCCTCGCGGTTGCCAAGCCGATGCAATGGGTGGTGCGGCTGCTCGGGCCGATCCTGATATGGATCGAAAGGCTCGTCTGCTGGATTCTCGCGCGGTTCGGCATGGACGTCGGAGAGGATCAGGCTATCCTTTCCGCGCGTGAGGAACTGCGCGGGGCCGTCGATCTCCTGCATCGCGAGGGCGACGTGGAGCGTCTCGACCGCGACATGTTCGGCGGCGTGCTGGATCTGCGCGAGCTTGCGGTCTCAGACGTGATGATCCACCGCACCAATATGATCACGCTCGACGCCGACGATTCACCCGAGGGTATCGTCAATGCGGTGATAGCGTCGCCAGTGACGCGTCTTCCGATGTGGCGCGGCAATCCGGAGAACATTGTCGGTATATTGCATGTAAAGGATTTGCTGCGTGCATTGCATGCCGTGGATGGTGATGCCGCGAAGGTCGACATCGCATCTTTGATGGCGCCTCCCTGGTTCGTGCCGGATACGCGCCCGGTGTCGGAGCAGCTCAAGGCCTTCCGTCGGCGCAAGACGCCCTTCGCACTCGTCGTCGACGAGTACGGCGAAGTGGAAGGTCTGGTGACACTCGAGGACATTCTAGAAGAGATCGTCGGCGACATAACCGATGAGCATGACGTGGCAATACCCGGTGTCCGGCGTCAACCGGATGGATCGGTGAATGTCGACGGCGCGGTGCCAATCCGCGATCTTAATCGCGTGATGGATTGGAATTTGCCCGATGAAGAGGCGACGACCATCGCCGGGCTGGTCATTCACGAAGCGCGTTCGATTCCGGAGATAGGCCAGAGCTTCACCTTCCACGGATTCCGCTTCCGCGTGCTGCGCCGTGCACGCAATCGCATAACTGCACTGCGCATCCAGCCTTTGCCGCGGACACAACCTGCAAAGGCCGGCTAGTTTCCGCCTTCACCGGGCGCGGATGCGTGGATGGCAAGCGCATGCACGCCACCCGCAAGCTCGGCGGCAAGCGATTGATTGATCATGCGGTGGCGCTCTATGCGGGTCTTTCCTTTGAACGACTCCGAGACGATATACACTCGGAAGTGAGTTTGCCCGCCCGGCCGGTGCCCGGCATGACCCTCGTGCTGGTGCGATTCATCAACCACTTTGAGGCTTTGCGGCACGAAAGCCTCGGTCAACTTTTGCGTGATGAGATCGGCGGTTCGCATATTGCCCGCTTAGGAGAGCGCGGCCTGCCGGTCAATGGCCACAAACAAGTCTTGAACGCGTCACCTGCGAAAGCGCATAATGTTCGGTCATGAAATTCGACTCACCCCTTTTTGATCGTATCCGCGTCAAGCCGGAGAAGGACCGCCGTCCAAAGACCGGCGGGCCCAGCTGCGAATGGCACGGCTGCAAGGAAAAGGCCACGCACCGCGCGCCCAAGGGCCGCGGCCGCGAAAAGGATTATTGGCGCTTCTGCCTGGATCACGTGCGCGAATACAACCAATCTTACAATTTCTTCGCAGGCATGAGCGATGCAGCCGTGATGGCCTACCAGAAGGACGCGCTCACCGGCCACCGCCCCACCTGGAAGATGGGAACCGGCAAAGGAACCGTGCGTCCAGACGTTCGCGCGTTCGGTTCGCATTCGGACCCGTTTGGGTTGTTCAGTGAAGGCGTCCGCGCGGAACAGAAGGCGCGGGCTGAAACGCGTCCGATCCGCAATGCTGAACGCAAGGCGCTCGAGACTCTCGGTCTCGATATCGACGCGACCTCGCAGCAGGTGAAGACGCGTTTCAAGGAATTGGTAAAACGCCACCACCCGGACGCCAATGGTGGCGACCGTTCCACCGAAGACCGCCTGGTCGCGATCATTCAATCGTACAATTACCTAAAATCGGTGGGATTCGGCTGACCGGGCAGCGATTGCCGTGAGCAACCCAGCCCCGCCTTTCAGGCAGAGCTGACAATACCTATCTTATTGAAATAATTGATGGTGCCATTCGAAACGGCCGGGTTTTTTGCCGCCGTGGCCTCTGCTAAGTTGCCGCCCGCCATCAGCCGGACCGTACGAATCGGACCGCATCACGGGCTTCGGGGTTCCGAGGCCACGGAGGATCAATGACCGCCGCAATGCAAGAAGTCGCCGGCCTGCCCGACATGAAAGTGTCAGTCCGGCAGGTTTTCGGAATCGACAGTGATTTGGAAGTGCCCGCCTATTCCAAGGCTGATGAGCACGTACCCGACATTGACAGCGACTACCGCTTCGACCGTCCGACCACGCTAGCAATCCTCGCAGGCTTCTCGAAGAATCGCCGCGTCATGGTCACCGGGTATCACGGCACCGGCAAGTCGACGCATATCGAGCAGGTCGCGGCCCGGCTCAACTGGCCGTGCGTGCGTGTCAATCTCGACAGTCACATCAGCCGCATCGACCTGATCGGCAAGGACGCCATCGTGATCAAGGACGGCCAGCAGGTCACCGAATTTCGCGAGGGCATTCTGCCCTGGGCGCTGCAGAACAACGTCGCGCTCTGCTTCGATGAATACGATGCCGGCCGGCCGGACGTGATGTTCGTCATCCAGCGCGTGCTGGAGGCATCGGGACGGCTCACGCTGCTCGACCAGAGCAAGGTGATCAAGCCGCATCCGGCGTTCCGGCTGTTTGCAACTGCCAATACGGTCGGCCTCGGCGACACGTCGGGCCTTTATCACGGCACGCAGCAGATCAACCAGGGTCAGATGGACCGCTGGTCAATCGTCACCACGCTCAATTATCTGCCGCACGACAACGAGGTGGAGATCGTGCTGGCCAAGGCGAAGCATTACCGCAACGAGCAGGGCCGCGACGTCGTCAACAAGATGGTGCGGGTCGCCGACCTCACCCGCAACGCCTTCATGAACGGCGACATCTCGACCGTAATGAGCCCACGGACGGTAATCATTTGGGCGGAGAATTCCGAGATCTTCAACGATATCGGTTTTGCATTCCGGCTCACCTTCCTGAACAAATGCGACGAACTCGAACGCCCGATCGTGGCCGAATTTTATCAACGTTGCTTCGGCGTCGAGCTGCCGGAATCGTCGGTGAACGTGGCGCTGAGCTGATCGCGGGTCATTCCGGGGCTGATGAATGGCCTCTAATATCAAGAGCAAGCCGACTTCGAAGGAGTCGCCGACCGAGCCGTTCAAGCGCGCGCTTACCGGCTGCGTTCGCGCGCTCGCACGCAAGCCGGACCTTGAGGTTGCATTCGCCGCCGAGCGTCCGGGGCTGTTGGGTGGGAAAGTCCGTCTGCCAGAGCCGCCGCGCAGGCTTGGCAAGGCGGAAGCTGCAGTAGTGCGCGGTCATGCCGATTCCATTGCTCTGCGTCTTGCCTGTCACGACCCGGCGATGCATCGACGCCTGCAGCCGGCCGGCCAGCAGGCGCGCGCCGTGTTTGAGGCGGTGGAGCAGGCGCGCGTCGAGGCGATTGGCGCACGGCGGATGGATGGCGTTGCGCAGAATCTTACCGCGATGCTCGACGAGCGTTTTCACCGGGGAAAATTTGACGAGATCACCGACCGTGCCGACGCTCCGATAGAGGACGCGCTGGCACTCATGGTGCGCGAACGCCTTACCGGCATGTCGCCGCCGCCTGCCGCCAAACGGCTGGTCGATCTGTGGCGCCCGCTGATCGAGGACCGCGCCGGCAGTGACCTCGACCGGCTTGAAAACCTGGTCGAGGATCAACGGCAGTTCAGCGACGTCGTGCATGATCTGCTCGATGCGCTCGAAATGGGCGAGGATCGCAGCCACGATTCCGAGGACGAAGACGAGGGTGAGGAGGACCGCCGCAAGCAGGAGTCCGGCGAGGACGGCGAAGCCGCCGATTCCGACGAAATGCAGCGCATGAGCATGGAGGACACACAGGTGTCTTCCGAAGACATGCCCGACGCGGCCGCCGAAGCGGCCGAAGCCCCGACCGCCGATATGGCCGACGACAGCGACATGGGCGACGCCGAGACGCCGGGCGAGCCACAACGGCCGCGCCATTTCGGCGCCAACGAGCCGCGGGGTCCCGACTATCGCGCATTCACTAGCAAATTCGACGAGACGATCGCGGCCGAGGACCTCTGCGAAACGGAAGAGCTCGATCGCCTGCGCGGCTATCTCGACAAGCAGCTGTCGCACCTGCAGGGCGTGGTGGCTCGGCTTGCCAACCGGCTGCAGCGGCGGCTGATGGCGCAGCAGAACCGTTCGTGGGAGTTCGATCTTGAGGAAGGCCAGCTCGACCCTGCGCGCCTGTCGCGCGTGATCATCGATCCGTTGCATGCGCTCTCGTTCAAGGCAGAAAAGGACATGCAGTTCCGCGACACTGTTGTGACCCTGCTGCTCGACAATTCCGGCTCGATGCGTGGCCGCCCGATCACGGTCGCTGCGACCTGCGCGGATATCCTTGCACGCACGCTCGAGCGCTGCGGCGTCAAAGTCGAAATCCTTGGGTTCACGACGCGGGCCTGGAAGGGCGGGCAGTCGCGCGAACATTGGCTCACCGCCGGCAAACCAGCCAATCCCGGCCGTCTCAACGATCTCCGGCACATCATCTACAAGTCAGCGGATGCGCCCTGGCGCCGTGCGCGCAAAAACCTCGGCTTGATGATGCGCGAGGGCCTGCTCAAGGAAAACATCGACGGCGAGGCGCTGGATTGGGCGCATAAGCGCCTGCTGGGCCGCACCGAGCAACGCAAGATCCTGATGATGATCTCGGACGGCGCGCCGGTCGACGATTCCACGCTGTCAGTCAATCCCGGCAATTATCTCGAGCGTCATCTTCGCTGGATCATCGAGGAAATTGAGACACGTTCGCCGGTGGAGCTGATCGCGATTGGCATCGGCCACGACGTTACGCGCTACTATCGCCGCGCCGTCACCATTGTAGACGCCGAGGAGCTCGGCGGTGCGATGACGGAGAAGCTCGCCGAATTGTTCGAGGAGCATGCCGCCACCCAGCGGCCTGGCCCCCGCGCGCGAAGACGCGTCGCTTGATGTTATCCCGCCGCCGCTGGCTTAATGCCGGGGTGCTATGCGCCGGACTTGCACTCATCGCCGCCGGTCTCGCTCTGGGTGATGCGCTGCGCTATCCCGCGTCGCCGGTGCGTATCGAAATAGCGGCGACGCCGATTCCATCCTTCGACAATCGTGATCCGACACGGACGCGGTTCGGCGACCTCGAGTTTCGTGGCGGCCTTGAGCTTTCTTCCAGGCACTCGGCTTTCGGAGGAATTTCCGCGATCCATGTCGAGCCAGACGGCAGCCGCTTCATTGCCGTCACCGACCGCGGCTCGTGGCTCCGTGGCCGCATTATCTATCGCGACGGCAAGCCGGTCGGCATTTCCGATGCCGAAATGGCGCCAGTTCTCGGTGCGGATGGACGGCCACTCGCCGCGCGCGGCTGGTATGACGTCGAGTCGCTCGCTGAGCGCGACGGCATCCTTTACATTGGCATAGAGCGCGCCGAGCAGATCGTGCGATTCGACTACCGGCGCGACGGTCTGCGTGCACGCGGGCAGCCGATCGATGTACCCGCCGATTTCAAGACTTTCACCTTCAACAAAAGTCTCGAATGCCTTGCGGCACCACGGCAGGGCACGCTCGCCGGAACGTTGATCGTGGTGACCGAGCACAGTCTCGACAGTGCCGGTAACCTGCGCTCGTTCATTCTGGGTGCGGATCAGGTCACACGATTCGGCGTCAAGCGAACAGACGATTTCGATGTCAGCGACTGCACGCTGTTTTCGCCGGACGAAATGCTGCTGCTTGAGCGGCGTTACTCGCCGGCCCGCGGCATCGCACTGCGCATCCGCCGCATCCCGCTGGCTGATATAAAAGCGGACACGGTGCTCGATGGGCGTTCGATGATCGAGGCCGATCTCGCGTATCAGATCGACAATATGGAAGGCATAGGCATGCACCGCAATTCGACCGGCGAGGTGATTGTCACACTTGTGTCGGATGACAATTTCTCGATCATCCAGCGCAACCTGCTGCTGCAATTTTCAGTGGTTGGGGAGTAGCTGCCGACGTCCCAAAAACGCCGATGCCCGGCGTAATAAGCCGGGCCCCACACATCCGGCGCTTTTAGAGACCTCAGCCTGCCTTCGCTTCTCGCTTCTTCACGATCTGGCGCTTGAGCTCGAGCACGCGCGGCGCCAGCTCGTCGTCCTTCGCCTTGAGCAGGAACGCATCAAGCCCGCCACGATGATCGACCGTCTTGAGCGCGTTTGCCGACACCCGCAATTTGATCCTTCGACCGAGTGTATCTGAGATCAGCGTGACGTTGCGCAGGTTCGGCAGGAACCGCCGCTTGGTCTTTATGTTTGAGTGGCTTACCTTGTGGCCGACCAGTGGCCTCTTACCGGTCAGGTCGCAACGCCAGGACATGGCACTTTCCTCGAAAAATACCGCGCGCCGACGTGCGGTTCAGGTCAATCGTCTGGGTAAAGACCGCGGACGTATAGAGAGCGGGGTTGCGGGCGTCAAGCCAAGCCAATCGCGAAAAACGGAGGTTTTTCAGGCATGGCGCGGACGAACACAGAATCGACCAAATCCGGACGGACGAGATGTCTGCGTAGCCGTTAACTCTGCGATCACCGGTCGATGGCCAGTGCGGATTGCAGGATATGATCGACGGCCCGAGCGCGGACCATCTGCGGCCGCCGGCGCGGAAGGATCGAGCCTTGCATCAGATCACATATCGCCCGCTGCTCGCGTCATGCGTGCTGGCCTTTGCCGCATTCGGCCCGGTCGGTGCGGCTTCCGCAGAGGGGCGCTTGGAAGCCCGCTATTCGGCGACGCTCGCTGGCATCCCGATCGGCAGCGGCAGCTGGACCATCGAGGCGGCTGAAACGCAATACACGTCGACCGTCAACGGTTCGACATCGGGACTTCTGCGCGCCTTCACGGGTGGGCAGGGCAATGCCACCGCCCGCAGCACGCTCAACGGCGGAAGGGTCGTGTCATCGATCTATGCTGCGACAATCACCACACGTAAATACACGGATTCCATTCGCATCACCACCAACAATGGCAATGTGAAGGACTTCAAGATCGACCCGCCGCAGGATGCGAACCCCGAGCGTGTGCCAATCACTGAGGCGCACCAGCACAACGTGCTCGATCCAATGACCGCGACATTGGTGCGCATATCCGGCAATGGTGACATCCTATCGCCGGAGGCTTGCGCCCGCACGATTGCCGTCTTCGATGGCCGGCTGCGCTACGATGTGAAATTCGCTTTCAAGCGGATGGACAACGTGAAGGCAAAAAAGGGCTATGCCGGCCCGGTGGTTGTATGTGCCGCCTATTTCTCGCCTGTTGCGGGCTTCATCCCGTCACGGACGGCGATCAAATATCTCTCCAAGCAGCGCGAGATGGAGGTCTGGCTGGCGCCGATCGCCGGCACGCGCGTTCTGGTGCCATATCGCGCTCAGAGTCCGACGCCGATCGGTCAGGCGGTGCTCGAGGCGTCCGAATTCATCTCGGTGGCGCTTCCCATCCCGGCGTCAGCCAACGGTGTGAAGACGCAATGACGGATAGCGCTTGACTCATGTGCCGTCATCGAATCCGGGCTCGCGTTAACGTTTGAGGGACCAAATCGCGCTTGAATCGGGCCTGCGCTACTCCATCTTGTGGCTATACGCCCGGTATTTGCCAGATGTCGCCGTGAACGAACCTATACAGGGCTCGAGTCAGTGATTCGGGCGCGATTCGTTCCAGACTCGTTCTAAAGCTTAATCAGGCGGATGCTCGGCGTCGCATTGTGATACAGAAAAGAGGTGTGCTGGCGGCGGTCGCCGCGGCCGGTACCGATTCGGACGCGTAATGGCCATCAGTTTTTCTCCGCAGTCTGCCCGAGCATCGCGAACCCGCGGTGCCGGTGTAACGGCAGTGCTGGGACCCACCAATACGGGCAAGACACTTCTCGCCATCGAGCGGATGCTCGCGCATTCCTCGGGCATGATCGGACTGCCGCTGCGGCTGCTGGCGCGCGAGGTCTACAACAAGGTCGTCGAACGGACAGGCAAGGATGCCGTCGCGCTGATTACCGGCGAGGAAAAGATCAAGCCGGCGAACCCCCGCTACTGGGTCTCGACCGTCGAGGCTATGCCGCGCGATATCGACGTCGCCTTCATGGCAATCGACGAGGTGCAGCTCGGCGCCGACTTCGAGCGCGGTCACGTCTTCACCGACCGGATGCTTAACGCCCGCGCACGCGAGGAAACGCTGGTGCTCGGCGCGGCCACCGTGCGGCCTATGGTGGAGAAATTGTTACCTGGCGCGCATGTCATAAGCCGGCCACGGCTGTCTACACTCACTTACGCCGGCGAGAAGAAGCTGACGCGCCTGCCGTCGCGATCGGCGATCGTCGCTTTCTCGGCGGAGGAGGTCTACGCCATCGCCGAACTGATCCGTAGGCAGCGAGGAGGGGCGGCGGTCGTGCTTGGCGCGCTTTCGCCGCGCACGCGCAACGCGCAGGTCGCCCTCTATCAATCGGGCGATGTCGACTACTTGGTGGCGACCGATGCAATTGGCATGGGCCTCAATCTCGACGTCGACCACGTTGCCTTCGCCTCCGACCGCAAGTTTGACGGCTATCAGTTCCGCAAGCTCAATCCGGCGGAGCTTGCCCAGATCGCCGGCCGCGCCGGCCGCGCGACCCGCGATGGAACGTTCGGTACCACCGGCCGCTGTGATCCGTTCGAGCCCGAACTGGTGCAGGCGCTGGAGAGCCACACCTTCGAGCCGATCCGGCTGCTGCAATGGCGCAACACCGATCTCGACTTTGCCTCGATTGGCGCCCTGCAGGCCTCGCTCGCGGCGCCGCCGAGTGAACAGAGGCTCACGCGTGCGCCGATCGGCGAGGATATTTTGGTCCTGGAACATGCCGCACGCGACGAGGACGTGCGCGCATTGGCGGCAAACCGGGCAGCAATCGCCCGATTATGGGATGCCTGTCAGGTTCCTGACTATCGCAAAATTGCACCCGCCACGCATGCCGAACTGGCCGTGACCCTCTATGGATTCCTGATGCGAGAGGGTAACATCCCTACCGATTGGTTCGCTCGCCAGGTTGCTCTTGCCGACCGGACCGACGGCGACATCGACACTCTCTCCAACCGGATCGCGCATGTCAGGACATGGACGTTCGTTGCCAACCGGCCGGATTGGCTTGGCGATCCGGACCATTGGCAAGGGGTCACGCGAGCCGTCGAAGACAAGCTGTCCGATGCGTTGCACGAACGTTTGGCCGAACGTTTCGTGGACCGCCGCACCAGTGTGTTGATGCGGCGGCTGCGTGAGAACACGATGTTGGAAACTGAAATCGGAAAGTCCGGGGAAGTTAAAGTCGAGGGGCACGTGATCGGCCGCCTCGATGGTTTCATGTTCGCGCCGGACGCTTCCGCTGCAGGGTCCGAAGCAAAGGCGCTCAATGCTGCCGCACAAAAAGCGCTTGCCGGCGAAATCGAGCTGCGCGCGACCAAGCTTTCACAGGCTTCGAACGATCAGATTGTACTTGCCGCCGACGGCGCCTTGCGCTGGACCGGGGACCTTGTCGGCAGGCTGGCTGCCGGCGACGATACCTTGCGTCCACGCGTACGCATAATTGCCGACGAGCATCTTACCGGTCCTGCGCGTGAATTGGTGCAGAACCGACTCGACCTCTGGCTCAAGACTCACATCGAGAAGCTGCTCGCCCCGTTGTTCTCGCTCACCGCGGCCGAGGATGTCACAGGAATGGCGCGTGGGGTTGCTTTCCAGCTGGTCGAAGCGCTCGGCGTGCTCGAACGGCAGAAGGTAGCGGAAGAAGTCAAAGGCCTGGACCAACCCGCGCGCGCAACCTTGCGCAAATATGGCGTACGCTTCGGCGCCTATCACATTTATTTGCCTGGGCTGCTCAAGCCAGCGCCGCGCGCGCTCGCGACCCAGCTGTGGGCGATCAAGCACGAGAGTCCGGATGCGAAGGGCGTAGGCGAATTGCTGCATCTCGCCGCCAGCGGCCGCACGTCGATCCCGGTTGATAAGGAAACGCCGAAAGCGCTCTATCGGACGGCCGGCTATCGCATCTGCGGCGAGCGTGCGGTGCGCGTCGATATTCTTGAGCGTCTTGCCGATCTTATCAGGCCCGCGATGTCATGGCGTGAAGGCGCGCCCGGCCCGAAGCCGGACGGTTTCTTCGACGGCCGCAGCTTCCTTGTCAGTGGCGCTATGACGTCCCTCACAGGTGCGTCCGGCGAGGACTTCGCATCGATCTTGCGTTCGCTTGGATATCGGATGGATCGCAAGCCGAAGCCGGCGCCAGCTTCGGCAACAACCGAAATCGAGACAGTGGCCATTGCGCCCGACGTGACGGTGGTTGCGATCCCCGCAGCCGAGACGCCATCCGAGCCCGCAGCAGTTGAAAGTGCCGCTGCAGCGTCCGACCTCTCATCGCGATCGTTATTACCCGAACCTGAATTCGTTCCGGCTGAAGCGGCGCCTTCCGTGCAAGAACCGTTGAAAGAACCGGCGCGAGAGGCCACGCCGGCAGAAACCGTGGCGGCAGCACCTGTCGAAAGCACAACAGCGGAAGCGACGCCCGCCGAGGAGCCGGCGTTCATCGAAGTGTGGCGCCCTGCCGGCCGCTCCGAGCGTCGTCCGCATCGTTCGCGCCGTCCGCATCGTCAACAACAGCCGCAAGTTATCGTGACCGAGGGTGCAGCCGCGCCTCCTGCGGAAGGCGCGGCCACCGCAGCGCCATCGGCCGGTGCGTCCGCACCGGCGCGCGGACCGCGCCGCCCGCCACGCGAGCGCACAGAGGGAGCTGGCCGCGAAAACCGCCAGGAGCGCTACGAGCGGCAGCAACGCATGCAGAAGCAGGGCGAGCGCAGCGAGCGCCAGGACAGCAGGCCACGCGGCGGCCGGCCGCGGCGCGAACGCGGCGAGGGCGTCGAGCGGGCCGAGCGTGAGCGTTACTACGCCAAGCCCTTCGGCAGTTCTGGCGGCCGCGACAAGCAGCCTGATCCGAATTCACCTTTTGCCAAACTCGCCGCACTCAAACAGCAGCTTGAGCAGAGCGGCAAAGACCCGTCTTGAGCGCCGGACCGAAAGACCTCGATCGTCAGCGCATCGACAAATGGCTGTGGCACGCCCGTATGGTGCGCACGCGCACTGATGCCGCCGCCCTCACGACAGCCGGCTTCGTGCGGCTCAACGGCAAGCGCATGACCGCCGCCGCCCACCCGGTGCGGGTCGGCGACGTGGTCACGCTCGCCCTCGACCGGTCTGTGCGGGTGCTCCGGGTCGAGGGGATTTGCGGGCGGCGGGGTAACGCGCCGGCTGCCCGCGCGCTTTACCGGGATTTGACAACAAGTTCCGGGACCTGGGCCTGCACCGGGGTAACGGAGGCCTCTAAGGTTTCCCGGTCCGGCCGATCCTGACGGGCCCAATTTGTGGCGCGCAGAGCGGTTGCGGCCTATCTGCCATTACGTTAGGCAGCGTCCGCTAGAAGTTGTCCGGAGTGGGGAATGACCTACGTCGTCGTCGAAAGCTGCATTAAGTGCAAATACATGGACTGTGTGGAGGTGTGTCCGGTGGACTGCTTCTACGAGGGCGAGAATATGCTCGTCATCCACCCTGACGAGTGCATCGACTGCGGTGTCTGCGAGCCGGAATGCCCGGCCGATGCGATCAAGCCGGATACCGAGCCAGGCCTCGAGAAGTGGCTGGAACTCAACGCCGAATACTCAAAAACCTGGGCAAATATCACGGTCAAAAAAGAACCCCCTGCCGATGCCAAGGACTGGGAGGGCGTTCCGGACAAGTTCAAGAACTTCTTCTCGCCGAACTCGGGAACTGGCGACTGAGCCCTCCGTCCGGTATCTGGCTAGGGCCTTCAGGCCGAGTCCGTCGAAGAGCGTTAACCGATTCGCGAAAATCGCCGGATTGTGTCCGCGGAATGGCGGGTTTGCGCCCCATAACGCTTTGATTCTGCCGAAAAATGTGCTATATATGTAAAAAATGGACAGGAACGACGCCGCCACCGGTACGCTCCCCATTCGGGAGCCTTATTTTTCGGTGGCTGGGTTCCCCGGTTCCCAGATCAGAGGGCGTGCGATCCACGCGTGAGCAGTGGCAGGAAAATCGCGTCATAAATCGAAGAAAGGGTCAACCGGCATGAGCCGGGGGCCGAAAAAGTCTGCCGTCGCGCGGCGGACCCCGCATGCCTCGCGCGGCCCCGCCCGTGCCGGGGCTCCCGCAGCCAAGATGACCGGCGCCCGCAAAGGGGCCGGTGAAGGAGTCATGCCCGGAATGCCCAGCAATAAGAAGACTACCCAACGACAAGGTTTCAAGACCAACGAGTTCATCGTTTACCCGGCCCACGGCGTGGGTCAGATCGTGGCGATCGAGGAACAGGAGGTTGCTGGCGCGAAGCTCGAGCTGTTCGTCATCAATTTCATCAAGGACAAGATGACGCTGCGGGTTCCGACCGCCAAGATCGTGTCGGTGGGCATGCGCAAGCTGGCCGAAGGGCCGCTGGTCAAGCGCGCGCTCGAGACTCTCAAGGGCCGTGCGCGCATCAAGCGCACCATGTGGTCGCGCCGGGCGCAGGAATACGAAGCCAAGATCAATTCCGGCGACATCGTTGCCATCGCCGAGGTCGTGCGCGACCTCTACCGGTCGGAGACCCAGCCCGAGCAGTCTTACTCGGAGCGGCAGCTTTACGAAGCTGCTCTCGACCGGCTCTCTCGCGAGATCGCTGCCGTGCAGCGGGTGACCGAGACCGAGGCGATCAAAGAAATCGAGGCGGCACTCGCCAAGGGTCCGCGCCGCGGTCCCAAGCCGGCCGAGGAGGCAACTCCCGAAGAGGGCGTCGAGGAAGAAGCAGCCTAAGTCGCTGTATCCCGCCGAACGAAATTAAAGCCCGGCAGCGATGCCGGGCTTTTTGATTTGGTGGCGTGCTAGAAGGGATACGACGTCAGTCTTGGCTGGACGCTGCCATGCAGGATACCGCCGTCACGATGGACCCGCCGCGGACGTTCCGCCGCGTGCCGCTGTTGCCGCATCAGATGACGAGCAAGTTAACCGCACAACGCGATCTCTTCGTGCTCGCGCATGTCGGTATTCCGCGCATCGACGTGAGCGGGTGGACGCTGCGTGTCAGCGGACTGGTGCGCAAACCGGCCTCGTTCACATTCGACCAGATCCGGCAAATGCCGAAAATTGAGGTCGAGTCCTTCCATCAATGCGCCGGATATCCATCAAATCCGACAATCGCCACGCGCAGGGTCGGAAATGTCGTTTGGGGTGGCGTCAATCTCAAGACGCTGCTCGACTCTTTTGGAATTTTGCCTGAAGCACGTTTTCTGTGGTCATACGGACTCGATCACGGAGAATACGACGGCATCCGTTCGGGCCCCTATCTGAAGGATTGCCCGCTCGATCGCCTGCAAGGCGGCGGCGTTCTTCTCGCTTACGAGATCAATGGCGAGCCATTGGATGCCGAGCACGGCTTTCCGCTGCGTTTGCTGATACCCGGGTTCTACGGCACCAATTGCGTGAAATGGCTGTCGCGGCTGCATCTCGCGGATGCTCGTGCGGATGGACCCTTCACGACGCTTCTCTACAACGATCCTGACGGCGCCGGCACGCGGCCGGTGTGGCAGGTTGCGCCGGAGTCGGTCATTGTCAGCCCCGTGCCGGACTCCCACGTGGGGCCACGCGGTGTTGAAATCTGGGGTTGGGCGTGGGCAGACGGCGGTGTGGTGGGGGTCGAAGTATCGGTGGACGGTGGGCAAAGCTGGCGCGCTGCGGATCTCGAGCCGCGAAGCGGCTGGAGCTGGCAGAAGTTCCGCGCGGTCTGGGATGCCAGTGATACAGGGGAGGCGGTACTGATGTCGCGTGCCATTGACCGCCAGGGCAAAATGCAGCCCGCGTCCGATTGGCGCAATTCCGTTTATGCCGTAAAGGTTTCGAGAAGGGGCCTTACTTGAACTTTAATGGAGTGAGTGATGACCGCTATCCGCGGCTATGTCGCGCCGACCACCGAAGCCGATGCACTCGGCGTGCATTCGCTCGACCAGTTCGTTCTCGCCGTTCCGGATGCCTCGGTCGCGCAGGATTTCTACGGCAATTTCGGTCTTGACGTACGGCGCGATGGCAACGCGCTCGCGATCAAGACCTTCGGCCACGATCATCGCTGGGGCTCTGTCGTCGAAGGCGTCAAGACCAAAGCGCTGCATCATTTGACGTTCGGCTGCTACGCCGATGACCTGCCACGTCTGAAGGCACGCATCGAGGATCAAGGCGTCAAGCTGATCGATCCACCGCCCGGATTTGAGAGCAACGGGTTCTGGTTCCGCAACCACGAGAACGTCCTGATCGAGGTCAAGGTTGGGCCGAAAGTGTCGCCCGACAAGAAGTCCGAGAGTCAGTGGGTGTCCGTTCCCGCCGGCAAGCCCGGTGCCGGTACGCGCGCGGAAGCATCACCGGTGCGGCCGCGCCGCCTGTCGCATGTTCTTATCTTCACGCGCGACGTACTGGAGTCGATCAAGTTCTACGAGCGCACGCTTGGCTTACGCCTGTCGGACCGCGCCTCCGATCTCGTCGCCTTCATGCACGGCATCCATGGCAGCGACCATCATCTGCTCGCGCTGGTGAAGTCGAGCGCGCCCGGTTTCCATCATTGCAGCTGGGACGTCGCCAGCCTCAACGACATCGGCCTCGGCGCCATGCGCATGCACGACAAAGGCTGGACCAAGGGCTGGGGCCTCGGCCGCCATGTGCTGGGCTCGAACTATTTCCACTACGTGCGTGATCCGTGGGGGAGCTTCTCGGAATATTCCTGCGACATCGACTACATTCCGAAGGACGAGCGCTGGCCAGCCGCCGACCACAAGCCGGAAGATTCGTTCTACCTCTGGGGCCCGGACGTACCGCGCGAGTTCACGATTAATTACGAAGGTGGCGAGAGCTGAGTTTCGGCTACTGCGGTCACTCAACCGCCAGCTTCACCTTTTCGCCCGGCTTCAGGCGGTCGTGCGCGCCCAATCCGTTGAGCACACGGAAGCGCTCGAGCGAATGGTCTGACGTACCCATGCGGCGCGCGAGCTTCTCGACGGTATCCTCCCGCGCGACTGTGACGATCTTCAGGTGCAGCGGTTTCACCTGCTCGCTCTCCTTCAGCGTCATGCGACGGAAAGTCATTACCGACTCACGGAACGCGCGGTCGGCTTGCTCCGTCCTGCTTTTAGCGGCGAAAATAAAGCGATAGACGTCACTGCCGAAGCGTACGGCGAAGAGCCGGAAGGCCCAGCCGGTGCCGCTCGCGGCAGCGGTGGCCGCCGGGAATCCGTTGACCGTGAACTCCTCGACGCTGCCGGGATCGACATTTTCCATCCAGCCGGATTTGAGATAGTCAGGCAGCGACTGCTCAGCCGGCACGCTCACCACGTCCAGACGCAACGCTTCATCACCTCGGTCCTTGAGGCCGAGCACCGCCTGGGCGGTGTTGTCGAGCGTGAAGCCAGGTGGCGCCACGAAACTGAAGCCGAGCTTGGGATGCAGGAAGTGCCGGCCGCGCGCGAACCCTTCGCTCGGGTCCTCGCCGTAGATCAGGCCGTCGAGGGCGGAGAGATAATCGGTGTGGTCGCGCTCGCCGCGACCGGGGCCACTGAACTGGCGTGCATTGGCGAGCGCATTCTTCACGCGTTCGGGCGTCGCCGGATGGCTCGAGAGGAAATCGACGCCGCGCGGTCCGGCGCCGTCGCTTGCCTTGAGATCCGCATTGCGCTGCATGTCGGACAGGAAACGCGACGCACCGTAGGGATCGAACCCGGCGCGCGCCGAGATTCCGACGCCGATCCCGTCAGCCTCGAACTCCTGTGCCCGCGAAAAGGCGGCGAGCGTCAGCTTCGACTTGGCGAGCGCCAGCGCGCCCACCTGCGGATCGCTGAGCACGTCGCTTACCACGTGGCCGATGATCGCGACCTGTCGCGCCTGTTCCTCCCGGATGGCTGCGTGGCGCGCGATCACATGCCCCATCTCATGCGCAAGCACGGACGCGAGCTCCGCCTTGTCGTTGGCGAGGGCTATCAGGCCGCGCGTGATGTAGAGGCGGCCGTCCGGCAGCGCGAAAGCGTTAATCGCCGGCGAATTGAGGATCGTCACCTTGAATTTGAGGTCCGGCCGCTCCGACGCCGCCACCAGGCGGTCGACCGTTTTCTCGATCATCGCCTGCAGGCGCGCATTGTCATAGGTGCCGCCGTAGGAGGCCAGGATGCGCGCGTTCTCGCGCTGCGCCGCCGGCTCGCGCGGGGTCGGCGCGGTGGCTTTCGGCATCGGCAGCGAAACGAAACGGTCGCCGGACGAGCTGGTGCAGCCGGCGAGCAGGACGGCAAGCGCGGCTGCGATGCCGAGCCTACGGGTCACCTTGACTACCGATTGTCCCCCCATGACCCACCGACGCTACGTTACCTGACGACCTCGATCTGTTCAGGAACCGACACTTCCATCATCGGACCACGGCGCTGCTCCACCCAGCCTCGCACCCTGATCCTGCGGCCTTCAAGTTCCTTCGGGTCGATGTTCGGCGCCGCGAAATCTCGCCGATGACGCTTGAGGATGGTGACCGCGAAATCCTGCGTCCACCGCCGTCCGAAATTAACATATATTGTGGCGCCGCTCTCCCGCACCGACAAGACCTTGCCCTCGACAAGGGCGAACTGACCCCGAACAGCTGTAATGCGGGTAACATCGTGTGACGGTAAAGGGGCGAAATTGGGGTCGGCCCAGAGGCCGCGCACGGCAGCGCGGGCCGCGCTTTCCGCCTTCAGCAGCAGTTCCGCACAGGGGCGGTCGCCGACGCGAGCCGAAACGCGCGCCTCGCCTTGCGCCAGCATCACTTGCTGCAGCGACTCATGCGCCTCGTCCATATAGGCGATAGCGACCACGCGACCGTAGCGGTCCTGTTCAGGCCCAAGCTTTTCCAACCGCAACACCTTGCCGGCGGCGAGCGTGGTCAGCGCGGTGCGGCTCGCATCATTTACCTCGATCGCGGCCAGCCTCAGTTCGCGTCCGTCGGTGAGCAGCAACGTGCGCCCGTCGCGCACGCTGGCGACGGTCGCCGTGCCGAGACCGGGAAGCTTGCAGGCTTCCTGGGCCGTCGCGTGGGACACGAATGCCGTTGCAGCGGTTGCGAGCTAAGGCGGGACGCTACGGACACGATCATCACGGGGAACCGCCGGATTTGGCGCCTCGACAGGATGGGCGGCACCATGACAGGCTTATGAGAGGCTAGAATGTTTAAGGCGGCCATAACATCCTGCCGCCGGGGGAGAACGATCGATGACACCGTGCCGTGCCCTGCCAAACCGCCGTTCCGTGCTTGCCTCGATCGCCGCGGCCGGCGCCTTTGCCGCCACCGGCGCCCGCGCGCAATCCAACTGGCCCGACCACCCCGTGCGCATCATCGTGCCTTACCCGGCCGGCGGCTCGACCGACGTGCTCTCGCGCATTTTAGCGGAGCGCATGAAAGAGATGTTCGGTCAGCCTTTTGTGATCGAGAACCGCCCCGGCGCCGGCGGCAATATCGGCATCGCCGCGGTCACCGGCAGCCCGCCCGACGGCTACACAATTGGTGCCGCCACCATCGGTCACTTCGCGATCAACCAGTATCTCTACAGCAAAATGCCCTACGACGCCGAACGCGACATGATCCCTGCGTCGCTGACTTGGGAATTGCCCAACGTCTTCGTGGTCGCGACCGACCACTGCCCGGCGAAATCGGTGTCCGAGTTCATCGCCTGGGCAAAACAGAAAGGCCGCGTCAGCTACGGCAGCCCGGGTGTCGGCACCTCGCCGCATCTGTCGGGCGTGATGTTCGTGAAACGCATGGGGCTGGACGCCGTGCACGTGCCCTTCCGCGGCGCCGCGCAGACCATCCCGGCGATGCTCGCCGGTGACGTGAACTTCGCCATCGACAATCTCACCTCTTATCTTCCCGCGATCAGCTCGGGGAAAATGCGCGCACTTGCCGTCACCGCGGCGCAGCGCTGGCCGACGATGGCGGATGTGCCGACCATGGGCGAGGCCGGCATAAAGGATTTCGTCGTGACCTCCTGGGCGGCCTTCGTGTTTCCGGCGGGAACGCCGCGCCCGATCATCGACAAGATCGCGGGCGCGATGAAGCAGATCGCTGCCGACGCCGAGATTCAGAAACGGTTTCAAGTGGGCGGCGCGCGCCTGCTGTCCAGCACGCCCGAAGAGGCTTTGGCTTATGCGGCCAAGGAGCGAACGATGTGGAAGGATGTTGTTGCCGCGTCGGGAGCGAAAATCGACTGATCTGCGCACGCCGTTAGTGTCGCGGCTTTGAACCCTCGCCGTCGCCCGTCAGCGTCTCCATGAACGCGACCAGGTCGTGGCGTTCCGCATCGCTGAGCTGAATTGGGACAAGCAGCGGGGAACGGCTGGGCCGGTCGATGCCGCCTTTCTCGTAGTGGCGCATGACATCGTCGAGCGCCGCGAGCGATGCGTTGTGCATAAACGGCGCGCGTAGCGCAACCGAACGCAGCGTCGGGGTTTTGAAGGCGAAGTTCAGCGTTTCGTCCTTAGCCACCTTGCCGCGCCCCTTATCGGTCGTGGTGGTGCCGATATCGTGAAATTGGTCGTCGGTGAATCGCCAGCCATTGTGGCAGGCGACGCACGCGGCTTTGCCGTTGAAGAGCGCAAAGCCGCGCTTGGCGGCGGCACTGATTGCGGTCTCGTCGCCGGCGACCCAGCGGTCGAAGGGCGTCATCGCAGGCTCCAGCGTGCGTTCGAACGCCGCCAGCGCTGTTGCAATAGCATCGACATCGATCGGCCGGCCCGGCAAAGCGGCGTTGAATTTCGCGGCGTAGCCGGAATCCGATTTCACACGCTCCTCGATCATTTCGACCTTTACCGGCGTGCTGGTTTCACGCATCGACATCGACCCGGTGGCAATCGAAGATTTTGCTTGGGCCTCGAGGGTTGCGCTGCGCCCGTCCCAGCCAACCAGCGCCTTGCCGGCGTAGCCGAGGCCGATCAGCGGCTGCGACTTGCGCGATGTTGGCTTGCCTGAATCGTTGATCGGATGCGCATCGGTCACCACATAGCCCAGTTCGGGAAAATGGCAGGTCGCGCAGGCCGTCTTGCCTGTCGCAGAGATGCGGGTATCAAAGAAGAGATCGCGGCCGAGATTGGCCAGCGCCTTGTTCTCGACCGTAAGTGCGGCGGGGCGGCGGTAATCGGCTTTGATGGCCTGGAGGTCCTGCGCCGGCGCCGGTTGTGACTGTGTCAGGGCAAGCATACCCGCGGTGGCAAGCAGAATTGCCGCCGCAACAATGAATGCGATGCCTTTTTGCTGATGTAGTCTGATCATTGGCCCCCCGAGCTCCGCCCGCCGCGCGTCTAGTCGGCCCGGCCAATCAAATCTTGGGCGTAAGCGTCATTCGCTGGGACTCGGGCGACAAAACGCTGGTAGGCTTGCCGCACGCCAAAATTGCTTATAGTTCAAACGGATGGTCCCGTAGCTCAGCAGGATAGAGCAGCGGTTTCCTAAACCGAAGGTCGGAGGTTCGACTCCTCTCGGGACCGCCAGTCCATTTTCTCACCTTTTATTTTTCAATGCCTTAGCGCCGTGTTTGTGCAATTGGGTCGCCGTGTTTGTAGCATCGACGTTCTCGCTCTGGCCTCGTAGCTTGGCGATGCCGGAATCGGCCAGCCGCTTGCGGTCGGCGCCTTTGGTGTAAAGCTCCACCATTGCCAGCGTCTTGTGCCCGGAGAGTCCCATGAGTTCTTGCGTGGTTAGCTCCTTCTCGGCGCCGCGCCGCATGGCGGCTTTCTTGAGGCCGTGCAATCGGCAGCGGGACGGCAATCCGGCCTCGGTGGCCCACCTCGCGAAGTCGTTGCCGAGGCCGTACTTCGAGCGCGGCTTGCCGTAGGCCGTCACGATGTAGGTGAGGTGATCTTTCGGCATCGCGTCACATGCTGCTTGCAATTCCGGCGTCGTCTCCATGTCAACGTCGTTGCTGCCGTGTGTTCGCTCGATTCGGATGCGCCCGTTTTTGACGTGCTGCGGGCCGATGCGAACGACCTCGCCGCGCCGCGAGAATGCCTCAAACGCAAATTCCATCACGAGCCGTTGTTGTGTGCCGAGTGGCCAGTGCTTGCGGTACTGCTCGATCTCGTCATCCGTCCACGAATGATGGCCCTTGCTCTTGGGCAGCTTGATGTTGGCAATGCCAGCGGTCGGATCGTCCTTGCGCATACTCGGCACCGCCGATTGCAACAGCGGACGAATGGCCTTGAGCCAGCCGCGCTTGGCGATGGGCTTGTCGATCTCTGCCAGCATTTTCTCGATATGCT
>JBKPRE010000161.1:0-17000 GCA_046734435.1 Pseudomonadota bacterium | reverse complement strand
TCGCGTCATGGATGAGACGGGCTATGTGCAGCCGAGCAAGGAGGCCTTGCGCAAGATCAGGGGCGTGAACTCGATCTACCACAACAACGGCATCCAGACCTGGGCGCTACGGCCGGACGGGGAGGTCGAGAATGTCGAGGTCGGCTAGACCGTCGATCGTCCTCGCGTTGCTGCTCGCGCTAGGTGGATTTGCGCTCGCGCAGAACAAGCCTGAGACGCCGCGCAACTACGGCATCGGGCATGTGGCGAGCCCGGAGCAGCTTGCCGGCTGGGACATTGACGTGCGGCCCGACGGGCAGGGCGCGCCGCCCGGCCGCGGCTCGGTGAAGGATGGCGAGAAGGTCTATATGGAGAAATGCGCCGCCTGCCATGGCGAGTTCGGCGAAAGCGCCGGGCGGTGGCCGCAGATCGCGCAGGGCAAGGGCACGCTCGCCACACACGACCCGGTGAAGACGGTCGGGTCGTACTATCCGTATCTTTCCAGCGCGTTTGACTATATCCGTCGCGCGATGCCGTTCGGCGATGCGGAGTCGCTCACCAATGACGAGCTCTATGCCGTGGTCGCCTACGTGCTCAATCTTAACGACATCGTTGACGACAATTTCGTGCTGTCGAAGGAGACCTGGGCGCAGGTCAAAATGCCGAACAGCGGTGGCTTCTTCGACGACGATCGCGAAACGAGCGAGAAAGCTTTCTGGAATCCAGATCCCTGCATGAAGGATTGCGGGGGGCCGGCGGCGATCACCGGGCGCGCGCTGTCAATCGACGTGACCCCGGACGAGAAGACGCAAAAGCGAGGAGCGCAGTAGCGCCTTGGCGTCATTTCGCCTATGAAAGCCCGGGGTTTTTAGTTAGCCGGGTTTTTCATGGCCAAGCTCAATCTTTCCGTCGCCGTCGGCCCATACGACCGCACGCGGGCGCTGATCGACGGCAGCGTGCAGATCGACGGCGTCAAGCCGGCCTGCATGACGCTTTCACCGGAAGAAATTTTCTTCCGCGCCTTCCGGCAGGCCGAATTCGACATCTGCGAGCTTTCGTTGTCGAGCTTCACGGTGAAAACCGCGCAGGGCAACTGTCCCTATGTCGGCGTGCCGGCCTTCGTGTCGCGCGCCTTCCGCCATACCTCGATTTATGTGCGGACCGACCGCATCAAGAAGCCGGCCGATCTGAAAGGCAAGAAAGTCGGTCTGCCGGAATATCAACTCACCGCCAATGTCTGGGCGCGCGCGATCCTTCAGGACGATCACGGCGTGAAGCCGTCCGATATTCAATGGCTGCGCGGCGGCATCGAGGATGCCGACCGGCCGGAAAAGATCAGCATCAAGCTGCCACCCGACGTGAAGCTCGAGGACGCGCCGAAGGGAAAGTCGATTTCCGCGCTGCTGAGGGATGGCGCAATCGATGGCTATATCGCCCCGCGCCCGCCGTCGCTGCCCAAGGATACGCCCCATGTCGGCTGGCTGTTTCCCGACCCGGTTGCCGCCGCCAAGGACTATTTCAAGCGCACGGGCATTTTCCCGATCATGCACCTCGTCGGCGTGCGGCGGACATTGGCCGAGAAGCATCCCTGGCTGCCCGGGGCCGTGTTCAAGGCTTTTGAGCAGGCCAAGAAAGCGGCGCTCGACCAATTGAGCGACACCTCGGCAACAAAAGTGACGCTGCCATTCATCGAGGAACGGCTTTCGGAAGCACGTGCGCTGATGGGTGACGACTTCTGGTCCTATGGCGTTGCCGCCAATCGCAAGACGCTGGAGAGCTTCCTGCATCACCATCATTCGCAAGGGTTGTCGCCGCGCCTGGTGACGGTGGAGGAGATGTTCCACCCCGGCACGCTGGAGACCTTCAAGCTTTAGGACATTGCAATGGCCACAATTCGCATCAAGAGCGGCGGCGCGCCGAAGGAAATCTTTCTGCAACTGACGCCGCAGTTCGAGCGCCAGTCGGGCCACAAGGTCGACTACGTCTTCGCGGTCATGTCGGCGCTGCGCGACAAGCTCGCGGCCGGCGAGAAAGCCGATGTCCTGGTGATGCCGACGAATATTCTCGACGGCTACCAGAAGGAGAATGTCGTGCGCGCGCAAGGCCGTGCGGTCCTCGGCCTCGTGCCCATCAATGCGGTGGTGCGCATGGGAGCCGCGAAGCCGGATTTCTCGACCCCCGAGAAGGTCAAGCAGGCGATGCTCAACAGCCGCGCCATCACCCATGCGACGCCCGGCGCCACGCCGAGCGGTACGCATATGGGGAAACTGGTCGAGCAGCTCGGCATTGCCGACGCCATGAAGGGCAAGATTATTCACCGCCCGGCGCTGGAGGGCGGCGTGCAGCTTGTTGCCAGCGGGGAGGCCGAGATCGGCTTTTATCCGAAAAGCGAGGTCGTCAACACCGAGGGTCTGACCGTAGTCGGTCCTTTACCCGCCGCGATCCAACTCACGACCATCTATGGCGCTGCGGTCACCACGGCGAGCCCGGCGCCCGACGCTGCCGCGGCGTTTATCAAATTCATGAGCGACCCGGCCCACCGTGAGGCCTGGGCCCACGCCGGCTTCGATCCGCCGGCCTAGGCCTTCGGTGCTTTCAGCTTCACGTGGATGTTCTTTTCCTGCGTGAAGGCGAGCATCTCCTCGAAGCATTCCTCGCGCCCGAGGCCCGATTGCTTGAAGCCACCGAAGGGCGCGCCGAGGAAGTGCTTGCTCACCTCGTTGATCCAGACATAACCGGCCTGGACCGCGAGCGCGGTCCGATGCGCGGTTGACAGGTCGTTGGTCCAGATCGAGGCGGTGAGGCCGTATTCGACCGCATTCACGGTCGCGAGCATCTTGCTCTCGTCGCTCCATTTGAAGACGCCGAGCACAGGCCCGAAAATTTCTTCGCGCGCGATCCTGTTCTTGTCGGTGACGGCGAACACGGTCGGCTCAATGTAGAAACCGCCCTTCAGAGCCGGATCGGCCGGAGGCCCGCCGCCTGTGATGAGTTGTGCGCCTTCACTTTTGGCCGACTCGATAAAGCTCATCACCCGGTCGAACTGTTGCTTTGACACGATCGCGCCCATGGTGGTCGCGGGATCAGTCGGGATTCCGGGCTTGTAGTATTTGATCTTCCCCTTCACGCGCGCGACTACGGCGTCGTAGATCGCCTCATGGATGAAGGCGCGGCTGGTGGAGCCGCAGGACTGGCCGCACCATGTGAAATTCATACCGCCAATGACGGCGCCTGCGACCTCGTCCGGGTCGGCATCGCCATAGGCGATCAGCGCGTTCTTGCCGCCAAGCTCGAGCATCGTCCGCTTGACCGTATCCGAAGCGGCCTTCATCACCGCGCGGCCGGTCGGCACGCTGCCGATCAGGGCGATCATGGCGACGTCCGGGTGGCTGGCGAGCCTTTGCCCGGCCTCGCGCCCGCCCGGCACCACGTTGAAGACGCCCGGCGGCAGCAAGCCGCCGATCAATTCGGCCAGGCGCAGCGATGACAGCGGCGCCTGCTCGGGCGGCTTCACCACCACCGTGTTGCCGGCAGCGAGCGGGGCCGCCGATTTGCCGGCGCAGAACATGAATGGATGGTTGAACGGAATGATGCGGCCGACCACGCCGAGAGGTTCGCGGACGGAGAAGTTGACCACATCCGGACCCATCGGAATGGAAGCGCCTTTCATTTCCGTGACAAAGCCCGCGAAGAACTCCATCTGGGCGGCGGCGATCATCGCATCGCTGACCATTTCCTTGACCGGGTTGCCGCAGTCGGCGGCATCGATCATCGCGAGCTCGTTGGCGTTCTGGCGCAGGATTTCGGCAATCCGCCGCAGGATTTTTGCCCGCTCGAGCGGCAGCACACGCCGCCATTCGGCGAATGCGGTCTTCGCCGTGGCCACCGCCGCATCGATGTCATCGGCGCCGGAGTCGGCGACCTTGCCGAGCGATTGCCCGGTGCCGGGGCTGATCGTGTCGATGAAACGGCCTGCCTTCGGCTCATGCCAGGCGCCGCCGTAATAGGCGCCGCGATTCTTCGGTAACACGACCGCTTGCGCGGAAGCGGCTTGCGGGGAAACGGCGGTTGTCATGGCGGCACCTGTCGGCTGCGGCTTACTTGCGTGGTGAAATCTGAATCAGCTCCGCGACCTGTTCCTTGGTGAGAGGAGCAGGAATGAACTTCAGGTTCACCGCCTCCGGGATCAAAGTGTCGAGGCCGTGGATTTGATCGGGGTTGACCAGGCTCTTGGGGAAGAACTCGTCGCGCACGCGCTTGGCCAAAGGTTCGGAGACCCTAGCGAACTCAGCATAGTCTTTCATCACCTGCGGGTTTGACGAGTACAGGTAGTCGATGCTCTCGCGATAGGCCTTCATGAAGCGCTCGATGACCTCCTTGCGCTTCACCAGGGCGTCGGCGTTGGCCACCAGTACGCGGATCGTCTGTCCCCGCACGAGCGCGGCGTCGGTGGCGCGCGCGACCAGGTGAATCTTGCCTTCTTCCATTTCCTTCAAGCCGAATGGCGGAGCGGCCCAGCCGACGTCGACCTGATCGGTCATGACGGCAGTGAGTGTCGCGCTCGGATTGCCAGTGGGCTGAGGCTTCGCCGTCAGTTTGAATTCGTCGATGAAGGCACGCACCACGCTGTGGGTCGAGGAGCCGTTGGTCGAAAATGCGATGGTGTGCCCATTGGCGTCCTTCAGCGTCTTGATGGCGGGGTTCTTGGCGTACCAGTAATCCGCCGCGCCCGTGGCCTGCGCGCCGATGATGCGGACCGGCGCACCCTTCGAATAGGCAGCCATGGCGCCGAGCGTGCCGACCGCAAGACCGAGATCGACGCTGCCGGAGATCACGGGCTGCAAGGTTTCGCCGCTGCCGGAGGTGTAGATCATCTCGAGCTGCAGGCCGTGCTTCTTGAAGATGCCGGCCTTTTCGCCGAGATGGGTGATCGAGGTGTCCCAGTTGCCGCGCTGGCCGATGGTCATTTTCACCACATCGTCGGCCGCGGCCGGTGCCGTGAGTGTCGCCAAGTGCGTCGCTATGGCGACTGCTGCAGCGGCGAGTCCAACCACATGTTTCATGCGTCGCTCCCGTTTTCGCTTGAACGTCAGGTTCTTTTTATGTTTTCGAGGCCGCCGAGACGGCCCACCAAGGCATTGGCGCCGATCGCCAGCACGAACAAGACGATCAGCATGGCATACATGCGTGGCATGTCGAAGGTGCTGTAGGCATTGATGATGAGAAAGCCGATCCCCTTGTTCGACAACTTGGTTTCGGCCAGCAGCGTGCCGATCAGAGCGACACCGAGCCCCAGCCTGACGCCGTTGATGATCGGATGCCGCATCGCCGGCATGTAGATCTTTACAATCATCTGCCAGGTCGAGGCACGAAAGCTTTTGCCCACCCGGATCAGCACCTTGTCGATCTGCCGCATGCCGGCCGCGACTGAAAGTGCGACGGGGAAGAAGCAGGAGAGGGTGCCGAGCGCAATTTTGGAGCCCGGGCCGACACCGAACCACATGATCATGACCGGGAAGAAGATGATCTTTGGGGTGGGGCCGAGGTAATAAAGGTAGGCCTCGAATGCTTTCGACAAAAACCGGTTGGCGCCAAGCAGGATTCCAACCGCGAGACCCGAAAGTCCGCCGATCAGCAGCGCCGTTCCGATTTCAGCCGCGGTCACCCCGAGGTTGAAGTAATAATCGCCATGCGACAGAAGGTCATAGAGCGCTTTGCCGATGGCAAACAGCGAAGGCACGACGTCCCGATAGAGCCAGCCGGAATGAGCAAGGAATTCCCAAATCGCGAGCACTGCGAGGATGATCGCGATACGCAGCAGCGTAACGGGGCTGACCAGCGGTTCCGCCGCCACGGACCGTGTCAATCGATCGGTCGTAGCCATCGCTCGGCCTTTTCCAGGGTCATGAAGAACAATACGCTCACCAGGATCACGAAGCAGATCGCCGCGTAGGTGCCGGCAAGATCGTAGCGCTCGGCCAGGTCGTTGATGAGCTGTCCGAGTCCGCCGTAATTGATCAGGAACTCGACGCCGACGATATTGATCAGCGCGAAGATGAGACCAAGCCGCACTCCGACGAAAATCGTCGGCAGCGCCGCCGGAAACATGATTTTCCAGAACTGCTGGGTGGACGTCAGGTTGAAGCTCCGCCCGACATTGACCAGGACCTTGCGCGTGTTCGCCATGCCTTCGATCGTCTTCAGGATGACCGGGGGCAGCGCCGCGAAAAATCCCATCATGATGATGGTCCAGGCATTGCGGCCGAAGATCACCATGAACAACGGATAGGCCAGGACCAGCGGCGCCGCAGCCATGGCCGCGACCCAGGTTTCGCAGGCCTGCTGAAGGAGCTTGAAACGGTGCATTAGCACGCCGCCGGCGATGCCGAACACCGTGAGCATGACACCGGCCGTCAGGCATTCACTCAGCGTCAGCAGGAATCGGCTGAACACGTGTTCTTCGACGATGACTCGCCCGAAGCTCGCGACGATCTCTGAGGGGGGCGGGACTATGAAGCGGCTGATGAAGTTCAACTGGATCAGCAGCTCCATGATCAGCAGGACGACAAGCAGCGCGGCCACGCCGACCAGCGCAGGCGGAACAAAACGCGGTCCCGGTTGTCCTGCCGCCGTGATGGTCATGACGCGGCACCGTGGTGCTCGAGCGCGTGCTTTTCCTCGTCCTGCATGCCACGGCTCGCTTCTTCGCGCAGGTCACTCCAAATCTGGGCGACGTACCGTCCAAAGGCTTCGCTGCCGACAATTTCGGATGTGCGCGGGCGCGGCAGGTTGATGTCGACGATCCGTTTCACCTTCCCGGGACGGTAGGTCATCACCAGGATGCGGTCCGACATCTGGACCGCCTCCGTGATGTTGTGCGTGATCAGCAGCGTCGTCTGCTTCAGCTGCTGCTGGATCTGCAGCACCTTGTCACCCAGCAGCAGCCGTGTCTGCTCGTCCAGTGCGGCGAAGGGCTCATCCATCAGCAGGATTTTTGGCTCGGAAGCGAGCGTGCGGGCGAGCGACACACGCTGCCGCATGCCGCCGGATAATTCGCCAGGGTAACGATTTTCGAAGCCGTCGAGGCCAACCATCTTGATGAAATGACGGGCGCGCTCGATGCGCTGCGCTTTTGGCATTCCGACGAGCTCAAGCGGGAAGCCGACGTTGTCGGTGACGGTCCGCCAGGGGAATGTCGATTCCTCCTGGAACACCATGCCGATCGACTTGTGCGGTCCTGAAATCGTCTCGCCTGCGACGGTGACGACACCTTGATGCTCGGCGAGCAAACCGCCGATCACGTTGAACAGCGTGGACTTGCCACAACCGGACGGGCCGATGATGGACAGAAATTCGCCCGGCCTGACCTTGAGGGACACGTTGTCGACGGCAGTAATCGCGCCTTCGGGTGTGTCAAATCGCACCACGATGTCGTCGGCCACCAGGATGGCGTCATTGGCTGATGGGGCAGACGCCATATGGCCTTACTCGCTTTTTCGCGTCATCGCCGCGGTCGTTGCGGCCGTATAGCCGGGCTCGACGCGGACATCGACGACCGCCACCGCGCCGGCCTCGACTGCGGCAATGGCTTTCGCAAGGGTAGGCGCGAGATCGCTGATTGCGGTCACGGGACCAAAACCCTGCGCGCCTTGTGCGCGGGCCATGGCGGCCAGATCAATGTCGGGCTCGGAAATGCGTTGCCCCACCCAGCGGTTCTCGACCGGACGATTGCGCATGCGGGCAACGCGTTCCTGATGCAATTCGTCATTGAAGAAGGATCGATTATTGGCGACGACGATCAGAAGCGGAATGCGGTAATGCGCCGCCGTCCAGAGCGCCGTCACGCCCATCAGGAAATCGCCGTCGCCGCAAACTGCGACCGGGATACGGCCGCTGCCTTTCAACGCCAGTGCCGCGCCGACCGAAATGCCCGGACCTCCACCGACGCCACCGCCGCCATCGGAGCCGAGATAGTCGAGCGGATGGTCAAAGGCCCAGGTTGCGCCGTTCCACGAGAGCGACACGTGAGTGAGGCTGGCGGGCCGGCCTCCGACCGCTTCGCGCAGGACCGTCGCCAGATGGTCCACCGTGAGCTTGTCTCCGGTCGGCTTTGGGAATTCCTTTGCACGCCCAGGCGCCGCGCGCGCGAGGCCCGGACCAAGCGTATCCAGCAACGGCGGCACCGCCAGGTCGGGTTCGCAGTCGATGAAGACATCGACCGGCGGCAGACCCTGGTAGTCCATGCTCCAGCCATTGTGCAGATGATGATCGACGGACACCTGGATGACTTTGGCGCCGACATTGCCGACAGCCTTGAACGTGCCGGCCGGGTCGAGCCAGTCGAGGCTGAGGATAACATCAGCTGCGCGGATTGCGTCCGCCGCCTCAGGAGCGAGCACCGTGCCACCGGGCGCGCCAGCATGGAGATAATGTGAGGTGGGAAATGACGCGGCAATCTTGAGATCGGTGACAACGCGCGCATTCAGGCGTTCGGCGAGGGCGACGCGCTTGTTCCAGGCCTCGACATCGCGCGACGTTCTGCCCGCGAGGATCACTGGCTGCTTCGCGCCCCGCAGTAAGTCGGCGGCCTGCTTGATCGTCGTTGCGGGCGCCGCGCCCGCGACTGGCGGCATGAAGCGCTTGGTGTCGATCGCCGGCACGGCGTCCTGCAGCTTGCCCTCCTGCATCTCGGCATCGAGATTGACGTAAGTCGGGCCGCGCGGTGCGGTGTTGGCGATCCAGTTCGCGCGCAGCACGGCCTCCCGGGCGGCCGTCGGCGATGCCGGCTGGTCGTCCCACTTCGTGTAGCCACGCACGAGCGCGCCCTGATCTCGCGCGGTGTGGATCCAGTCGATCCATGGCCTGCGCTTGACCGCATCGACCGGACCGGTTGCACCCAAAATGACCATCGGCATGCGGTCGCACCATGCGTTAAAGATCGCCATGGTGGCGTGCATCAAACCGACGTTTGAATGCACCGCCGCCGCCATCGCTGTGCCGGTGACCTTGGCATAGCCATGGGCGATCGCGACCGCGCTTTCCTCATGCAGGCAGAGCAGCATCTGCGGCCGCTCATTGCCGAGATAATTGACAAGGCTGTCGTGCAGCCCGCGATAGCTCGCCCCCGGATTGAGGGCGATATAGGGAATGTCGGTCGCGCGCAGCGCATCGGCTACGACGTCGCTACCAAAGCCTGCGGCGTTGACGCCCGCGGGCACAGGGCGATCGAAGGCAGCCAGCCCCGCAGCCTCGGTCGGTCGCTTCTTGTTGAGTTCGTTTCTGTTGCCCGACACGTGCTGTCCGCCCTCTGCCGCCCCGGGGGCGGATGATCGGGCATCCAACCGGATTACGCGCCCTGACGCAATCGGGCGAGCAGTTTCAGGCCGGCATAGCCGTCCGGCTCCATGCCGACCTTTTTCTGGTAAGCGATGATCGCCCGCACCGTATCGCTGCCGGTGCGGCCGTCGACATCGTTCTTGAAGCCTTGCTCGTTGAGCCGGCGCTGGATTTCCTTGACCTCCGCCATGGTCGGCGCGCGCTCTCCGCCGGGGAACTGCTGGCGGAACGGCGGATCGCCTTTGATCAGGTCGCCGAGATGGCAGAGTGCCAACGTGTAGCTTCTGGATGGATTGTACGAATAGACCGCCTGGAAATTCTGCCCGACCAGGAATGCCGGCCCGCCGGCAACCGGAATCCAGAGCTTGGCTTGGTCGCCGGGCCGCGCAAATGCGGTGTCGTCGGCGCGGCGCACGCCCAGATCGTGCCATTTCGCGTAAGGACGCATCGTCCGATTGTTTGCAAGGCGCGTCTGGCCGGCCGGCACTTTCACTTCACAGCCCCAGGGTTCACCGCGCCGGTAATTCCCACGCTCGACCAGGTAACGCGCCGTGCCGGCGAAGGCATCGTCCGGCTTGCCGAAAGGCGATGCGCGGCCGTCGCGGTCGTAGTCGACGCCCATGTTCAGCCAAACCTCCGGCATCCATTGCGTGTGGCCCATCGCGCCGGCCCACGAGCCGACCATCTCTTCAGGCCTGGCCCAGCCGCGATCGACAATCGTGAGGGCGTTGAGCAGCTCGGCTTCCCAATACTTTCGGCGCCGCGGCTCGCCCCAGGCAAGGGCGGCGAGGGCGGGGATGATCGGCCGCATGTATTTCGGGTTGGTCATGACGTCGCCGAACGACGACTCCATGCCCCACAGTCCGAGCAAAATGTAGCGGTCGACGCCGTAGTCTTTTTCGATGCGTGACAGAAGTGCGGCATATTGTTTCGCACGCTCTTTGCCGGTGATGACACGCCACTCCGAGCAGCGCCGATTGATGTATTGCCACATCAATTCAGTGACTTCGGGTTGCGCACTGAATTGGGCGTAGACGCTCGTGTCCGGCGTGACGGCGCCCATCACGCGGTCATAGGTTTGTTCCGAAATGCCACGCGCGAGAGCGCGCGCCCGGAAATTTGCCACCCAGCGAGCGAATGCCGGCGATTGCGCCGCGACTGCGATGCCGCAGAGACTCGTAGCAAAAGCGGCCGTGCTCAGCAGAAATAACCGGCGGCTGAAGTCCTCGGAAAAGGACGAATGGATTCGCGCCATGCCGGTATTGTAGTGACTGGGAGTGTGCTCGCAATCGGCAGGATGTCGCTAGCCGTCGTCGTGCTTGCGCCGTTTTCTGACGTGTTTGCGCTTCTTGTGGGGCTTTTCTTTTGCCTTCTGTGGCTTCTCAGTTGCATTCGCGGATGCATGCGTTTGCACGACGGGATTCTGCGCTACGGCTTGCCGATCAGAGGGGCTCATGATCACGGGAGGCATGCCGACGACAGTAGGAGCCGGATCGCCATCCTTGATTTCGGTCCCGCGTGCGCCGATCAATCGCTCGTAAGCGGCTACCAGCGTCATGTACGGATTGACGAAGACCCAGCCGGCTTTGGTCGGCACCTGCATATCGAAATGCAGGTGATAAGTGGTGCCGCGCTCAGTACGGTTGTAGTTGCCGACCTTCCCGATGACTTCTCCTTCGTGCACGAGCCTGCCGCTGACGATGCCATCGGCGTCGAGCTGGTTCGGGTTCATGTGCATGTAACGCACACGCACATGCATCGCCGGTGTGTTGATAAACAGGTACACGGCCTCCTGCTTGCGAGCACGCAGAATGAACCCGTCATGGGCGGCGACAACTTCATGCTGATAAGGCTGGCAGCGGTCGGCGCCGTCATTGAAGAGCGTGCAGGAGCCCGGCCGGATATCCTGACCCTGATGACCTTCGCCTCCCGGGCACTGACCGACGAAATAGCGGCGATGCTCACAGAAATTGTCGCGCCATGGATAAGAGTAATTGCCGGGCGCGGATTCATTGAAGACGAGTGGTCTGCCGTTCACCTTGCACGCGTAGGGCTGGTCTTTCCGCCGCGGGCGTCCCGATCGGCCGGTGAAATCGCAGTCGCCCCAGTTGTTGAATGACTGGGAATTTGCGAAAGCCGGCGCGTTCTTGAGGGGGAAGCGCAGGCGCGCATAGACGGTGTAGTCGCCGCGGCCCCCGCTGTCTTTCGTCAGCCCGGTGTTGGGAATGATGAAACCGGGACTGAAATAGCTGAAGTCTTTCGAAGTCTCGGCGGGACGGTCCACTGCAAGCGCCTCGGGTTTTACCAACGCGGGCGCCGGCGATCCGCCGGCGAGCTTGAGTGCGCGCAGGAAACGGTCCATGACGCGATCGGCCTGCTTGCAGGTGAGAATCTTCGAGCGCGGCCGCGTGTCCAGGCAATAGATCGCCGCGACATATGTCACGCCAAAGCGCTCGAAGCTGTAGCGGATGTATGACTCGTGCAGGTAGCGGCGAATGCCGGGGTATTCGTCCTGAAGCGCTTTCACGAGCTCGCCCTCAGACATCGCCGGGCCGTCGAGCTCGTAGGTCATGGCAAGGCCCGAGAGCAGCACATAGACCGGATCAGCGTAGCGGATTTCGGAGAGCTCCCTGACATCGGCAAGCGTCAGCGCGAAGGCGGAGTCGTAGCCGGCCGGGCCGGTCACGAAAAATTTTGTCGGCCGAAATCCCGACCGCATGAAACGATCGGCGCTCTCGACGGCTTTTTCCGGCGGAGGGTCGGGATTGGCCGCGCGGTCCTTGATGAAAGCATCGACGTCGTAAGGCAGGAACACAGGTACGGAGCTTCCGCCGATTCCCGGGAAGCTGATGCTGGCCGCCGTGTTGAGCTTGGCGAAGGCCTCGGCCGGCGTGCCCGCCGGTTTGTCGACGATGCTCGCGGCCGCGGCATCCCAGTCGACCTTTGCGAGCGAGATATGCGGGCTCTTCAGTTCCTGGGCGGACGCTGCACCGGCAAGGAGCAGCGCTAGGCCGACGAGAATGACACGCTTCAATCCGCTTCCCTCGCTCTGCCCCGTCAGCCAAGTATCCGGGAGCGGGAGTTAAAGGCATCGAACTCCGGCATACAAGGGCTGCTTTCCGGTGTAGGGTGCGCCGCAACGTGCGGCCGGCGTGCCGACGAAGGAGATGAACGGAAATGACGGTGCGTGAAGCCAATCTGACGCCGGCCTCGAGCGCGGACCGCGAACCCGAGATGATCGAAAGTGGCGGTACCGCGCGCCTGCATTTGACGCTTGCCACCACCGACTACGATCACGTGCGCGATCTTGTGAATGGTGTCATCCGCCCCGAGGGCATTACCCTGACCGCCTTCGTGCTTCCGGTCGAAGAAGTTTTCTACAGGTTTATTAAAAACCGGGAGTGGGACATCTCGGAAATGTCCTTTGGCAAGTTCATTGGCTTTGCCTCCCAGGGCAACTCGCCCTTCGTCGGAATTCCGGTTTTTCCGTCACGTGTTTTCCGGCATTCGGCGTTCTACGTGCGCGCCGACCGGGGCATTGGCACGCCGAAGGATCTTGAAGGCAAGCGCGTCGGCATTCCGGAATGGGCACAGACTGCCGGCATCTTTGCGCGCGGCTTCTTGGCGGAAACAGCCGGCATCGACTTGCGCAAGATCCATTGGGTGCAGGCCGGCATGAACGAAGCAGGCAGGGAGGAAAAAGTCGAGTTCAAGCTTCCGGCCGGAATTCAATATGAGCAGCGGCGCGACAGCAGCATTTCCGCCATGCTGCTGTCGGGCGAAGTCGATGCGGCGATTTCGGCGCGCGTGCCCGATGCCTTTGAGAAAGGCGGCGGAAAGATCGTGCGGCTCTATCCGGAATACCGCGGCGAGGAAGCGCGCTATCACGCGATGACCGGGATTTTTCCGATCATGCACGTGATTGCGATGCGTCGTGCCGTGTTCGACCGCTATCCCTGGGTAGCGATGAACCTGTTCAAGGCCTTCGATGAAGCCAAGCAACGAAGCCTTGAACGCGTGCGGGATTTGACGGCATCACGCATTCCGGTGCCCTGGTCCGCCGCAATCGGCAGCGAATGGAGCAAGAATTTCGGCGATGACCCGTTTCCGTACGGGCTCGACGAAAACCGCAAGACGCTGGAAGCGTTCTGCCGTTTTGCCCATGCGCAGGGGATCACGGCAAAACAGCTTGCGCCGGATGATCTTTTCCCGAAGGAAGTGCGCGCGAGCGTCCGCGTCTAGTCTTTGGCGCGTTCGACGTAGGACCCGTCGGCGGTGCTCACGATGACTCGCGTACCGACCGTGATGTGTGTCGGGACCATGGTGCGGGCGCCGTTCGACAGCTTGGCCGGCTTGAATGAACCCGATGCGGTCTGTCCCTTCACGACCGGCTCGGTGTCCACGATCTCGAGCGTCACCTTTTGCGGCAATTCGATCGCGACCGGCACGCCCTCGTGCACGCTGAGGTTCACCACCATGCCTTCCTGCAGATAGATCGACTGGTCGCCGATGACGTCGGCGGGCACCTGGACCTGGTCGAAGGTCTCCTGATTCATGAAATGAAAACCGTCGCCATCCTGATAGAGGTAGCTGAATTCGTGATCCTCGACATGGGCGCGCTCGACCTGGTCGGTGGTCTTGTAGCGTTGCGACGTCTTCACGCCGTCTGAAATCCGGCGCATATCGACCTGGGTTGTCGGGGTGCCCTTGCCGGGATGAAAATTTTCTGCGGTCAAAACGACATAGAGCCTGCCGTCTATATCCACGATATTGCCTTTGCGGAGCGAAGAAGCGATGACCTTCACGATTATGATCCCTAACTTATGTGCAGCGGGTGGCCGCGGTTTCGGGGCGCACCATAGCGATCTTCGCGGCCGATTCCAGTCTTTCCCGCATGGCGTCCGATAGAGGTAAATGTGCCGGAAAGCCCGCCGTTCTGGAGCCGAGATGGCCATGTCGCCCGCAGGCCTTACCTGCTGGCACGCGGGCGTATCGTGGCAGCCCTGCGAAATTGGTTCGCGGCACGCGATTTCGTCGAGGTTGAAACCGGAACGCTGCAGCTGTCTCCCGGCAACGAGACACATCTGCACGCTTTCGCAACCGATATAGTTGGCCCGGGCGGGGAGAGCCGCCAGCTCTATCTGCGCACATCACCGGAATTCGCCTGCAAGAAGTTGTTGGCGGCGGGCGAGACTCGCATCGTTGAGTTTGCGCGCGTCTTCCGTAACCGCGAGCGTGGTACCCTGCATCATCCCGAATTTACGATGCTGGAGTGGTACAGGGCGCACGAGCCCTACGAGACATTGATGGATGACTGCACCAGCCTACTGGCTGAAGCTGCGCGCGCGGCTGGCACGGCGCAACTCGTTTATCGCGGCAAGGAGGTCGATCCTTTTGCGGTAGCGGAGCGATTGACCGTCGCCGAGGCGTTCTCGCGCCACGCCGGCGTTGATCTCCTGGCGACGATCCGCAATGGAAAAGGCGACCGCGCCGCGCTTGCGGCGCAAGCGATGAAGGCAGGGACCGCTATCGCCGGCAATGACAATTGGGCTGACATTTTCAGCCGCATTTTGGTCGAGCGCGTTGATCCTCACCTGGGGGTCGGCCGCGCCACCATATTATATGAGTATCCGTTGCCGCTGGCCGCGCTGGCACGGGCAAAGCCGGGGAGCGATAAGGTCGCCGAACGCTTCGAGCTCTATGCCTGCGGGGTGGAACTCGCCAACGCCTTCGGCGAGCTGCGCGACATCGCGGAACAGCGAGCTCGCTTTGAAGCGGCGATGACGGAAAAAGAAGGACGGTATGGCGAGCGCTATCCGATCGATGAAGATTTTCTCGCGGCTTTGGCCGGCATGCCGCCGGCAAGTGGAATTGCTCTCGGCTTTGACCGGCTGGTGATGCTGGCAACAGGCGCACAGCAGATCGACCAGGTGATCTGGGCGCCTACGGTCGAGATAACAAAAGGCAGGTGAACTATGACGACGTTACGAACCGCCGCGCAGCTTTGCGAGCACGGTTATGTGCCGTCCGGGCGCCGGCAGGCGATTGAAAAGGTAGCCGCACGTTATGCTGTGGCCTTGCCCGAATCATTGGCCGATCTGATCGACAAAAACGATCCGCATGATCCGATCGCGCGTCAGTTCATTCCAAACGCGGCGGAGCTCGATCACAAACCGGAAGAGCTTTCCGACCCGATCGGAGACGAGGCTCACAGTCCGGTCGAGGGTATCGTGCACCGCTACCCCGATCGCGTGCTGCTCAAGTTGACGCATGTCTGCGCGGTCTACTGCCGGTTTTGCTTCCGCCGCGAAATGGTGGGCCCGGACAAGCCGGCCGGGCTGTCGCCGGCTGCACTGGCGGCTGCGCTCGACTACATCCGCTCTCATCAGCAAATCTGGGAGGTCATTCTCACCGGCGGCGATCCGCTTATTTTGTCACCGCGGCGGGTGCGTGCGGTGATGAAAAGCCTTGCCACAATCGATCACGTCAAGGTCGTCCGTATTCATACGCGGATGCCGGTTGCCGAGCCCGACCGGGTCACGACCGAACTGGTGCGAGCCATCAAAATCAAGGGCAAGCCCACTTATGTCGCGGTGCACGTCAATCATCCGCGCGAATTGACCAAACAGGCACGCGCCGCCTGCGCGCGGCTGGCCGATGCCGGCATTCCGTTGCTGTCACAGACGGTGCTGCTCGCCGGTGTCAACGACACTGCGGGCGTGATGGACGAGTTGATGCGTGCTCTGGTCGAGTGCCGGATCAAGCCGTACTATCTGCATCACGGCGATGTTGCGCCAGGCACCGGCCACCTTCGCACTGACGTTGCCGCTGGCCAGGAGTTGATGCGCAAGCTGCGTGGCCGCGCTTCCGGCCTCTGTCAGCCGACCTATGTGCTCGACATCCCAGGCGGCCACGGCAAATCGCCGATTGGCCCGAGCTACATCCGGCGGAGCGGGCCGGACGGGGCGCTGGCCGTTGTCGAAGACTTCAACGGCGTCGAGCACCGGTACCCGGTGCGTGGGATCAATTTCGGAAGGACATGATATCGAGCAGGGCGGCCGCGACCGCCAGGCTCGCAAAGCCGATAAAGACGACCGCAATCACGGCGTGCCAGACGAACACGACGTCACGGCGAAGCGCCTCGCCGACATGCTTGTTCTTGATCACGATCATGGCCTGACGCTCCATCGCAGAGCTGTTCACAGGACGCGCAAGTTTAACCGTTATGAATCACAGGCCCCATAATTTGTGCGTTAAAAAGACCGTGAAATAGTGCCGCACCCACGCATGGCAGCCATGAGTTTACGGCGCCAAATTGCCGCTCCGCCTATCCGCGATTGAAATGTTTATGAAAAATCGCAAATACCACCGATTTTTGATCAATCTCAAAGCTGTTAAAGCCGGCATGCGCTTGGGTCGCCAAGTTGAAGAAACCTTGACCGGGAACTCACCATGCCAACCAAGCTGACCGCCGCCGCCGCCGCGGGTCAAAGCCGCGCGCTTTGGATGTCCACCATCGCCTTCACCGTATGTTTTGCGGTGTGGACCATCTTCGCCATCATCGGCATCCAGATAAAGCGCGAACTCAATCTCAATGAGACCCAGTTTGGCTTGCTGGTGGGCACGCCAATTCTGAGCGGATCCTTGATCCGAATCGCTCTTGGCGTGTGGACCGACCAGTATGG
>JBKPRE010000160.1:0-8569 GCA_046734435.1 Pseudomonadota bacterium | reverse complement strand
GTGCTCAAGGCGGACGTGCCGCTCGCGATCGACGTGCTGTCTGACATTCTCTCGGACCCGACATTCGATGCGGAAGAGCTCAAGCGCGAGCAGAACGTCATCGTGCAGGAGATCGGCGCGACCGAGGATGCGCCGGACGATCTGGTGTTCGACCGGCTGCAGGAAACGGCGTTTCCGTCACAATCGGTCGGCCGTTCCATCCTGGGGACGCCGGATACGGTGCGCTCATTCAATCCGATGCGTTTGCGCGCCTATCTGTCGCGGAATTACAAGGCTCCGAGCATGGTCATCGCCGCGGCCGGCGCGGTCGATCACGCCGCCATTGTTGCCGATGTTGAAAAGCGGTTTGCGAGCTTCATGGGGCCCGGGGCGCCGGCGCCCGATCCCGCGAATTTCCGGGGCGGCACGCGTGTCGAGGCGCGCGATCTCGAGCAGGTCCATATCGCCATGGCCCTGGAAGGGCTGCCGGTGCGCGATGACCAACTTTACAGCCTGCAAGTGTTCACCAGCGTGTTGGGCGGCGGGATGTCGTCACGCCTGTTCCAGGAAGTGCGTGAAATCCGCGGCCTTTGCTATTCGATCCATGCCTTTCACATGCCTTATGCGGACACCGGCCTGTTCGCGCTTTATGCCGGGACGGACGAAACCGATGCGCCTGAGCTGATGCGCGTGGTGATCGATCAGATCAGCAATGCCACCGAAACGCTCAATGACACCGAAATCAATCGTGCCAAGGCGCAGATGAAAGCGGGGCTGCTGATGGCGCTGGAGAGCTCCGAGGCGCGTGTCGGGCAACTGGCGCGGCAGATGCTCGCCTATGGCAGGCCGATTCCGCTCGACGAGATCGTGGCGAAGGTCGACGCCGTCACAATCCGAAGCGCGCGTGCCGCCGGTGCTGCGTTGATCAGCCGCGCAAAGCCCGCGATCGCGGCGCTCGGGCCCGGCAACGGCCTTGCCAGCACTGCCGCGATCGCTGAGAGTCTGTTTCGTCGCGCGGCCTGAACCGCGCGACCGGCCCTGCATCCATGGCACTCTTCCGAACCGTCAGCTTCAACGAGATCATCCCGGGCATCGCGGGCGCCGGCGTGACTTTACGGGCGCCGCACAGCGGCGACTTTGCAGAATGGGTTGCTTTGCGCGCAGCCAGCCGCAATTTCCTCGTGCCGTGGGAGCCGACCTGGCCGTCGGACGATCTTACGCGCGGCGCCTTTCGACGGCGGCTCAAGCGCTATGCCGAGGATCAGCGCAGCGACCTTGCCTATGCCTTTTTGATCTTCCGAAGCGAAGATAACGCGATGGTGGGAGGCCTGACGCTCGCCAACATTCGCCGCGGGGTCGCACAGGCAGGCAGCATCGGCTACTGGGTCGGCGAGCGCTTCGCGCGCAAAGGCTACATGACCGCGGCGGTGCGCGCGCTGATCCCTTACAGCTTCACAACGTTGCGGCTGCACAGGCTGGAGGCGGCCTGCATCCCGAACAATACGGCGTCGGTTCGCCTGCTTGAGAAAACCGGATTCAAGCGCGAGGGCTATGCGCGCGGTTATCTTTGCATCAACGGGGTCTGGCAGGATCACCTGTTGTATGCGCGGCTTAAGGACGACACCGACTGAACCGGTGCCTTGGGATTGCCGATCTTCACTTGCTATAACGAGACCGGGGGAACTGCTTCACAGTGGAACGAGGATCGTGGTGAAGGGAATCAGACGGGCGTCAACTGTTCCGGCGGGGGCGACGGCGTTTATATGCTTGGCGCTGGGTCTGGCGGGCTGCGGCTCGACCAACGTGTTCAGCACATCTGCCCTGGATCTGTTCAGCACATCGTCCAAGGCAACGTCCGGCGACGCTGGCACCGCCGCCAATCCGAACGCCGATGTTGAATGCCCCGGCATCGAAGTAAGGAGCGGCGCCGCGACATTAATGATCGGCAGCAAGCCGGGCGAGGGCGACCCCTCTGCGCTTGACCTGCGTTATCAGGTCACGATCCTTCGCACGGCTCGCGAATGCCGGGTCGCAGCCGGCGTCATGACCATGAAGGTTGGCATCGAGGGACGCGTCATCACCGGTCCGGCGGGTGGGCCTGGTACAGTCGATGTGCCGCTTCGGCTCGCCGTCGTGCAGGAAGGTATCAATCCCAAGACCATCTTGTCGAAGTTTGCGCGGGAGCAGGTGACAGTTGTGAACGCGGTCGATCGTGTCACCTTCACGCACATTGACCCGGAGATTTCGTTTCCAATGCCGCAGCCCGCCGCGCTTATCGACGCCTATGTCGTATACGTCGGGTTTGACCCTCTGGGCGCGCCGCAGGAAAAGAAAAAACCGGCGGTGAAACCGAAGCCTCGCGTTGCCCCGAAGCCGCGTCAAAGCTGAACCAGGCGCTACCAGCCGCGCAGGTCGATGATGGCGCGCTTGAGCGCTCGCAGGTCCGCAATCACGTCGCAGGCGCCGGCGGCCCGCAGCTGGCTGGCGGTGTCACTGCCAGCGTGGCTTGCGTCGGCGAAACCAATCACCGTCATGCCGGCGGCCACCCCGGCGGTCACGCCGACTGGTGAATCTTCCACGACGATGCAGGTCCCGGGCTCGACGCCCATTTTGCCGGCGGCGTGCAGCAAAAGGTCTGGCGCCGGCTTGCCGTTGTTGATGTCGCTTGCCGAAAACAGGTTCGGCTCGAAAAAGCGGATCAGCCCGGTGCTTTCGAGGCTGACGCGGATTCGCTCAATCGACGATGACGATGCGACGCATTTCGGCCCGCGCAGCCACGACAACGCATAGGCGGCATGATGCGTCGGGCGCAGTTCGCTGCGAAAACGGGTCAGGATCGAGTTGGCCACACCCGCCGCGAAGCCGGCCGGTAACTTACGACCTGTCGCGAACTCCACCTCGGCGAACATGTCCGCGGGGCGGCGTCCTGTGAAATAGCGCGCGACCATATCCGGCGTCAGCGGAAAGCCGGCGCGCATAAACTCCTGTGACACAATTGCGGTTGCCAACGGCTCGCTATCAACCAGCACGCCGTTGCAATCGAAGATGACCACTGGGTCCCCCGATGGCTCGGCCGGAAAAAATCGGCCGTCTAACGCACTGTCCAGACGAATCAGTTGGGAAGAATAGGGACGGAACTTCCGCGCGCAATTGGCGCCGGGCGCTGAACCGGCAGTTGTGCACATCCGCAGATTGGATAGTGGGGATAACTCTGCCAGAGGCCGCGCAAGGCGATTGCAAATGCCTGACAGCCGCCAGTGCGGCTAGTTCAGCTTGTTGCGGACGTCGTCGATGCCCTTGGCAACCAGATCGCCCGCAAGCTTGCCCTTCGTCTCGGCACTGAGGATCTTCTCCGCTGCGGCGATAGCGGCTTCGGCAGCTGCGCTGCGAACGTCGGCGGCAGCCTGCGCTTCGGCCTGCGCGATCTTGGTTTCGGCCATCTTTGTGCGCCGCGCGACAAAGTCCTCGATCCGGACCTTGGCCTCGGCGGCCATGCGCTCCGCTTCGGCTTTCGCGCCGGAGATGATGTCCTGCGCCTCGCCTTCGGCGGCCTGGCGCTTGCGCTGATATTCGGCCAGCAGCTCCGCCGCCTCGTCCTTCAGCTTTCGGGCCTCGTCGAGTTCGGCCTTGATGCGCGCCGCGCGGTCGTCGAGCGATTTCGTGATCATCCGGTGCACGCCGAGATAGCCCAACATGCCGACGAACAAGACGAAGGCAAGGGCAACCCAGGTTTCCGCCTCCATCAGCATGACTACGAACCTTTCAGAGCGTCGGCGACTGCGGCCGCGACGGTCGTTTCATTGGGTGCCTGGCCGATCAGGCGTTCCACAATCGCGCGCGTCGCGTCCTCGGCGATACTGCGCACATTGCCCATGGCAGCCTGCTTTGTGGCCGCGATGGTCTTTTCGGCCTCGACGAGCTTCATATTAAGCTGGCTCTCGAGTGTCTTGCGGCGCGCCTCCGCTTCCGCGGCCTGTCGCTCACGCGTCTCGTTCGCGATCGCTCGCGCGCGATTGCGCGCATCGGCCAGGGCCTTTTCGTAGGCCGCGACGGCGGCATCGGACTCGCCCTTTAGGCGCGACGCATCGGCGAGATCGCCTTCGATGCGTTTCTGCCGGCTCTCGATGATCGAGCCAACGCGCGGCAGCGCAAGCTTGGCCATGAGCACGTAGAGCAGGACGAAGGCGATTGCCAGCCAGACAAGCTGCGAGGCAAAGGTCTGCGACTGGAACGGCGGGAATCCGCCGTGCCCGCCCTGCGCAGGGTGCTCGGTGCTCGCGGTGTGGGTCGGCTCGGCCATCGTCGGCTGAGGATGTCTTCTAGAGCGCGAACAGCAGCAGCAGCGCGATCAGCAGCGAGAAGATGCCGAGCGCTTCGGTGATGGCGAACCCGAAGATCAGGTTGCCGAACTGGCCTTGCGCCGCTGATGGATTGCGCAGCGCGGCTGCGAGGTAGTTGCCGAAGATGATGCCCACGCCGACGCCGGCCCCGCCCATGCCGATGCAAGCAATGCCCGCACCGATGTATTTTGCTGCCACTGGATCCATAACGAACTCCTTCTAGTTTTCCGGTCGAGCCTTAGTGGCCCGGGTGAATCGCATCGTTGAGGTAGATGCAGGTGAGGATGGCGAAGACATAGGCCTGCAGGAAAGCGACCAGCGTCTCCAGCGCGAAAAGAACAACAACCATTGCGAAAGGCAGCATGCTGCCCACCCAGCCAATGGCGCCGAGGCTTCCACCTAGGAGGACAATAAAGCCGGCGAAGACCTTCAGCGTAATATGTCCCGCAAGCATATTGGCGAACAATCGCACGCTGTGCGAGATCGGCCGCGACAGGAACGACAGGATTTCGATCGCCACGATCAGCGGCAGAATGTAGATGGGCACGCCTTTCGGCACGAACAGGTTGAAGAAGTGCAGTCCGTGCCGCCACAGGCCGTAGATCAACACGGTCAGGAACACCGTGATCGCCAGCGCAGCGGTGACGATGATGTGGCTGGTGACGGTGAATGCATAGGGGATCAGCCCGAGCATGTTCAGCGTCAGCACGAACATGAATATCGAGAAGACAAAAGGAAAGAACTTCATCCCTTCGGAGCCGGCCGTCGAGCGTATCGTCGATGCGACGAATTCGTAGGAAATTTCCGCCGCCGATTGCAGGCGGGACGGCACCAGGCTGCGCTTGGCCGTCGCGCCAACCAGAAACACCGTAAGCCCGATAACCGCGAGCATCATGAAGGCTGCGGAATTGGTGAAGGCGATCTCTACATTGCCGATCTTGACGACAGGAAAGAGATTGGTGATCTGAAATTGGTGGATGGGATCAACGGTCATGAGTGCTAGTCGTCGTTCAGTTGCCTGTCGCGAACGACCCCAGCCGCCCGCATCACGTTGAGAACGCCGGCCGCGAAGCCGAGCAGAAGAAACACGATGAGCCCCCACGGCGAAATGCCCAGCCAGCGATCGAGCAGCCAGCCAATCACCGCGCCCACAAGCACGCCTGCCACCAATTCGGTCGACAGCCGGAAACCGCGGGCGAACCCGGAAAAATCGGCGGCCTGACGAGGACCGGAACCGTTTTCGGATGGCCGGTTCGTCTCTGCGAGCCGGTTGCCGAGACGCTGGAGCCTCGCGGAGAGAGCGGCCTCGTCGTCCGGCGGTTCGTTGCGATTACCATTGCCGCGCGGGCCGTCAGCCATGCTTTCGACTCGCGTGGATTTCAGGTTTCGCGTGTTCCGCCGCCCTAAAAGCCGCGCGGACCATACTTATGGCATTTATGTGAGTCAAGGAAACGGGACCGCGACATAAGTGTTTGATAACAGGCAGCAAACGTCTGATTTTGCCTCTGCGGGACCGACCGTGTCGCGGCGCTGCCGGACGGCATTGCGGGGACAACTGGCGTCTGGGTTTGGCGTGCATGGCGCCGATGCTACGCTTGGAAATTCCCAGCGTCGAACCGAAGGAAGAAAACATGCGTGCGTCGATGCTCGCTCTAGCCGGGATTCTCGTTTGCGCCGCGTCGGCCGCATCCGCGCAGGCGGTGATCGATGTCGAAGGCCAGCGCGCCGCCCACCCGCCGGCGCAGGATCAGCCGGCGCCACCGCAGCCCCAGGTCGTGCCCCAAGCGCAGCCAACGCCGAAGGTCGAGAGTCCAGTTCAAACAAAAGAAGACGGCTCTGCCGCGCCGGCAGGCGGTGGCCAGTTCACGTTCAATCGTATCGAGAACGGATTTCTGCGGCTCGACACACAAAGCGGCCAGGTTGCCTATTGCCGTGCGCAGGCGGCCGGCTGGGCCTGCCAGGCCGTGCCCGAGAATCGCTCGGGCCTGGAGGCCGATGTTGCGCGCCTGCAATCGGACATGACGGCCATGAAGACGCTGCAATCGGATGTATCGGCCTTGAAGACGGATATGGCGGCCTTGCAGACCCTGAAATCGGACATTGCACGCTTGCAGGACGAAATCGCTGCCGTCAGGCGGGAGGTCGCAGTACTGAAGGAGCCGCCGCCTCCGCGGCCCCCTGCAGATTTGACACCGCCGGGGAAGAACGACGACGTCGTCATCAAGTTGCCTAGCCACGAGGACCTCGCGCGCGCCCGCAACTTCATCGAGAAGACCTGGCACCGCCTGGTCGAGATGATCAGCGCGGTGCAAAAGGACATGATGCAGAAGAGCTGAGCTCTTCCACGAGTCCATGCCGCGCCGCATGTCCACCATCGTCGAAACCACGCCGCAGCTGATTGCCAGCGCGACCTTGCACGTCGACACGCCGGGCGTGGGCTTTGTCGAGATCACCGAGAATGCGGCCAGTTTCGTCAAACAAGCGGGCGCCGGCGAAGGTGTCTTGCTGATCTACTTGCGTCACACATCGGCGTCGCTGACGATCCAGGAAAATGCCGATCCCGACGTGCAAGCAGACCTGGTTGCTGCGCTCGACCGGCTCGCGCCTGAGGACGCACCGTGGATTCACGATACCGAAGGTCCTGACGACATGCCGGCGCATGTCAAGGCGATGCTCAATGGCGTTTCGCTGCAGGTGCCCGTCGTCGCCGGCAAGCCGGCGCTTGGGACCTGGCAAGGCATCTACCTTGTGGAGCATCGGCGCCGGCCGCACAGCCGCGAGGTCATTTTTCAGTTCATCGGCAGCCGGAAATCCGCTTAGGCATGCGAACAAAAAACGCCCTGCCGCAGGGGCAGGGCGCTGATGAAAGAAACGTGCGGGACCGAAGTCCCGCACGTCGTTGTTTTCGCTAAGCTCGGGCGTGGGTCTCTTTCCAGATGCTCATGTGCCGGGTCTCCGGCATCAGCATCAGTCCGAGCACAAAGCATACCGCCGGCACCGCGATCGGATAAATCAGTGCCTGGCCGATGCTGCCGCTTGCGGTGAATGCCGCCGTTGTGATGAACGGCACCAGACCGCCGCCCCAGCCGTTACCGATGTGGTAGGGCACCGACACCGAGGTATAGCGGATGCGGCCGGGAAAGTATTCGGCGAGGAACGCGCCGATCGGCCCATACACCATGCCCACGTAGCACACCATGATTGCAATGATGAGCACGGCAATCGGGTAGTTGATCTTGCCGGGCTGCGTCACCGATTGCAGCCACAGGAACAGCGGATAGTAGGTCACCGCGGCGAGCAGGAAGCCGCCGAGGATCACAGGCTTGCGGCCGATGTGGTCGGAGAGCCAGCCGAAGATGATCAGCGACGGCGTTCCGATCAGCAATGCGGCGCCGACTATGTAGGCGGAGGTGAGCGGATCCACCTTGGACACGGTGCCAAGGAAGAAGAGCGGCCAGAACTGGCCCGAGTACCACACCACGCCTTCGCCGATCACGATGATGGTGGCGATCACGACGTACTTGAAGTTCGCAGTGAGGAAGGCCTCCTTCCAGGGGTTCTTGGTCATCTGCCCCTTGGCCTGGATCTCGCGGAAGATCGGGGTCTCCTGCAATTGCAACCGGATCCAGATCGCGACAGCGACCAACAGGAACGAGATGAGGAACGGCACGCGCCATCCGTACACGTCGAAGTCCTTACCGAAATAGGTGCGGCAGCCGATGATGACCGCGAGTGACACGACGATGCCGAGGGTCGGCGACGTCTGCAGCCAGCCGGTATAGTAGCCGCGCCGTTCGTCGGAGACGTGCTCAGCGACGTAGGTGATCGCGCCGCCATACTCGCCGCCGAGACACAGACCCTGAATCATGCGCAGGGCGAACAGGGTGAACGCTGCAGCGAGACCGATCGACTCATAGGTCGGGATTAGGCCGATCGCGCCGGTGCCGAGACCCATGCCGCTCAGCGTCACGAGAAACGTATATTTGCGGCCGATGCGGTCACCCATCCATCCGAAAAGAAACGCGCCAAGCGGACGGATCAGGAAGCCCGCGGTAAATAGTGCGATCGTGCTCAACAGTGCGGCGACCGGATGTGATTTTTCGAAGAACTTGACCGACAAGACGGCGGCCAAGCTGCCGAAGATATAGAAGTCGTACCACTCGATGACGTTGCCCACCGCGGCCGCGATGATCACACGCCGGAAGTCCTTTGGAACTTGTGGAGCCATTACCGTTCTCCTGCTAGCAGGG
>JBKPRE010000159.1:0-4788 GCA_046734435.1 Pseudomonadota bacterium | reverse complement strand
GTCTCGTGGGCTCGGAGATGTGTATAAGAGACAGGTGATGCGCTAACAATGGAACCGCGGCGGCATAGCTTCGAATATGAAGATCTGCTGGCCTGCGGCCGCGGCGAACTTTTCGGCGCCGGCAACGCGCAGCTTCCGCTGCCGCCGATGCTGATGTTCGATCGCATCGCGGAAATCAGCGAGGAGGGTGGAGAGCACGGCAAGGGCCTCATTCGTGCCGAGCTCGACGTAAAGCCCGACCTTTGGTTCTTCCTTTGCCACTTCAAGGGCGATCCGGTGATGCCCGGATGCCTCGGTCTCGACGCGCTGTGGCAGCTCGTCGGCTTTTTCCTTGGCTGGCTCGGCGCGCCAGGCAAGGGCAGGGCGCTTGGTCTCGGAGAGCTGAAATTCTCCGGCCAGGTGTTGCCGACGGTAAAAAAAGTGATTTACGGCATCGACATCAAGCGCGTCATGCGCTCGAAGCTCGTGCTTGGCATTGCCGACGGTTGGCTGTCCGCGGACGGCAACATCATCTATCGTGCCAGCGACCTCAAGGTCGGTTTGTTCAAGCAGGACGAGGCCTTGCAGCCGGGCAGTGCCTGAGCCTGGAGGGCCTTGCGGAATTGCCTCAGGCGGCCAATCTGTGGCCCAATCAACGATAAACCGCGGCGGGAATCTTAAGGGTCATATCACTATGCGACGTGTCGTCGTCACCGGAATGGGTATCGTCTCATCCATCGGTAACAATACGCAGGAAGTGCTGGCGAGCCTGCGCGAAGCGAAATCCGGAATCGTTCGCGCAGACAAATACGCCGAGCTGGGGTTTCGCTGCCAGGTGCATGGGGCGCCGCGGCTGGATCCGGAAGAAGTCGTCGACCGCCGCGCGATGCGCTTTCTCGGCGGTGGAGCTGCCTGGAACCACGTTGCGATGGAGCAGGCGATCCGCGACTCCGGGCTGGAGGAAGCGGAAGTCTCAAACGAGCGCACCGGCATCGTGATGGGATCGGGAGGGCCGTCGTGCCGCGCGATCATCGAGGCCGCCGACACCGCGCGCAGCAAGGGTCCCAAGCGGGTCGGCCCGTTCGCCGTACCGAAGGCGATGTCGTCGACCGCGTCCGCGACCCTTGCCACCTGGTTCAAGATCAAGGGCGTGAACTATTCGATCTCGTCGGCCTGCGCGACGTCGAATCACTGCATCGGCAACGCCGCGGAACTGATTCAATGGGGCAAACAGGATCTTATATTCGCGGGCGGCTGCGAGGAGCTCGACTGGTCGCTCTCGGTGCTGTTTGACGCAATGGGCGCGATGTCGTCGAAGTTCAACGCCACGCCGGAAAAAGCTTCGCGCGCCTACGACAAGGACCGCGACGGATTCGTCATTGCCGGCGGCGCCGGCGTACTGGTGTTGGAAGAGCTTGAGCACGCAAAGGCGCGTGGCGCCAAGATTTATGCGGAAGTCGCCGGCTATGGCGCCACCTCGGATGGCTACGACATGGTTGCACCCTCGGGAGAGGGCGCCGTGCGCTGCATGAATATGGCGCTGGAGAACGTGAAAATGCCGGTCGACTACATCAATCCGCACGCTACTTCGACACCGATCGGCGACATCAAGGAAATCGAGGCCATCCGCGAGGTGTTCGGCGCCAAGTGTCCGCCGATCTCGGCCACCAAGTCTCTCACCGGTCACTCTCTGGGTGCCACCGGCGTGCAGGAAGCGATCTACTCGCTGCTCATGATGCAGAGCGGTTTTATCTGCGAGAGTGCCAATATCGAGAATCTCGACCCCGCGTTCGACGACATCCCGATCGTGCGCGAGCGTAAGGACAATGTCGCGCTCGGCTGCGTGCTGTCAAACTCGTTTGGTTTTGGCGGCACTAACGCGTCCGTTGTGCTCAAGCGGCTGGATGCATGATCATTTTGTCCAAGCGCCGTAAGGCGGGATCACCTTCGTCATCGGGTTGTCGTCTCCTCGCCATAGACGGGGCGTTCTTACCGATCCGATTCGAGGTTGCGCATGAACAAGCTCGTTTCCCCGTCCCTGCTGTCATTCGTCCCCCGGGGGCCAGCGGCCATGGCTGACCAACAAATCTCTGCGCGCGGCAGCCTGATGGAGGGCAAGCGCGGACTGGTCATGGGGGTGGCGAACGACCACTCGATCGCCTGGGGAATCGCGAAAACACTTGCACAACACGGTGCGAAGCTCGCTTTCACCTATCAAGGCGATGCGCTGGCCAAGCGGGTGAAGCCGCTGGCCGAAGAAGCGGGCTCGTCCTTCGTGATGCCATGCGACGTTGAGGACATTGCGTCGGTCGATGCCGTGTTTTCCGAGATCAAGAAACAATGGGGCACACTGGATTTCCTCGTGCATGCCGTTGCCTTTTCCGACAAAAACGAATTGAAGGGTCGTTACGCCGATTCCACGCGCGAGAATTTCATCCGCACGATGGTGATCTCCTGCTACGCCTTTACCGAGGCCGCAAAACGCGCCGCAGCGCTGATGCCGAACGGCGGCGCGATGGTGACGCTCACCTATAATGGCGGGCTGCGCGCGATGCCGAATTATAATGTGATGGGCGTCGCCAAGGCCGCGCTCGAGGCCTCGGTACGCTATCTCGCGGTCGATTTCGGGCCTCAAAAAATCCGCGTCAATGCAATTTCGGCAGGCCCTATCCGCACGCTCGCCGGTGCAGGCATTACGGACGCGCGCTACATGTTCGCGTTCCAACAGAAATATTCGCCGCTCGGCCGTGGCGTCACGCTCGAGGAATTGGGTGGCGCCGGGCTCTACCTTCTGTCAGACCTCTCGACCGGCGTCACCGGCGACATTCACTTCGTCGATTCCGGATACAACGTCATCGCCATGCCGCATCCGCAAACGCTTAAGACCGCCGGCGGCAGCGTCGAGAACGGCGGCGATCAATAATCTTTCATGATATTGTAACCGTCAGAAAAAACGGCCGGGGAAATCCCCGGCCGTTTTGTTTCGCATCGTGGCGCGCGACCTACGCCGCCTTCTTCTGCGACGCAGCCAGGTCGAAGCGATCCAGATTCATCACCTTGGTCCATGCTGCCACGAAGTCTTTTACGAACTTCTCCTTCGAGTCCGCGGAGGCATAGACTTCCGCGAAAGCCCGGAGCTGGGAGTGCGAACCGAAGATCAAATCGACGCGCGTGCCCGTCCACTTGAGCGCCTTCGTCTTCCGGTCATGTCCCTCGTACACGCCATTGGCATTGGGGGGCTGCCACTGTGTGCTCATGTCGAGCAGGTTCACGAAGAAGTCATTGGTCAACGTGCCCGGGTTCTTGGTGAAGACGCCGTGCTTGGACCCCCCGCCGTTGGCACCGAGCACGCGCAAGCCGCCGACGAGGACCGTCATCTCGGGTGCCGTCAGCCTCAGCAGTTGTGCCCGATCCACCAACGCTTCTTCAGGCAACATGAACTGCCGCTTGGCGCTGATATAGTTGCGGAAGCCGTCCGCCCGCGGTTCGAGCGGCGCGAAGGATTCGACGTCAGTTTGCTCCTGCGACGCGTCCATGCGGCCCGGCATGAAGGGGACCTTCACGTCCATTCCGGCATCCTTCGCGGCCTTTTCGACCGCAGCGTTTCCGGCAAGAACGATCAGGTCGGCGAGCGAGACCTTTTTTCCGCCTGTGACCGAAGCATTGAACTCCTTCTGGATCGCTTCGAGCTTCTGCAGAACTGTCTTGAGCTGGGCCGGCTGGTTGACCTCCCAGTCCTTCTGCGGCGCAAGACGGATGCGGGCGCCGTTCGCGCCACCGCGCTTGTCGGAGCCACGGAAAGTCGATGCCGACGCCCAGGCGGTCGACACAAGCTGCGACACCGTCAGATCCGATGACAGTATTTTCGCCTTCAGCGCGGTGACGTCCTTTTCGTCAATTAGCGGATGATTCACCGCGGGGATCGGGTCCTGCCAGATCAGCGTCTCTTTCGGCACCAGCGGGCCGAGGTAACGCTGGATCGGACCCATGTCGCGATGCGTGAGCTTGAACCACGCTCGGGCGAATGCGTCCGCGAACTGCTCTGGATGCTCGTAGAAGCGCCGCGAGATTTTTTCGTAGGCCGGGTCCATCCGGAGCGACAGATCAGTGGTGAGCATGGTCGGCACATGCTTCTTCGATTTGTCGAAGGCGTCGGGGATCGTGGCAGGAGCACCTTTTGCCTTCCACTGCTTCGCACCGGCCGGGCTCTTTGTGAGCTCCCATTCGTTTTCAAAAAGATTCTTGAAGAAGTGATTGCTCCACTTTGTCGGCGTCTGGGTCCAGGTGACTTCAGGGCCGCCAGTGATGGCATCGGCACCGATGCCAGTGCCGTGCTTGCTCTTCCAGCCGAGGCCCTGATCCTCTAGGGCGGCGCCTTCCGGCTCCGGGCCGATCAGCGACGGATCGCCGGCGCCGTGGGTCTTGCCGAAGCTGTGGCCGCCGGCAATCAACGCGACGGTTTCCTCATCGTTCATCGCCATGCGAAAGAACGTTTCGCGGATATCTTTAGCTGCGGCAATCGGGTCCGGATTGCCGTTCGGACCTTCCGGGTTGACGTAAATGAGGCCCATCTGCACGGCGCCGAGCGGCTCTGCGAGCTGGCGTTCACCGCTGTAGCGTTCGTCGCCGAGCCAAGTTCCCTCCGGACCCCAATAGAGCTCTTCCGGTTCCCAAACGTCCGCGCGGCCGCCGGCGAAACCGAACGTCTTGAAGCCCATCGAATCGAGGGCGACGTTGCCGGCCAGAACCATGAGATCGGCCCAGGAAATTTTGCGGCCGTATTTCTGCTTGATCGGCCACAGCAGCCGG
>JBKPRE010000158.1:0-5297 GCA_046734435.1 Pseudomonadota bacterium | reverse complement strand
TATGCATTGAGCCGCCTATAACTCGTCCGAACGCCCGCGGGGGCGTAGCTCAGTTGGTTAGAGCGCTGCCCTGTCACGGCAGAGGCCGCGGGTTCGAGTCCCGTCGCTCCCGCCATTTTATCAATGACTTAGCCATGATTTCGGGTTGTCCGGCCGGAGCCATTTTGGGTCCGCGAATGGCCCGTCAAGGACATCCATGACCGTCGTTCGGGCGATGTTTTTTGACGTGTTCGGGACGCTCGTTGACTGGCGCACCTCGGTGGCCCGCGAGGCCGAACGGATCCTTCGACCTCTCGGACACGACCTCGACTGGCTCGCCTTTGCGGGCGCCTGGCGCGGTGAATACCAGCCCGGGATGGAGGAAGTCCGCTCGGGCCGCATCCCGTTTTGCAGGCTGGACGTGCTGCACCGGCACAATCTCGAGCGCTTCATTCCGCGTTTCGGCCTGCGCGATTTGTCCGAAGATGTTCTGAACGAGCTCACGCTGGCGTGGCATCGGCTTGATGCATGGCCGGACGTGCCGGCAGCACTCAAGCGTCTGCGCAAAAAATTTCTTCTGGCGCCGATGTCGAACGGCAACATTTCGTTGATGGTCGACCTTGCCCGCCGGAATGATTTTCCGTGGGACGCAATTCTGGGCGCGGAAATCGCCGGCGACTACAAGCCGAAGCCGCGTGTCTACCTTGCTGCATGCGAGGCACTCGATCTCAAGCCGCAGCAATGCATGATGGTCGCCGCGCACAGCAACGATCTTGCGGCAGCGGCTGCGTGCGGGTTGCGCACCGGCCATACCGCGCGGCCCGGCGAGTATGGACCCGATACCGGCGAACCCGCGCCGACGGTGAAAGTCGACGTGGCCGCGAAAGATTTGGCGGACTTAGCAGACAAGGTGGGCGTTTAAAGAACTGTCGTCCCCGCGAAAGCGGGGACCCATACGCCGTTCGTTATCGATAGGCTGCGGAGTATGGGTGCCGGGCCTCGCGCAAAGGCGCTCGCCCGGAACGATGCGTCAGCCGCGATAGATCGGTGCTGGCTGCGCGAAGAAGCTCGCGAGGATGTGGTAGACCAGCATGTAATTCTTCTGCTGAAAGCTCGCGTGTGAAATGCCCGGCATTACGGTGAATTGCTTGTCCGGGTTCGGCAGCTTCGCGTAGAAGTTCAGCAAATCCTCGATCGAAGCAATCCCGTCCCATTGACCGCGCATGATCAGCGTCGGGACAGTAATCCTCTCCGGATTCACCACGGGCAACTTCGAGCACATGTCCACATAAGTGCCGGTCGGCACCGAGGTGTCCAACGCGACGACCGCATCTGCAAAAGCGTCGATGACCTTTTCCTCGGCGGTGCCGGGATGATCACGGTCGAAAATCGAGTGGATGAAGGCCGTGTCGATCGGCCTGCGGTTTTTTGACTGGAATTCGGGCAGCTTCTTGCGTCGCTGCTCAAGGGTGGGAGAGCCTTCGCCGGTCCACACCATGGCGTCGAGCGCAAGGCGCGCAACCAGCTCCGGATGTCGTTCGGCGAACATGGCCGCGCGCAGAGCGCCGGATGAAATTCCGTAAATCAGGAACGGCCGCTTGCCGCGCAGTTTCTGGATATAAAGCGCCGCTGCATAGCAGTCGTCGGCGCCCTGCGAAATCGGAGCGTTGTTGTCGCGATCCTTGGTCGAACGGCCATAGCCTTCCATATCGACGCACCAGCAGTCATAGCCGCGCCGCGCGAAGTGATCCATTGCCGAGGAGTCCGGCCGACCCGGTACCTGAAGATCGAAGGTGGGCTGCGCTGCCATCGACGAACCGTGCACGAACAGGATCGTGCCGATGCTTTTGGCGGGATCACCGATGCACTTTTCAAACAGGAACAGCTTCACGCCGCCGTCCTTGCTCGTCCAATGATCCTCGCCTTTGATGGCGGGCTTGCTCATCTCGTTCATCACGTCACCCGTTGCTGATAATCTTAATTGATTGGTGTGATGCGGTTAGTCTTGATGACCTGCGCCCATTTCGCGACTTGCGCTTCCATGAAGCTCTTGAATTCGGGTTGCGTCATCACAATCGGGGTTGCGCCGGTTTTTTCCCACGCCTGCTTGATGTCTGGCCGGCGCAGGATCTTGGTGATCTCGTCGTGAAGTTTGTCGATGATCGGCTTCGGCGTGCCCGCGGGAGCCATGAAGCCGACCCATAACGTCGCGTTGAAGCTGGGCACTCCGGCCTCCGCCATGGTGGGGACATCCGGCAATATCGGCGAGCGAGACTTTCCACTGGTGCCGAGCGCGCGCACCATTCCGGCCTTGATCTGCGGCGCCATGGTCGGCACCGAGTCGAACAGGATCTGGATTTGGCCGCTGAGAATATCGTTTCGGGCGCCAGTCGAACCCTTGTACGGTACATGCGCGATGTCGACGCCGGTGAGGTTTTTCAGAAGCTCGCCGGCCATGTGATAGTTCGAACCGGGTCCTGACGAACCGTAATTGAGCGTGCCGGGTTTGGCGTGCGCGAGCGCCAGCAACTCGCCCAGCGTTTTTGCCGGTAGCGATGGATGTACCACGAGCACGAGATCGGTATCGATGAGCGGCGCGATTGGCACGAGATCGCGCATGAGTTGGTAAGGCTTGTGGGCATAAAGGGTTTCGTTGACCGTCTGGGTGCCCGACACCATCAAAAGCGTGTAGCCGTCCGGCTGCGACTTCGCGACCACATCGGTGCCGATGGTTGTGCCTGCGCCGGGGCGATTTTCCATGATGAATGGCTGGTGCAGCGATTTACGCAATTCCTCGGCGATTGCGCGGGTATAGACGTCGGTTGGGCCACCGGCGCCAAACGGAACAATGATTTTGACGGGGCGCGAGGGATAGTCGTCGGCTATCGCGGCCGGCGCCGAAGTGATGACCGCGCCTGCGAGCGCGAGCAGGGCCACGATTTGTCGCAGAGGCACCATGGGTATCTTTCCCGTTGTGCAATTGACGCCGCCGGAGTCGACTATCGAGGGCCGGTCGCCAGCCTGTCAATCGAAGCCCCATGCGCCGCACGCGATCGCTCGTGGATGCCGCCCAATGTCGGCTTGCCACTCCCGACACGCTGCGCTAAGCCTCGCCCGCTCCCGTTCTTGAGGCTATTCCAGCAAACAAAGGCCTGTTTGTGCGGGGTAAACCGGCGCCGTTCGAGCTGCCGCGTGGGTCCGGACGGGCGTACAATCCAGTAGAGTGGGGCTGCGGGCTTGAGGTCGCCGATGAGCGCATTGCTGATGGACTACCTGCCCCTCGTAGTTTTCATAGCGGTCGCGCTCGGCATCGGTCTTGCGCTCCTGATCGCTCCTTTCATCGTCGCATATAAGCAGCCGGATCCGGAGAAGCTCTCCGCGTATGAGTGCGGATTCAACGCCTTTGATGACGCGCGCATGAAGTTCGATGTGCGGTTTTATCTCGTCGCCATTCTTTTCATCATTTTCGACCTCGAGGTCAGCTTCCTGTTCCCGTGGGCGGTCGTCTTTCGGGAGATCGGTCTCTACGGTTTCTGGTCGATGATGGTGTTCCTTGGCGTCCTCACCGTCGGCTTCATATATGAGTGGAGGAAGGGGGCGCTGGAATGGGATTGATAAGCCCATGACCCTCGTTGCACCCGCGCCGAAGGGAATTGTTGATCCGCGCACCGGCAAGCCGGTGGGGGCGGACGATTCCTTTTTCACCGGCATGAATGCCGAGCTCGCCGACAAAGGTTTTCTGGTTACCGCCGCCGACGACCTAATCACGTGGGCGCGCACCGGATCGCTGATGTGGATGACCTTCGGACTTGCCTGCTGCGCGGTCGAGATGATGCAGATGTCCATGCCGCGTTACGATGCGGAGCGCTTCGGTTTTGCTCCGCGCGCGTCGCCCCGGCAATCCGACGTGATGATCGTTGCCGGCACGCTCACTAACAAGATGGCGCCGGCACTGCGCAAGGTCTACGACCAGATGCCGGAGCCGCGCTACGTGATTTCGATGGGGTCCTGCGCGAACGGCGGCGGCTATTATCACTATTCATATTCCGTCGTCCGCGGTTGCGATCGCATCGTGCCAGTCGACATCTACGTGCCCGGCTGCCCGCCGACCGCTGAGGCGCTGCTCTATGGCGTGATGCTGCTGCAGAAAAAAATTCGCCGTACCGGCACGATCGAGCGTTGAGCGGAGTTTCGGCATGGAAGACACGCTCGAAAGGCTTGGGCAGACCATCCAGAATGCGCTGGGTACTTCGGTCACCGGTCACACGGTGGCAAATGGCGAGCTGACGGTTAACGCAAAGGCCGCGGATGTTGTATCGGTTGCGAAATTCTTGCGCGACGATCCTGCCTGCCAATTTATCAACATCATCGACGTTACGGCGGTTGACTGGCCATCGCGCGAGAAGCGCTTTGACGTCGTCTATCATTTTCTCTCACCGCGGCTTAACCAGCGCATTCGGCTGAAGGTTGTGACGGACGAGACGACCCCGGTACCGTCTTTGATCGATGTGTTTCGCGGCGCTGACTGGTTCGAGCGCGAGACCTACGATCTTTACGGGGTTCTATTCACCGGTCATCCGGACATGCGGCGGATCCTCACCGACTATGGCTTCGAAGGTCATCCGCTCCGCAAGGATTTTCCGCTCACCGGCTTTGTCGAGGTGCGCTACGACGACGAGCAGAAGCGCGTGGTCTACGACAAGGTTGCGCTCGCCCAGGAGTTCCGCAGCTTCGATTTCCTCTCCCCTTGGGAAGGAACGGACTACATTTTGCCGGGCGATGAGAAGGCGAAGACCGAAGGGAAGGGGTCGTAGATATGAAACCGACCTTGAAGCCCGGCCTCAAACACTCATTCTCGTACAAGGTGCCTGAGAACAAGACCGTCCCCTATACCTACCCGGAATCGCCGATCATCGCGCAGATGCCGAGGGTCTTCGCGACCGGTTTCATGATCGTGCTGATGGAATGGACCTGCACACAATTGATGGAGCCGCATCTCGATCCCGGCGAAGGCTCCCTCGGCACGCACGTGGATGTTTCTCATCTGGCGGCGACGCCGGTCGGATTCACGGTGAAGGTCGATGCCGAGCTAGTCGCGGTCGACGGCCGCAAGTTGACGTTCAAGGTCACGGCGCATGATGGCAAGGACCTGATTGGTGAGGGCTGTCACGAGCGGGTCGTCGTGGCATGGGACCGCTTCAACGCCAAGGTGGCGGAAAAGGCAAAATCGGCCGCGGAAATGGTGAACTGATGGCCGAAACCGAGCTGCGCAATTTCACCATTAATTTCGGACCGCAACATCCGGCCGCGCACGGCGT
>JBKPRE010000157.1:0-8972 GCA_046734435.1 Pseudomonadota bacterium | reverse complement strand
TTGTCCGCCATGTCAAACGTCACGTCCGACATGTGCAGGAAGTAGTTGGCGAAATACTCCTTTATGACATAGCCCTTGTAGCCGCAGCAGATCACGAAGTCGTTGGCCCCGTGCGCCGAGTAGAGCTTCATGATGTGCCAGAGGATGGGCTTGCCGCCGATTTCGATCATCGGCTTCGGCTTCAGATAGCTCTCTTCGGATATCCGAGTACCCAGCCCCCCGGCGAGAATGACGACCTTCATGGACCTTGTGCTGGTTTGGGAATCGACAAGTGCCGGCGTACCCCACGCCGTCGCCACGCCCTTAAGCGCACGATCAACTGATTCGCTGACGTGAAATAGTACCGTGGGCCGCCTGGGTAGGCCATTGCCGCCTAGCGTTTCCCCGCAGCGGCCTTCTGGGGCGCGAAAGGTCTGCGCCGGCTGAGGACGCTGTCCCAAAAATCGAAATAAGCTTGCCCGCGCTGCTTCGAAAACAGCGCGAAAAAACCGCTGATGTCGGCGAGCACCCGCTCGAAGGACAGCTGTCCCGTCGCGCCGGCGATCTTCGCGCAAAGCTTGTCCGCCTCTTCGGTATGGGGCGAATCATAGGTCGTTCGCGCATCGCGCTTGAAACGGTGGAACATCTGCGTGAACCAGAGATCGGCGATCGCCTGGCGCTGCGGCATCGGATAGGCGGGAAATTCGGCCGCGTTCATGATGATCGCTGCGCCTTCGAAGCCTGCCAGCAGCCATTGGAGCTTGTTGGCGGCGGGGTCGAGACCGGCGGCCTGATAGAAATCGATGTCGCGCTTCTCCGCCGTTTCCCGTAAGCCCCACACGCCGATGTCGTAGACATAGAAGAGCCGTTGGAGCTTGATGTATTTTCCGCTCAGCAGATAAAGAAGGCACAGGATCTGATCGTGAAACGACAGATAGACAGGCATGGCCTTCATGAAATCGAGAACGCGCTCGGCGAGCTGCCGGCGCAGCACTGAATAGAACAGCATGTTGGGGCCGCCGTAACTCAAATAACCAGCAACACGCGCGGCTGGATCATCCGAGTCGACGTCCTTATACGTGACGATTGAAGTCCCCTGCGAAGTCTCCAGAGCGTACGTGCCGGTTATCGCCGCCACCGTGGGATCGCCGCCCGACCGATCGATCAGATCGGGGAGCGCCGCGATCGCCCGCTCGACGCACTGATCGTCATCCGACGTACAGAATATAAAATCGCCTTTGGCAAGGCTAAGGATCTCGGACAAGTTCTCCAACGGCTCGCACGGATCCACACTGATGATCTCGCAGTGCTCGCGCTGGAAATGCTTCAACAGTGCACGCTTCTCGGCGCTACCGGAATTGTCGCGGATGATGACCTGGATTTTTGGACTGGCCCACGAGCAGGCCTGCGCAATCCTTGATATCGCCATAGGGCCGGAGCGGTTTGTTGGGAGCAAGATTGAGAGCTGCACGGGCCCTGCTGTCAGCGATTGGAAAGGTCGGTGGATTGTCCAACGCTGATTCGCAGCATAGCAACAAGGATCTAATGCCACTACGCCCAATCCTCAACTCTGGGCAAGAGATGCCGACAGTGGCAAACAGGATGACAGCCGATTCGCACACGCGTCGAAGGGTCGGCGTGTCACGCAAGGCCCGATCATCACCTCGCGACGATGAAAATCAGCATATGTATTCCAAGCTATAATTCTTCCGCCTTTTTACGGCGGTGCCTGGACAGTGCTCTTGCTGTTGATCATCCGGACAAAGAAATAATTTTGGTTGATGACGCATCGACTGACGAGACCAGCAAAATTGCCAAAGACTATGCCGGGTCGATTTTCTATTCGGAGAATGAGAATAACCTGGGACAACCAGCCAATACAAACCGCTGTCTGGCTCGTGCTACCGGTGACTATGTCGTCATTCTCCACAGCGACGATTATCTGCTGCCCAACTTTGCCAAAACATTAGCGCCCCTTCTCGACTCGAATCCCAAGGTTGCGTTTGCCGTCGGCGAACGGAAGACCGCCGATGCTCACGGCGTCGAAGAAAACGTCGCGCCCTTCTACTCCTGCGATTGTATTGTTCCAGGCATCGAACAAGCGCGTATCTTGATGCAGACATCATTTCTGCCGTGTCAGGTTCTCGTTCGCCGCGCAGTGTTGACCAAGATTGGTGGCGTCGATGAACGACATGTTGTGAATCTCGATGGTCTCTTGTGGTTCAAATGCGCGCTGGAAGGTGACGTCGCGTATACCCGCACACCCGTAGGCGTGTATCGCGTCCACGACACCAGTACCACGGCGGCCTATAACCAAACGTCAGACCATGTTCTCGAGTACTATGAAACTCTCAAGACGATGATGAAGCACGCCCGCGGGCGGCCAGTTCTCGAGCAGAATATTCCTGTCGCGCGCAAGCGTGTCGCGGAAATCGCGTTACGGTATTGCCGTCAGGCCTTCGCGACAAAAAAATACCAGGTTGTTCGCGAATACATTGAACTGGCAAGATTCTTTGATCCTGACATCCGTAAGCGCCATGCGTATCGTGTGATTGAATTTTGCATCGACTCGGAAGATGTCGATCCTCAATTATTGCTCGCGCGTCTTGCTGACACTTTTCCGTCAAAACGAACAGAAAGCTACCCGCCGCCGCCAGGATCTCAGGTTGAGCGCTAAACTCGAGGCTTCTGTCCAAATTTCCCGCAAATGGCGCCAGGCGCCCTATCCAAAATGGCGAACAGCCCTGCCCGTGCTGTGGTTAACGTTGTCCTAACCTCACTCTGGGATTGTCCTGATTCGGGCAATCCATGGGATTGGCAGGGCTTCAAATGCAGCTGGGAGATACCGCCGAAGAACGCCTCTTTCGCCTCGGTCGGTCCGACGAGGATTTCCAATTCAACCTTGCTGTTCTTCGCGAGCGAGGCGTTATCGTTTACGGCGCCGGCAAAATTGGCAAGCACGTTCTGGCCACGTGCCGGATGTTCGACATACCTGTGGTGGATGTTTGGGACATTCACGCGGACGTCATAGGCATTGTCCATGAGTATCCCGTTAAAGAACCGCGCTTCGATCATCATGATCACCATGTTCGCGACAAAGTCGTCGTCATCGTAACAATTTTTTCCGAGAACGGCGCAGAAGAAAGACGCTCGGTTGTCAATGACAAGGGATACAGAAACGTCTGTATCGACCGGGCGATAATCAATAATCTGTGCTTTCACTATTGCTCCACGGAGATTTCCAGGGGGCAGTTCAAATTCGACCTGAAAACCTGTCACACATGTCCTGTGCAAAAGGATGAAGTATCGGGCTGCTCGATCTTTGATCGCCACATTTCCAGCGGCCAACTTCCAGTCAAAAATTTCATGGCGGGACCTCCCCTGGTCATTCGATCGATGGGGGTCCTGATTTCAAACCAATGCAACATGACCTGCGTTGGATGCAATCATCTGCGCGACCATTATCGCAAATCGGACAACGTCGACCTGGAGATTCGCTCCGTTTTGAGCGACCTCACCCGAATTGCAGAAGCAGCTGATTTTATCAAGACGGTGGTCCTGGTTGGCGGCGAGGCGCTGCTTCACCCGAATGTGGACCAGGTTATCGAAGGCATCTTATCGATGCGTCGGATCGGCGTGCTCCTGATCATCACAAACGGAACCGTCGTTCCGCGCTCCGAGCGGGTGTTTGCTTTGATGCAGAATCCCCGGATCATTGTCGAGATCAGCGGCTATGGCGACAACGTTCCGAAGCACCTGCGCCTGAAGCGAGTTGCTTTTCTGGAAAAATTGACGTCGCTCGGGATCAACCACCGTTACGTCGAGACGCTGATGTGGACTGACTTCGGTGGGTTTGAGGCGCGCGGTTACGAAGAGGAGCAGATTCGTAAAATCTACAAGAGCTGCTGCTTTGTATCGAATGACCTGTTCAACGGGCGCCTGTTCAAGTGCAGCCGCAGTGCCTACGGAACTCATATCGCAAAGATTCCGGATTATCCGACCGATTATGTGAATATCCGCGACGGCTCACGTGAAATATTGAGGCAGAATTTATTTCACTTCCTTGCGGACGAGAAACCCCGGGCGTGCAATCATTGTAATGGGGCTGTCGCACCGACCCTCGATGCAGGTGTTCAGATCAAGCGCCACCGCGCTCCACGTGTGGCGGCTGCAGTAAACGCCTAGCTTGCGCTCTTAGGCTATCGGCGCCTTGTCGTCAGGCCACGGCAAATTTCAGGCGATCGCGTATTGGGCCGCGTCATTGCGGTAGACATCCGACGCCGGAACATAATGCACATTGTAGCGTGTCGCCATACCGCGCCACCAATCGTCACGCTCGCAAATATCCAGGAAACGCGAGAGATGCTCCTCCGCTGCCTCGGCTTTGCCCATCGCGCGGTAGCATCTCGAGAGAAAGAAGTGGCCGAATGCGTGGTCGGGGTACTTGCTCACGACGTTTTTGAAGTAACCCATCGGCACATCGTACCGACCAATCTTCATGTTGTGGTTCTCGACAAAATTCACGCGTATCTGCATTTCATAGGCATAGGCTTCGAGCTTGACCGGATCGACGCCGGGCGCGCGAATGACAGACTTCGTGACGACAAAATCTTCGGAATTCGTGTTTTCGATATAGCCGTTCTCGACACATATATCGTAAAGCCGACTGCCGAAGATCGGCAGGGCCAGATAAACGTGAACCCAGTCGAAGCCGCAGTTTAATAGCATCTGCAGCGTCTCCTCGCGGTGCTCGTCTTGCTCGCCCGGCAGTCCGATAACGATGAACACGTGCGAGCGCACGTCGAATTTGCGAAGCGCTTCGACCGCAGGCCGGATCAGGCGTTTCTTGAGCGGTTTGCGGATGATGTGGTTGAGAACGTGGTCGGATCCGGATTCGACCGCGAGCGCCACGGCGGAGACCCCCGCCCTGGAAAAAAGTTCGGCGACTTCGTCGTCGATCGCATAGACCGCAACGCCATTCGGAAATTCGACGCGAATGTCCAGCGAAGCAAGTTCGCGCAGGATCTGTTTCGCGCGATCCTTGTCGTTGAAGAAGTGATCGTCTTCGAGCAGCAGGACGGTCATCCCGAATTCTTCCTTCATGCGGCGGACGTCCGACACGACGCGCTCGATCGACATCGTACGCACATCGCGTCCGTGCAATGAGGGATTGGAGCAGAACACGCAGAGGAACGGACAACCGCGCGACGTGTGGATCGCCATTTCGCGCTTCGGCTTGCCGGCATTCTGCTTGTCAATGCTGCGGTTGTTGTAGAAGTCGAGATTGATGCTTTTGTAGTCAAACGGCGGGATGTCATCGAGATTTTCGATGAAAGTGTGTTGCGGGGCCTTGTTCTTCGCCAGCTCGTCGCGCGCAATCCAGGACTTGTGCGAGCGGATGACGTCCCAGGGATCGTCGGCATCCAGAAGATCGCGCAAGGGCAGCTCGCCCTCCCCTTTACAGATCGCATCGAGCGCCGGACAGCCTTGAAGCATCAGCTTGTAAGCCGCGGATGGCAGACCGCCGCCCGCCAGCGTGATGATCTCGGAATCGAAATCCTTGCAGACCTTGACGATGTCCTGGATGTAACGGTTCGACGAATTGAACAGCGCGGAGATACCCGCGAACTGCGGGCGGAAATCTCGCAGCCTTGCTTTGATCTCCTCCGCAAAGATTGCGGTGTAGTCACCTTCGAACTTTTGCTCGACGAGTCTCTGCAACGTGATGTTCAGATCGAGGAGTTGCATGTCGATCGCCGACTTGCAATGCGCGCCCAGGTAGCTCTCCATGGAGAGAATGCCGTAGGGAATCGTGAAGGACGGCAGATGGGCGGCGCGTGATTTGTTGAGGTAATCGTCGGCGTTGAAATAAGGCGGGATGATGAAAAGCAGTTTCTTCATTTCGTGCCCTTTTCCTCCCGCAGGGAGCGATCAATCGCGAACGGTGGCCCGAGACCACCAGATAAGGCACGAATCTTAAGAGGTCATAAACCATCTCGTTCCGCGCGGGAAAGGCCTGGCCTGCCCCTTTTTGCGCGAAAGCGATAAGCGTGATTCTCGTCATCCACGGCAGCTATAATCTGACCGACCGATTCGCTTACGCGTCGAAAACCCGGCGTCCCGGGCAACTGGAGCATGCGGGCAATGCTGGCCGTCGACACGGCGCGAAGCACACGTCACGAGACTCGGTCGTTTGACGAACTGCCAGACGCCGATGCCGCCACGCATTTCCTTGGTCAAATTGCCGCCGCCTCTTGCGCCTTTTCGCCCGTCCGGATGGATCGGCCAGTGGCGCTCTATGGCGCAGGCAGCCTAGGCCACTTGGCGCGCGATTTCCTGACCGGCGTCGGTCACGATTTCACCATGGCTATCGACCGCAACGCCGACGAACTCGTGCGCGACCCGCACTGGTCGGGCGTCGTGCTCAAGCATCCCGACGCGATACCTCAAGCCGACAAACACGCGTTCCGTGTTGCAGTCAGCATCGTGACCTCGCCCTACGTGCCGATCGAACAATCGCTGCGCGAGCAGGGTTTCGACGACGTCGTGCCATTCTACGACTTGGCGGAAAGCTTCCGTGCCGAGCATCCGTTGTCGAATGGCTGGTTTGCCCCGCCGCTGGCATCGGACGACCAAACGAACACCGCCAAGGTCCTGGCGAAATGGCACGATGACGAATCCCGCGCCCACCACCTCCAGTTCTTGGCCTGGCGACGGCTGCGCGAGGAATGGACGTTCGAAACCGCACCCGTCGTGGCCGGCAACCGCTTCTTCATCCCGGAAGTGACAAGCGTGCTGCGCGACAACGAGGTTTTCGTAGACGGCGGCGCCCACTATGGCTTGGTGACAGGCAGTTTTATTGACCGGACGCGGAATGCCTTTGACGAAATCGCTGTCATCGAGCCGGATGCGGCAAACCGATCGGTCCTCACGAACAATCTGAGCGCTTGGCTGCCACAAGATCCACGCATCACCGTCTACGATTGCGCGCTCAGCGAACGTGATGGCCACGCGCTCTTTCATGACGGCCTGGGCTATGCGTCGCAAATTTCGCCGTTGGGCGAGATGTCGGCGACGTTGCGTCCGCTCGATGCGTTGAAGCTCTCACCTACATTCATCAAGCTTCATCTCGAAGGCGCGGAGCTCGGGGCCTTAAAGGGCGGATGTCACACCTTACGCTCAAAGCGTCCCATGATCGCTGCGACCGTCTATCACAATGCCGACGGTGTCTGGAAAACGCCGCTTTGGCTGATGCAAAATCTGGACAACTATCGGTTCCTCTTCCGCAGTCACGGGTGGTGCGGAACCGGTGCTGTCGTCTACGCTATCCCCGAGGAACGATACGCAGCATAGCTGCAAGATTCTACGTCGTGTCAGGCCGTCGTCGAGACTTTCAACCCGGTCACGGTGTCAATTTGCGTGCCGTCCGGCAGCGTGAGGATGTTGTTCTTGGTGTCGAGATAGGCGCCGTTGGCCAGCTGCATGATCGACGACGTATCGATGACCTTCAGGCCGGTCGTGATGTCGATCTGCGTCCCGTCTTTCCTCGTCAAAATATTGTTGTTGGTATCGATCACCGACCCGTCGTCGAAATAAATGAAGGGATCGAGCACGTTCTTGGGCTGCACCGCCTGTTTTGAAGCGGACAGTGCCGCCAGCGCATCCTGCAGTGCCTTGGCATCGGCCTCTTTTTGCCGTTGCGAAGCCATTTGCGCATAGAGAGATCCTGCACTCGACACCGTATTTTGTGAAATCAGCGCAAACGAATTGGCAACTCGTGCGGATGAATACAGCGACGACCTCAGGCTGCCATTGCTGTGCCGGGCGTTGTCCAGCATGCCCAGCAAGCCCCCGGACGACTTTGAATTCTGGATCGCGGTGTAGGTGTCGGCCACCCAGTCCGAGCTCGCGGGGAAAAGCGGCCCGTAGACGCTCGTCGGATTGATGTAGGCACTCGTAACGCTGACCATGACGCCGCGCCGTGTGGGACTGCAGCCTCTAACGATAAGGCCGACGTCTTAACAAACTTTCACCTTTAGCGACTTGCTAACCATAACAGCCAGTCCTCGCGTCAGACGGCGCGCCCAAATTTCCCCAACGGCAACAACGCCACGATCGCCGCAAATCGCGATAACTCATTAACCATGTACCTTTACGGGCCGTTTGTTGGGCCCGTGCGATGAAGTCAGCGATCCAGTGGATCACACGTGTGTAACTGCCAGTACGGCAACTAGACCAGAAAGGTGCGTAAGATGTCTGACATCGTCCTTTCCGCTGGCGTGAGGTCGAACCTGCTGCAATTGCAGCAGACTTCGGAACTCATGACGCGGACCCAGACCCGACTTGCGACGGGCAAGCGGGTGAACTCGGCCCTCGACAACGCGATCAACTTCTTCACGGCGCAGGGCCTCGATAACCGTGCAAACGACCTGAGCTCCCTGCTCGACTCGATGTCGAACGCCATCAATACCATCCAGGCGGCGAACAACGGCATCACGGCTATCACGAAGCTCGTGCAGTCGGCACAGTCGCTGGTCAGCCAGGCCAACCAGACGTCCGATACAGGTACGCGGGCGACGCTTTCGACGCAGTTCAACGACCTGCTGACCCAGATCGGCCAGCTCGCCGGCGACTCCGGCTTCAACGGCGTCAACCTGCTTTCGGGCGACTCATTGACGGTGAACTTCAACGAAGACGCCACGTCAAGCACCACCATCACGGGCGCGGACTACACCAATGCCAATGCGACCCCGCTGAGCATCAACAACGCAGTCAACAACTGGGCCGACTCTGCGGCCATTCAGGCGGCGAGCGACACTCTGACCGCGGCTCTGACCGAGCTTCGTTCGGAATCGCAGACCCTCAGCGCAAACCTGTCGACCGTGCAGATCCGCCAGGACTTCACGAAGGCGACAATCAACACGCTGCAGAACGGATCGGCAGCCCTTACGTTGGCAGACTCGAACGAGGAAGGCGCGAACTTGCTCGCCTTG
>JBKPRE010000156.1:0-31456 GCA_046734435.1 Pseudomonadota bacterium | reverse complement strand
ATCGTGCTGGTCGAGCAGAATACGCGACTTGCGCTCGACATTTCCCCGCGCGCGGTGGTGATGGACCGCGGCCGCATCGTCTATGACGGCGCCAGTGAGGCTCTGCGCAAGGATCCGGCCAAGCTCGAGCAGCTCATCGGCGTGGTGAAGGCGTAGCCGCCATGCAGGGCACATCGCCGCCATTCGATTGTTGAAACTTTAGCGGACTATTCGGCTGGCACGGTGCTTGGCCGGCGCAGTTCGCCAAATGATTGGCGGATAACCGTTGACGCGCCTTGCAATGCCAGCCCGGCCATGATCGCGGCGACAATCACATCCGGCCAGCCGGTGCCTGTGCCGAACACGCCGGCCGCTGCGAGCAGGACCGCCAGGTTACCTAGCACATCGTTACGCGTGCAAATCCACGCCGAGCGCATGTTGGCGTCGCCCTCTCGGAAAGCCCATAGCAAACCAAAGGAGGCGGCGTTGGCAATGAGTGCGGCAAAGCCAACCGCGCCCATCGTGAAGGCACTCGGCAGTGTGCCATGCACCGCGTGCCAGATCACCGTGCCGGTAACCCAAAGGCCGAAAGCGCCCATCGTTGCGCCTTTGGCCAACGCGGCGCTTGCCCGGTAGCGCAGCGCCATGCCAACGACCAGAAGACTGACGGCATAGTTTGAGGCATCGCCCAGGAAATCGAGCGCATCGGCCTGCAGTGAAGCGGAACCGGCCACGACACCCGCTGCGATTTCCACGAGGAACATGGCCGCGTTGATCGCGAGCACGATCCACAGGACGCGGCGGTAACGGCGATTGCCCCGGTGCGGGTCCAGTGTCAGGCGCGGTGGTTCGCAACAATCGGCCATGGCTCTATATAGTGTTCGCACTGACCGTTACACAATTACGCGGGCCTGCGCCCACACGTTGCCTTTCATCGCAAGCTCGCTTAGCAACGCGCGCATGAAACGCAGCACCAATCGCATCCTCACCACGCATGTCGGCAGCCTGATCCGTCCCCAGCCGCTGCAGGAATTCCTGCGCGCCAGGCAGAGCGGCAAGCCTTACGACGTCAAAGCCTATCAGAAATGCCTCAGCGACTCCGTTGCCGACGTCGTACGCGAGCAGGCGGGTGCCGGCATCGACGTGGTCAGCGACGGCGAGTTCGGCAAGTCGATCAGCTGGGCGCAGTACGCGCTCGAACGATTATCGGGTTTCGAACGCCGGCCGCTCAGGCAGGAGGCGGCGGCCAATCCATTCAAGCGCGGCGCCGACCGCACCAGATTCGCCGAGTTCTATGCCGAGCTCGATGCCAAGGAGGCGGTTGCCACGACGACCGAGGCGATCTGCGTCGGCCCGATTAAATATACCGGGCAGGCCGAACTGCAGCGCGACATCGACAACTTCAAGGCTGCACTCAAGAACGTGAAGGTGGAAGAAGCTTTCCTGCCTGTCGCCGCGCCGGCCAGCGTGATCCCCGATCGCAAGAACGAGTATTACCGAAGCGACGAGGAACTGCAGGCCGCGATCGCCGAAGCGATGCGCACCGAATACAGGATGATCGTCGATGCCGGCTTCCTGCTGCAGCTCGACGACGCGCGCAGCGCAGTGACTTATGACCGCATGGTGCCGCCCGCGAGTTTCGCCGATTACCGCAAGTGGCTGTCGCGGCAGGTCGACATTCTCAATCGCGCGATCGAAGGCCTGCCGGCCGACCGCATCCGCTATCACGTGTGCTGGGGCTCGTGGCCGGGGCCGCACACCAGCGACGTGCCGCTCAGGGAGATCGTGGATCTGATCCTGCAGGTGAAAGTCGGTGCCTATGTCATCGAGGGCGCCAACCCGCGCCACGAGCACGAATGGCAGGTATGGAAAAATGCAAAGCTCGGGACCGGGCAGGTGCTTATCCCGGGCGTCATCAGCCATGCCACCAATATGGTCGAGCATCCCGAGCTGGTCGCCGAGCGCATTACACGCCTGGCGCGCGTGCTTGGCCGCGAGAACGTGATCGCCGGTACCGATTGCGGCTTTGCGCAGGGGCCGTTCTATCGCCGCGTGCACCCGTCGGTGATGTGGGCGAAGCTGGAAGCGCTGAGCGAAGGAGCCCGGCTTGCGAGCGGGGAACTCTGGTCCTAGGCTTCGGTTGAATCAGAACGCGATGGAGGCTCGTCGTGAACGTTAACGCTCAGCCCGCCAAGGGACTTGCGATCCCCTTCGAGCACAATCGCCTTGATCGCCTGATGGACGAGGCCGGCATCGACGTCGTGCTGGCGACCTCCAAGCACAATGTCCAGTATCTGCTCGGCGGCCATCGCGCCGATTTCTTCGACTACATGGATGCGACCGGCATCACCCGTTATCTGCCGGTGCTGGTCTACCCGAAGGGCGCGCCCGAGAAAGCGGCCTATATCGGTCACCGCCTGGAGAAATTCCAGCGCGAGATCAATCCGATGTGGACGCCCGAGACCCAGACCAACACCTGGGGCACGGTCGATGCCATGCAGAAGGCGGTCGATCACATGCGCAAGATCGGTCTCAAGCCGAAGCGCATCGCCGCCGAATTCGGCTTCCTGCCTTACGACGCCTCGCAGGTGCTGCGTGCCGCATTTCCCGACGCGGAGTGGGTCGATGCGCTCTACGTGCTCGAGCGCCAGCGCGTGAAAAAGTCCGCCGAAGAACTGAAATTGCTCAAATACGCATCCGAAGCGGTAATCGAGTCGATGCAGGCCGTCATCGCCGCCAGCAAGCCCGGCGTGACCAAGGCCGAGGTGGTGGAGCACCTGCGCCGCGAGGAGACCAACCGCGGGCTCACCTTCGAGTACTGCCTGATCACCTGCGGCACCAGTATGAACCGCGCGCCCTCCGACCAGAAATGGGAGAAGGGCGAGATCATGTCGATCGATTCCGGCGGAAACTATGAAGGTTACATTGGTGACGTCTGCCGCATGGCCATCCAGGGCGAGCCGGACGCCGAGCTTGAGGATCTCCTGGGCGAGATCGAAATCATCCAGCGCGCGGCGATGAAACCGATCCGCGCCGGAATGATCGGCGGCGAAATCTACGCCGCGGCGGCCCCGCTGGTGCAGAAATCAAAGCACAACAACCACATGGAATTTCTTGCGCACGGCATGGGCATGGTAAGCCACGAGGCGCCGCGCCTCACCGATCGCGGCCCGGTGCCTTATCCGAGCGAATACGCGAAAGAGCCGCTCGAAGCCGGCATGGTGGTGTCGGTGGAGACCACGCTGATGCATCCGGCGCGCGGCTTCATCAAGCTCGAGGATACCGTCGTCGTCACCGACAAAGGCCACGAGGTCTACGGCGAAGGTGCGCGCGGCTGGAACCGGGCGGGGCAGGGATAAAGCCACCTCATCATGAGCCTGAAGGCAACGATGGGGCGGCGTGACGTCATTATGCTTCTGGGTAGCGTCGTGGCGCTGCCATCTGTCGCGCCCGCTCAGATGAATGAAGGCGTTCGACGGATCGCCGTGCTTGGACCGCTGCCACCCGAAGATCCGATCGAAATAAGGCGCATGGCGGCCTTTCGTGAGGGGCTGGAACAGGTGGGCCTGAATGATGGTCGCAATCTACACATAGAATATCGGGCGAATGTCGGCGGCCCCGAACAGCTGCGTCAATATGCGGAGGAGTTGGTTGCGCAGAAACCCGATGCCATCCTGGTGACCAGCAGTGCGCCCCTCGAGGCCTTGAGCAAAGCAACCCGCGATGTGCCGATTGTATTCGTGAATGTCGCCGATCCCGTTGGCTTGGGATTTGTAACGAGCATGGCGCGGCCCGGGGGCAATATCACCGGATTTACCCCGCTCGAATTTGGCACGAGCCAAAAATGGCTGGAGCTCCTCAGAGAGCTGAAACCGACCATCAACCGGGTCGCCGTCGTGCGGGAAGCCAGCCCGGGAGGACGGGCGTTTTTCTCCGCGCTCCAGTCAGCTGCGCCGGCGCTTTCGATCGAGATCACGCCGATCGACCCGCTCGGCCCCGCCGAGATCGAGCGCAGTCTCGCCGCGTTTGCCGTGCGTTCAACAGAAGGCCTAATTGTTCCGGCGATCCCATCCATCAATGCCTATCGTGATTTGATCATTAGCTTGGCTGCGAAATACAATCTTCCCACCGTATACGCTTTTCGACAGAACGTGAGTGCCGGCGGCCTGATCTCGTACGGACCCGACCAGTTCGACCACTATCGCCGTGCCGCCGCGTATATCGATCGCATTCTGAAAGGCGAAAAGCCCGGCAATCTTCCGGTGCAGGCACCGATCAAGTACGAGCTTGCAATCAACCTCAAGACCGCCAAGGCCCTCGGCCTTGCCGTGTCGCCATCGCTGCTTACGCGCGCCGACGAAGTGATCGAGTAAGACCTAGCCGCGCGCCTTGGCATCCATCTCGGCCGCCAGCGCCTTGAGCTTCGCGGAAATTTCCATCGGATAAGCGACGCCGGATTCAAGCCGGCGCAGCGGCTCGGGCAACCGTGCTAGATCGCGCGCGGCGCGTTCGCGGATTTGCGCAAGCGACGGCGCGGGCCCCACGCGTTTTCCCCCGCGCATCATCGGCACGACCAAGGTCTCGCCGTCCTGCCTGTCGTCCTCGAGCGACAGCACGTCGCCACGCATGCGGCCCTGCGCATTGAAGCTGCGCCACACCTGCTTGCGGCCCGGCCAGGTCTGCTTGCCTTCGGAGAGCTTGCGCCGCGGCTTGCCGGCGTAGTCCTGAAGCTTGTAGGCGCAATCGAGCGAGGGCGCGTCGATCGAGGCATCGAGATTGACGCCAATGCCGAAGCCGTCGATCGGCGCTTTTGCCGCAGCCATCTTCAGCAGCACGTCTTCGTTGATGCCACCGCTCACCAGGATAATGACGTCCTTGAGCCCGCCGGCATCGAGAATGCCGCGCACTTTTTTCGCCATCGCGGACAGGTCGCCGCTGTCGATGCGCACGCCGCGGATCGCGATGCCGTCGGCCTTCAGTTTTGGCGCGAGTTCCACAACCTTCCGTGCGCCGGCCTCGGTGTCGTAGGTGTCGATCAGCAGAATCACGACTTCAGGCCGCGAGCGCGCGAAATTCTCGAACGCCGTCATCTCGTCGTCATGCACCTGAATGAAAGAATGCGCCATGGTGCCGACGATCGGGACTCCGTAGCGCTCGCCGGCGAGCACGTTCGCGGCGCTGGAAAAGCCGGCGATATAGCTTGCGCGCGCGGAAAACAGTCCAGCCTCGGCGCCGTGCGCGGTGCGCAGCCCGAAGTCGGAGAGAATTTTCCCTGGCGCGGCGAGCACCATGCGCGCGGCTTTGGAGGCGATCATGGTCTGGAAGTGCAGGATGTTGATCAGCCGCGTCTCGACGATCTGGGCCATCGGCAGCGGGGCCGTGATGCGGATCAGCGGCTCGTTTGGAAAGCAGACGGTGCCTTCCGGGATGGCGTGCACATCGCCGGTGAAACGGTACGCGGCAAGGTAGTCGATCAGGTTGCTGCGGAAGCGCTTGGTGTTCTTCAGCCAGTCAATCTCACCCGGCGAGAAACGCAACGTCTCGAGATAGGTGAGGGCATCGTCGAGGCCGGCGGCCAGAAGAAAGCCGCGCCGTTCCGGCAGACGGCGCACGAAGAACTCGAACACGGCCTCGTTGTCCTCGCCGCGGTCCAGATAGGCCTGGACCATGTTGAGCTCGTAGAGGTCGGTGGTGAGCGGACTTTCGGGGGATGTCATGGTGCCTTACACGCGGCAATACCGTTGCGATGAGCGTAACCCGCGCCACGCACCGCGTCGGTGTACCGCGAATTCAACAGGGAATCCAACTCGATCTCATTGGTCGAGCGCGGGCAACTCGTCGGCAAGTTGCTTTACGGCATCAGCCATTGGTTGATAGGCTTTAGCCCAACGAAATTCTGTACGGGGAGGACACTATGAAGGCATTGCGGACTCTCTTTGTGAGCGCGGCGGCCATCGGTCTTTTGGCGATGGCTGCGCAGGCGCAAGACAAGACCATCAAGATCGGCGCGCTGTTCCCCATGTCGGGGCCGGGCTCCTATTTCGGCGCGCAGGACAAGCAGGGCGTCGAGCTCGCGCTCGAGCAGCTCAACAAGGCTGGCGTCAACGGCTACAAGTTCGTCGTTCAGTACGAAGACTCAAGCTGCAGCCCGCTGCCTGCAACGCAGGCCGCGAAACGCCTGATCGAGCAGTTCAAGCCCGACGTCATCATCGGCGAGGAATGTTCGGACGCAACGCTTGCCGTGATGCCCGTGGTCGAGCAGGCTAAAGTACCTCTGCTCAACGCCGGCTCTTCGTCGATCAAGGTGACCGAGCCTGGCAATCCGTGGACCTTCCGCATCATGCCCAACGAGGTGATGCAGGGCGTCAATCTCGCGGAGAATGCATCCAAGCGCATGAAGGCGGAAACCGCGGTGCTGCTGTTCGAGAACACCAATGCCGGCATCGGCAATGCGCAGGTCTTCAAGGAGAACTTCACCAAGCACGGCGGCAAGGTGCTGGCGGAGATCGGCTTCGGCCGCGACGTCAACGACTTCACCGCGATCGCGACGCGCGTCGCCGGCCTCGGTAAAGTCGACGTCATTCCGACCTACACGCTTGAGGGCCAGGGCCTGAAGATCACGCAGGCGCTGGCGCAGGCCGGCGTCACCAAAGGCGGGGGCGGCAATGCCATCCAGATCGGCACGATCTGGCTGCCCTTCGGCTTCGAACAGAAGGCCGGCAAGGCCGCGCTGGGCTATATCCGCATCGTGCAGTTCGATCCCACCGACGCGCGTGACGTCGCGAAGAATTTCGCCGCTGCCTTCAAGGCCAAGTACAATGCCGACCCGACCCACCTGAACGCGCACGCCTACGATCAGGTCATGCTGATCGCCGACGTGGTCAAGCGGGGCGGGAAGGATGCCCAGTCCATCCGTGACGGGCTTGCCGCGACGAAGAACTATTCGGGCGTCACCGGCAGCGTGGAGTTCGACAAGACCAACCAGAACGTCAAGATGGATACCATCCACTACATGGAGACCAAGCCGGACATGTCGTGGACAAGCCTGAAGTGGAACTGATCCGGAAATGACAACAACGATCGTCCTGCAACAGGCGATCAACGGCATCGTTCTCGGAAGTCTCTACGTCCTGGTGGCGCTAGGCCTGACGTTGATCTACGGCGTGCTCGTGCAGATTAATTTCGCGCACGCCGATTTTGTCACGCTCGGGGCCTTCGCCGCCTATTTTTTCATGCACCTGGTCGGCGGCGGCTACATCCTGAGCATTGCCGTCGCCTTTGTCGTCGGCGCCGCGCTGGGGTGGCTGATCAACGCGTCGATCTTCACGCCCTTGCGGCACAAGGGAAACGAGCTGCTGCCGCTGATCGCCACCATCGGCGTGTCGGTGATGATGCAGAACCTGATGCTGGCCTGGTTCGGGCCGATCCCTTACGCCTTCGAGACGCAGTACAGCAGCGAGGTCATCCGGTTCGCCGGCATTTTCGTGTCCTGGCAAAACGTGATCATCATTATCGTCTCGATCCTGACGATCGCACTGCTCTACGCCTTCATGAAGTTCACGTTTCTGGGCAAGGCGCTGCGTGCGGTGGCGCAGGATCGCGAGACCGCGGGCCTGATGGGCATCAATCCCAATTATCTCATCATGCTGACATTCGTCATCGCCTCGGCGCTGGCCGGCATGGGCGGCGCCATGCTGGCGCCGGTGCTGGTGCTCACCCCGTTTGCCGGCACCTCCGTCATCGTGAAAGCGTTTGCGATCGTCATCATCGGCGGTTTCGGCAACGTGGAAGGGACTATTCTTGCCGGCCTCATCGTCGGCCTGATCGAAAGCTACACCACGCAATTTCTCGACCCCGGCCTGATCGATATCGTCGTGTTCGCGCTGCTGCTGCTGATGCTGGCGATCAAGCCGACCGGGCTCATTTCGGAGCGGCGCGAAGAAAATGTCTGACCCGGCGCTCGCGCAGCATTTATCGGGTCAGCGCACGGCGCTGCGGTCCCGGTGGCTGGCCTATGCGCTTGCGATCGCGGTCATCATTGTACTGCCGCTCATCTTCAACGACACCTATTGGCGTACGAATCTGACGGTCTGCGCGATCAACGTCCTGCTGGCTATCGGGCTCGATTTCATCCTTGGCTATGCTGGCCAGCTCAATCTCGGGCATTCGGCGTTTTACGGGCTGGGTGCCTATGTCTCGACGCTGCTGATCGTGAAGCTCGGTATTCCGTTCTGGGTCGCGTTCATCGCGGGCGTGGCCTTCGCCGGGATTGCCGGGACGTTTCTCTCGCTGTTTGCCGTGCGGCTGCGCGGGCACTATCTGGCCATCGCCTCGCTCGGCTTCGCCGTCATCGTTCACCAGATCCTGCTGAACTGGATCAGCCTGACGCAGGGGCCGCTCGGCATTTACGGCATCGCGCCGCCGCCGGCGATTGTGATTGGCGGCGTGGTGATTGCCGACTTCCGCAATCTTGCAGCGTTCTTTTATTTGGTCGCAGGCTTCGCCTTTCTGTCCTACATCCTGCTGAGCCAGCTGGTGCGATCGCCGATTGGCGAAACGCTGACCGCAATCCGCGAGGACGAGGTATCCGCCGCCTCGCTCGGCATCAATGGCGCGGCCTGGAAGGTCTTCGCCTTTGGTGTTGGCTCGGCGGTCGCGGGCGCCGCCGGCTGCTTCTACGCAAGCTTCGTCGGCACCCTGGTGCCGGATGCGTTCTTCGTGTCGGAAGCCTTCAATATTCTCGCCATGGTGATTGTCGGCGGGATGGGCACGCTGATCGGGCCGGTGTTTGGCGCCATTCTCCTGACCGTTCTGCCGGAAGTCCTGCGCGGCTTCGGCGACCTGCGTCTGGTGGTCTATGGCGCGGCGCTCACTTTCGTCGTCCTCTTCATGCCCGGTGGACTTGCCCAGGCGGCCCGCCTCATCGCCGAGAAACTCGGCCTGAGGCGCTCGACATGAGCACCGCAGCCGCAACGGCCGCGATGGCGCAGCCGCTGTTGCAGGCGCGGGGCCTGCACAAGAATTTCGGCGGCGTGAAAGCGGTGTCGGACATTTCGTTCGATGTCCCGGACGGTTCGATCTTTGCGGTGATCGGACCGAACGGGGCGGGGAAGTCGACTCTGCTCAATCTGATCAGCGGCGTCTATCAGGCAAATGCCGGATCGCTGTCGTTCAAAGGCGCCGATCTTTCACGTATGGCCGCGCACCGGCGCGTGCGGCTTGGCATCGCGCGAACGTTCCAGAAGATCCGCCTGTTCAAGCAGCTGAGCGTGCTGGAAAACGTGATTGCAGGTTTCCACGTCCATCACCGCATTCCGCCCTGGCAATACGTGGTGCACGGGACGGTGTTCGCCGAGGACCAGCGGCGCTGCCGCGAGCAGGCGGCCAAGCTGCTCGATTTCGTCGGCATGTCGGCGCGCATGCATGTACAGGCGGGCTCTTTGTCCTACGGCGAGCAGCGCATGCTCGAGTTGGCGCGGGCGCTCGCCACCAGGCCGCAGCTTCTGTTGATCGACGAGCCGGCGGCGGGACTCAATGCCGCGGAGGTCGACAGTCTGCTCGACCGCATCCGCTCCCTGCGCAATGGCGGCACGACGGTCGTGCTGGTCGAGCACAACATGGATCTGGTCATGAACGTTGCCGACCGCATTATGGTCATGGACTATGGCCGTCATCTGTTCGCAGGCGTGCCCGCCGAAGTGCAGAAGAATCCGGCGGTGATTGCGGCCTATCTGGGCGGAGAACTGTCGTGAGCACGCTTCTGGAGGTCGAGAGCCTTGAGCTTGCCTACGGGCCGGTTGCGGTCTGTCGGGACCTTTCGTTGCGGCTCGACCGCGGCGAGATCGTTGCGCTGATCGGCGCCAACGGCGCGGGCAAGTCCACGACCTTGCGTGCGATCGCCGGCGTGCTGCCGCCGCGGCGAGGAACGATCAGGTTTTCCGGCCAGGATGTGACGGCAACCCCGTCCTACGAGCGCAGCAAGCTCGGCATTGCGCTGGTGCCGGAAGGCCGCCACGTCTTCCCGTTCCTGACCGTGCGCGAAAATCTCGAGCTCGGCGGGTTCAATGTCCGCAACGATGCGGCAAAAGTGCGCCAGCGCATGGATGGTGTCTTTGCAATGTTCCCGCGCTTGTCCGAGCGCAGCGGCCAGAATGCCGGCACGTTGAGCGGGGGCGAGCAGCAGATGCTGGTGCTCGGCCGCGCCATGATGTCGGAGCCGCTGTTGCTCTGCCTCGACGAGCCGTCGCTCGGGCTGGCACCGATCGTCGTTCAGGACATCTTCCAGAAGATCAAGGCGATCAACGCAGCCGGCACCAGCGTGCTCCTGGTCGAGCAGAACGCGCGCTACGCCTTCGAGACCGCGAGCCGCGGTTACGTGCTGCAGACCGGCTCGGTGATCGCGAGCGGCTCCTGCGCCGAGCTCAAGCTCAATCCGCGCGTGCAGGAGGCCTATCTCGGCCGCATCGCGTCGGCTGCGGTGTCATGACGCTCGCCGGCAAATATTCGCTCGCGGGCAAGTCTGCCGTCGTTACCGGCGCTGGCAACGGCATCGGGCGCGCGATTGCGCTCGCTTTCGCCGAGGCTGGCGCCAACGTTGCCTGCGTCGATCTGGACAGAGCGGCGGCAGAAGCAACAGCCGCGGCGATCGGAAAGGCGGCGATCGCCGTTGCCTGCGATGTGAGCAACGAGGCACAGGTCGAGGCGGCCGCCAAAACGATCCTCGCCAAATATCCCGCCATCCACATCCTGCTGAACGGCGCCGCCGGAAACGATCCGAACGGCTCGGTGCTGGAGCTCACGCTCGCCGACTGGAACACGGTGTTCGGCGTCAATGTCGGAGGCGCGTTTCTGATGAGCCGCGCGATCCTGCCGGCGATGATCAAGGCAGGTGGCGGCAGCATCATCCACATCGCTTCGCAACTGGGCAGCGTCGCGGGGCCGCGCCGCGCGGTCTATTGCGCCAGCAAGGGCGCGCTGATCCAGCTCGGCAAGGCGATGGCGACCGATCATGCCGCGCAGAATATCCGGGTGAACACCCTGTCGCCCGGCGCGGTCGAGACCGATCGCCTGGTGAAACGTTTCGGCGACATGGAAACCGCGCGGCGGACGGCCGGCCCGAAGCATCTGCTGCAGCGGCTCGGCCAGCCGCAGGAGATCGCCCAGGCCGCGGTCTTTCTTGCCAGCGATGCGTCGAGCTTCATGACCGGCGCCGATCTGCTGGTCGACGGTGGCTATAACGCGACGTGATGACTTGGTCATTCCGGGACGGCCGACGAGCCCGCAGGGCGAGGCGGACGGACCCGGAATCCAAAAGCAGGCGTTGCTTCGCGTTCTGGATTCCGGGTTCGCTCGCTTACGCTCGCGCCCCGGAATGACCGGGAACGATCACCGCCCCAGAATCGTGCCCGCCATGGCGCGCGGGTCGCGCGTCGGCCAGGTGCCCGCGTCGGCGGCCTGGAACAGGTCCGACAGGTGCATGTTGAAGATGGCCGGCTCCTCGAGATTGATGTTGTGGCCGGAATTTCCCATCACGACCAGCGAGGCGGTCGGGATGTTCTTCTTCATGAGGATCCCGGGCTCGAGGCAGGGCCAGTCCTCGTCGCCGGTCATGATCAACGTCGGCACCGTGATTGTCTTCATCTTGTCGACGAGGTCGAACAGCGACGGCCGCCGCTTCTGCACGCCGCGCATGGTGAACGCCGCGCCTTCGGTCGAGTGCTCGGCCAGTTGGTCGGCGAACTCGCGCCAGCCGCGCGGGTCCTTGTTCTGGTGCTGCACGCGGGTGGGCCCGAGCGCGTAACCCTCCGCCGCCTTTTTCATCGTCAGTTCCTCGAAGCGTTTGGCCGAAGCTTCCGCTTCCTCGGCGAACTTCGCGCGTTCGCCGGGTGCGGCGCCGTAGCCGCAGCCCGCCACCACGATGGAGCGGGCGCGGTTGCCGTAGGTAAAGCCGAAGTGAAGCGCGGCGAAGCCGCCCATCGACAGGCCGACGATATGCGCCTTGTCGATCTTCAGCGCATCGAGCACCGCGCGGATATCGTCGCGCGCGCGCTCCTGCGAGTATTTTTCCTGATCCTTCGGCACGTCGGAGGGCGGATAGCCTCGCGCATTGAAGGTGATGCAGCGGTAGTACTTCCCGAAGTGGCGGACCTGCTGCTCCCAGGAGCGGCAATCGCCGGCAAATTCATGCACGAAGACAACCGGAATGCCTTTGCCGGTCTCCTCGTAATAAAGCTTCACTCCGTCGTCTGTGGTCAGATGTGGCATGAAATCTCCGTTTCAAAAGGCAATTTAGAAAGCCTGCGCGCGTGCGGACAGACCGGCGTCGATGGTAACGACGGAACCGCTGGTGTAGCCCGAGTGGTCGGACGCGATGAACGCGATGGCTGCGCCGATCTCCTCGGCGGTGGCACCGCGGCCGAACGGCAGCGGCTTGAACAGCTCTTTCCAGTTGTCCTCGCTGCCGGTGCGGTCGCGCGCCTTGCGTTTCATGAGCGTGACCAGGCGGTCGGTCGCCACCGGGCCGGGACTGATGGCGACGACACGAATGCCGTCCTTGGCGCTGACGCTGCCGAGTGATTGCGTGAAGGCGGCGAGCGCGGCATTGCCGGCGACGCCGCAGATATATTCGGGATCGCGTGTGTCGGCCGCATTGCCGACCACATTGACGATCACGCCGCGCTTGCGCTTCTGCATCAGCGCATAGAACGCGCGGCACATGTTCACATAGCCGAAGACCTTGAGGTCCCAGGCCTTGCGCCAGGTCGCTTCGTCGACGTTGAGCAGGCTGCCGCCCGGAATAGCGCCGGCATTGTTCACGAGGATATCGATGTCCGGATAATCGCGGGCGAGCTGGTCGACCTTGCTGCTGTCCGAGAGGTCGGCGGCGACGGTGTCGACGCGCACATTCGATTTCTGCGCGATCGCCGATTTCGTTGCGGCCAGCGTATCGGCGCTGCGCGAGACGATGATGACGTTGCAGCCTTCGCCGGCAAGAATTTCCGCTGCGGCCCGGCCGATCCCTTTCGAGCCGCCTGTGACCAGGGCGGTTTTGCCGGCAAGTTTCAGATCCATAATGTCCCCCGCGAGAACTACAAAAACTGAAAAGGTGAGCGACTATGACGGCCACGCGCGGGATCGGCAACCTGTCCGCTAGCGCGCGGCTTCGATCAGGCGGCGAACTCCCTCGCGATGACCGACTTGCGCGCGAAACCCGAAGTCGCGCGCGGCGGGCTCGACATCGAGCGGTCCACGCTCGGCCTTTGCCCTGCTGCGATCGATCTCGATGCGCACCGGCTTGCCGGCGGCGGCAGCCGCGGCGGCAATGTCGTCGGGCGTGACTCTTTCCGGATGCGCGATGAAATAGCTGAGCTGTCTGCGCCCATTTGCATAGCAGGCCTGCACGGCGGCGCGGGCGGCATCGTCGATGTAGACGTAGGGCCAGTCGCCCATCGGCGCGATGCGCGCGGTCTTGCCGGCGAGCGCCGCGCCGACGATTTCCTCGACCGTGTAGGTCGTTTCGCGGCCCGGCCCATAGATCACGGTGAAGCGCAGCGCGCAGAGATCGAGCGAAATCTTGCCCCACAGCCCACGCAGCACCATTTCGACCGCCGCCTTCGAGGCACTGTAGGTATTGTTCGGACGCAGCGGATAGTTCTCGTCGACCGGTGTGTTCTCGTGGAAGCTGCCGAGCGCTGCCGCCGACGAGCAATAGATGAAGGTCCGGGTGCCGGCGTCCATCGCGGCATAGAGCAGATTGAGACTGCCGAGCACGTTGATGGTGACGACCTTGAGCGGATCGTCGGCCAGCACCATCGGGCCTGAGACGCCGCCCGCATGAATGATATGCGTGACGTTCTCTCCGGAGAGCAGCTTGGCCAGCTTTGCGCGGTCGGAGAGATCATCCACCACCTGTGTCGTGTCGGATGGGCGCGGATCGAGTCCGATCGCACGTTGCCTCTGTTCGGCGAGCAGTTTCATTACGGCCTTGCCGAGAAATCCGCTTGCGCCGGTCACCAATGTCACATTGTCCGCCATGCGCGTCCTAAACAATCTTTTTGGCGCGTAAATCTGCAATCTCGGCGGCGGTATAGCCGAGGCCGCGCAGGATCTCGTCGGTATGCGCGCCCGCTTCGGGCAGCGGCGAGACCACCTTCGCCGGCGTGCGCGACATGGTGATCGGCGTGCCGACAACGCGCACATCGCCGCGCGTCGGGTGATGCAGCGGTTCGGCAATGCCGAGATGCTGCACCTGCGGATCGGCAAAGACTTCGTCGACCTTGTAGATCGGCCCGGCCGGCACGCCCTGCTGCTCGAGCAGATCGAGCCACCGCGCCGACGGCTTGGTCCTGAAGATGTCCGAGAGCAGGGCTGAGAGTTCGGGCCGGTTGCGTAGCCGCATGTCGTTGGTCGCGTAGTCGGCCGCGTTGCCGAGCTCGGGACGACCGAGCGCGATGCACAGCGCGCGCCACTGGCCATCGCCGCCGACGCCGATGTTGATGAAGCCGTCGGCGGTCGGAAAGACGCCCATCGGCGTCGAGTAGGGGTGATCGTTGCCGGCCTGGCCGGGCGCGACGCCGTCAACGAGGTAGCGCGCCGCCTGGAAATCCATCATGGCGACCTGCGCCTGTAGCAGCGAGGTCTGCACCCACTGGCCGCGGCCGGATTGCTCGCGTTCGGCCAGCGCGATCAGGATGCCAGTTGCGGCATAGACGCCGGCCGAGCTGTCGGCAACCGCGATGCCGGCGCGCATCGGGCCGGAGCCCGGCATGCCGGTGACCCACATCAGTCCGCCCATGCCTTGCGCGATCTGGTCGAACCCGGCGCGCATGCGATAGGGGCCGCTCTGCCCGAAGCCGGAAATTGACGCGAGAATGATGCGCAGGTTCACCGCGCTCAGCGCTTTGTAGCCGATGCCCATACGATCTTTGACGTCGGGCCGGAAATTCTCCACCACCACGTCGGCATTCTTGACCAGCCGCATGAAGATCTCGTGCCCGGACCGCTCCTTCAGATTGAGCGTGAGCGAGCGCTTGTTGCGGTGGAGATTGATCATGTCATAGCCGTCCCGCGCGCCGCTGATGCCTTCGTTGGGATCGACGCCCGGCGGCGCCTCGATCTTGATGATGTCGGCGCCGAAGTCGCCGAGGATGCGGCAACAGGTCGGCCCGGCGCGCACGCGCGACACATCGAGCACGCGGATATGCGCCAGCGCTTTCGACGGCCCAGAGGTCATGTCAATCGTCCCGGATAGGACGATAGCACCTGGTCTCGGATAGCGGCCGGAATCCGTGCATGCCAGTCGCTGCGTTTCTGCACGGCTGCGGCCAGCGCGATCAGCGCGTGGTCCGAGCCCGGGCGGCCGACGAGCTGCAGCGCGACCGGCAAGCCGCGGTCGTCGAAGCCTGCCGGGATCGCGACGGCGGGAAAGCCGAGCATGTTTACGAAGCGGGTCCAGCGGCTGAGCTGGTAGAGCGTTTTCGCATTGAACAAAGGCGAGCGCGGGTCGCACTCGCGCACCGCGGGTGTTCTGGCCGTCATCACCGGCAGGACAATTGCCTGCGCATCTTGAAAGATCCGGGCAAGGAAATCGGCTGCAAGCTGCGCGCGCGCCGCGATGCTTGCTGCCAGTGTTCCGTCGTCGATCTCGAGGCCTTTGCGCAGGCGTTTCGTCAGTGTTGCGTCGAGCGCTCCGGACTCCATCAACGCGCGGTGCGCGCAGGCGGCTTCCGCCTGCATGATCGTGAAGACGTGCGGATCGAGTGCCTCGATGGCGGCAACTCCTTTGGTGCGGCCGAGTGCGATGCCGCAGGCGCCGATGGCCTCGATGGCATTACTACACGCGTTCGCGATCGGTGCTTCGGCGAGTTTGAGAACGTCCTCAACCACGGCGACTTCGCGAATAGGGTCAGCCGCGTGCCCGGCAAACAGAATACGCGCGGGTTCCTGCAGATCCGACGCGCTGCGCGCGAGGATGCCGACCGTGTCGAGGCTCGGGGAGAGGGGCATGGCGCCGGCAAGCGGCACGGCCCCATAGGTCGGCTTCCACGACGTGACGCCGCAGCAATGCGCCGGAATGCGCAGCGAGCCGCCGGTATCGGAGCCGAGGGCGAACACGACGGAGCCGCTGGCAACAGCGACCGCGGAGCCCGACGACGAACCGCCGGTGACGTAGTCGAAATTCCAGGGATTCTTCGGCGCGCCGTGCACCGCGTTGTAGCCTGAAGGCTCATAAGCAAGCTCGGTCATCGCCGTCATGCCGATCCGGCGCGCGCCGGCGCGATCGAGGAGGTTGAGGACCTCGGCCTGCTGTACCCCATCCATCGGCAGAGGCTGCGCCAGCCCGCCATGTGGCTTACGTGTTTTGGACACGAACATGTCCTTCGACGCATAGGGCATTCCCTCCAAGACGCCTTGAACTGGCGTGGTGGCGTCTTCGAACGCGACATAGGCCTTCAATTGGGCATCGAGCGCGCGTGCGAATTCGCCGGCATGTGCCGAAATTCGCCCGCGCTCCGCGGCATCAAGTGAAGCCCAATCGGGAAATCGTGCGCTCACTGTTTTGCCGATGGGGTGGCCCAGGGCCTGAGCGTCTGGTCTTTCGCCTTGAAGGCGGCGATCTGCTTGCGATAGCTCTCGGTCAGATCGACGTCGTCCCAGCCGTTCAGCAATTGGTTGCGGCTGATCGGGTCGATTGCGAACGCAAAGGAAATATCGCCGCCCCTCACGGTTTGCTTTTCGAGATCGACGATTACCGGCTGCAAAGGTTTCTCGTGCACCAGCGCGGCGAGTTTCTCGATGTCAGCCTCTGCGGCGACGGCGGTGAGCAGCCCGTTCTTCACGGCATTCTGCGAGAAGATATCCCCGAACGAGGGCGCGACGACGCAGCGGAAGCCGTGATCGTAGAGCGCGTAGACCGCGGCCTCGCGCGAGGAGCCGCCGCCGAAATTGCGCCCCGCGAGCAGAACTTTCGCGCCACGATACGCGTCATTGTTGAAGGCGAAGTCGTCGCGCGGCTGGCCTTTGGCATCGAGCCGCACGTCATCGAACAAAACGGTACCGAGACCTTTCGAGCGCGGCCATTTCAGATAGCGCGCGGGCAATATCTGGTCGGTGTTCAAATTCGGCAGCGACAGCGGGCAGGCCGTTGCGGTGAGGCGTACGAATTTGTCCATCGGCGCGCCCTCTAGGCCTTCCGCCCGGCGAGCAGGGGCCGGACATCGGCGAGGTGACCGCTGACCGCGGCTGCCGCCACCATGGCTGGCGACATCAAATGCGTGCGTGCGCCCGGTCCTTGCCGGCCGCGGAAATTCCGGTTGGTGGTCGAAGCGCAGCGCTCGCCCGGCGGCACCAGGTCGCCATTGATGCCGACGCACATCGAGCAGCCTGAATCCGCCCATTCGAGGCCGGCGTCGCGGAAAATCCTGTCGAGGCCTTCCTCCTCGGCCTGCCGCTTCACCGACGACGATCCCGGCGACACCAGGCCGGGCACCTTGCTGACGCGGCCGCTGAGGACGGCGGCGGCCGCGCGCAGGTCCTCGATGCGGGAGTTGGTGCAGGAGCCGATGAAGACCCGGTCGACCGCGATGTCGGTCAGCTTCGTTCCCGGCGCGAGCCCCATGTAGTCGAGCGCCTCGCGCAGATATTTGGCGCGTGTTGCATCGCTTTCGCGCGCCGGGTCGGGAACGCGGCCGTCGACGGGCAGGGCGTCGTCCGGGGTCGTGCCCCAGGTGACGATCGGCGCGATTTCGTTGGCGTCGAGTGAAACCTCGCGGTCAAATGTCGCATCGGCATCCGAGGTCAGCGTCGACCAGGCTTCGACCGCGCGGTAGAAGTCCGAACCCTTCGGCGCGAACGGCCGGCCTTTCAGGTAGGCGAAGGTGGTCTCGTCCGGCGCGACCATGCCACAGCGCCCGCCGGCCTCGATCGACAGATTGCAGAGCGTCAGCCGGCCTTCCATCGACAACGAGCGGATGGCGCTGCCGGCAAATTCGATGGCGTGTCCCTGCGCGCCGTCGGCGCGGATGCGTGCGATGATCGCGAGCGCGATATCTTTCGCCGCGATCCCCGTTCCAAGTTTGCCGTCAACCGTGATGCGCATGCGCTTCGGCTTCTTCTGCCAGAGCGTCTGCGTCATCAGCACATGCGCGACTTCGGATGCGCCGATCCCGAAAGCGTAAGCGCCGAAGGCACCGTGCGTGGAGGTATGGCTGTCGCCGCAGACGATCAGCAGTCCGGGCAAGGTCAATCCCTGCTCGGGGCCGACGACATGCACGATGCCCTGGCGCGGGTCGCGCAGGCCGAACAACGTGATGTGGTTGTCGCCGGTGTTCGCCTCGAGATTGCGCACCATCGCCGCGATCTCGGGATTGGCAATTCCGGCGGCCCGGCCGCGCGTCGGCACGTAGTGATCAGCGACGCCGAAGGTGAGGTTCGGTTCCGCCACCGAGCGGCCGCGCGCCTTCATCTGGGAGAAAGCGTGGAACGAGCCCTCGTGCACGTAATGGCGGTCGACCCAGAGCAAGGCCGCGCCATCCTCGCGGCGCGCGATTTCGTGCGCAGACCACAACTTATCGACGAGAGTCCGGGGCTCGCTCATGCTCTGCCGGCTGCTGTGCCTCACCGCTGCGGGCTTGTCGAGGCTCCGCAATATTGTATGCTAAAAAATACCAAGTAACCGGCCAAGTAAAGCGTCGGTGGGCGTTGGGTAAGGGGGAGTGGCGTTGCGCCATTGGCTCGGCGAAGCGAAGGCGAAACGGGTCTATCTCGTTTTGCGTGACCGCATCCTCAGCGGGGCGGTCGGCTTCGGTGCGAAGCTTCCCACAGAAAACGAGTTGGCCCGTTACCACGGCGTCTCGCGGGTGACCGTGCGGCGTGCGCTCGGCGAACTGGCGCGCGAGCGGCTGATCGAACGCCGGCCGAGCGCTGGCACGCGCGTGATTTACCGGCCATCGCCGGCGCCGATGACCGCCGATATTTCCGGCGTGCTCGCAAACCTTGCCGACATGGGACGGCGTACCACCGTCAAGCTACTTTCCTTCGACTATGTGCCGGCGCAGGGCGCTGTCGCCGAGGCGCTTGGCGCCGGCGCCGACCATCTTCTGCAGCGCGCGGTGCGCGTGCGCTCGATCGACGGGCAGCCGTTTTCCTATCTGGTCACCCACGTTCCCGAGAGCATCTCGGTGACCTTTACCGAGGAGGAGCTCGCGCGCCGGCCGTTGCTCGAATTGCTGGAGCGCGCCGGCGTGAAAGTCGAGCGTGCCCGCCAGCGCATCAGCGCCGGTCTCGCGACGCCGCAGGTCGCCAAGGCGCTTGGGCTGCATACCGGCTCGCCGCTGATCGAGCTCGTTCGCGTCGTCTACGACCAGGCCGGCCGCGGAGTCGAATATCTGCACGCGCTCTATCGGCCCGACCGCTACAGCTTCGAATTCGATCTCATGCGCTCGGGTGTCAATGACGCCCGCAGTTGGGCGCCGGTGGTCGGCAAAGCCGCCGCCAAACGTCCGGCCGCAGCAATTGCGAAAGTTTCAAGCCACAGAACCAAGCCGCTGGATTTTGCACCACGGCGATGAAACAGGGAGGAGAGTCGTCATGTCGAAACTGAAATCAGTCAGCCGTCGCCGATTCCTTGCGAGCAGCGCGCTCGGCGTTGCCGCCGTATCGATGCCGGGAATCCTGCGCGCCCAGGGCGCGCCCGTGAAACTCGGCGTACTGCATCCGGTCACCGGCGCGCTGTCTTATTCGGGACAGCAGGGCCGCCTCGGCGCCACATTGGCAATCGAGGAGATCAACGCCGCCGGCGGCATCAAGGGCCTCGGTAAGATCGATCCGGTGCTGGGCGATGCGCAATCGACGCCGGAAGGCGGCACCGCCGAGGTCGAGAAGATGAACTCGGCCGGCGTCGCGGCCATCGTCGGCGGCTATGCCAGCAATATCTGCCTTGCCACGACGCAAGCTGCTGCCCGCTATGAACTGCCTTACGTGGTTGATGTTGGCGTCGCCGACGGCATCGTCACGCGCGGGTTGAAGAACACGTTCCGCTTCGGGCCCGGCTTCGGCGTCATCTCGAAGACCGCGCTGGCCAATCTTGCCGCCATCAACGATGCGGCGGGCAAGCCGGCCAAGACCGTCATGATCGTGCACGAGGATTCGCTGTTCGGCTCTGGCCTGGCCAAGCTGCTCAACGCCCAGCTGCCGGCACAGGGCTTCCAGATCCTGGAGACGATCCCGCATCCGACGCCGACGCGCGACTTCAACAACGTCGTGCTCAAGATCAAGGCGCAGAACCCGGATCTTGTCATCCCGGCCAGCTACTACAACGAATACGTCCTGCTCGCGCGCACCATGCAGCAACAGCAGGTGAAGCTGAAAGGCATCTATTCGGTACTGGGCGGCGCTGCATCCTCGTACAAGTTCGTCAAGGAATTCCCGGAGGCCGCCAAATACATCATGGACTGCAATCACTGGTTCGACCCGCGCAATCCGAAGGCGGTCGCGCTGAAGAAGACCGTCGAGGACAAGGGACAATTCTATACCTACGAAGTTTACATGAACTACAGCTGCATCCTGCTCGTTGCCGATGCGCTGCAGCGCGCGGCCTCGGCCGACCGCGCCAAGCTCACCGAGGCGCTGGCGAGCTCGACTTTCGCCGGTCACCTGATGCCCTATGGGCCGACCAAGTTCGTGAACGGGCAGAACGAGGGCGCGGCGCCGGTCAACACGCAGGTGCTCGACCACGACATCAAGGTGATCTTGCCGGCGGCATTCGCCAATGCAAAGCCGGTGTTCCCGATGCCCGCCTAACGGCAACACGGTTCGCGGACGGCGCGCGCCGTCCGCGGCCGTCCGGCGGGACTGTCTATGCTGTCGGCTACCATCCTCATTCCTGCCGTGCTCAACGGCCTGTTGATGGGCGCGGTCTATGCGCTCGTCGCGCTCGGGCTGACGCTGATCTATGGCGTGCTGCACATCATCAATTTCGCGCATGGCGCGCTGCTGAGCGCGGCGCTGTTCGCCGCGTTCTTCGCGTTCAGGCTGCTTGGGCTTGATCCCTACGTGGCGCTGTTTCTGCTGGCGCCGCTTTTTTTCGTGCTCGGCTATGCCCTGCAGCGCTTCGTCATCGGCCCGGCCTCGCATGGCGATGATCGCAACATGTTGCTGGTGACGCTCGGCATCGCCGTCATCATCGAGAACGCGCTGCTCTACGGCTTCCGCGCCGATACCCGCACCATCGACGTCCCTTACGCCTTTCAGACCTTCAATTTCGGCTTTACCTATCTCGCGGTGCCGCGCGTCGTCGGCTTTGTCGCGGTCTTCGTGGTGGCGCTGGCGCTCTGGCTGCTGATGACCTTCACCGATGTTGGCCGCGCCATTCGCGCCGTCGCCAAGGAGAAGCTCGGCTCCCAGCTGGTCGGCATCGACGTCGGTCATGTCTACGCGATGACCTTCGGCCTTGGCACCGCCTGCGTCGCGATCGCGGCGTGCCTGTTGATCCCGACTTATTACGTCAATCCGGGAGTGGGTAACGCCTTTGTGCTGGTGGCCTTCACGATCGTCGTGCTTGGCGGCATGGGCTCGGTACCCGGCGCGGTGATCGGTGCCTTCGTTATTGGCGTGGTGGAAAGCCTGTCCGGGCTCTTTCTCGGGGAGTCGCTCGGCCAGATTGGCATTTTTCTCATCTTCATCGTGGTGCTGCTGCTGCGCCCGACCGGCCTGTTCGGAGCGCGCGCATGAAATCATTCGCGCCGACCGCCATCGTCATCGCCGTGCTGGCCGCCGTGCCGCTGGTCGTGCAGTCGAACGCCACGCTGAATTTCCTCGTGGTGACCTTGATGATCGCGCTGGCGGGGCAGGGCTGGAACATCCTCGGCGGTTATGGCGGGCAATATTCGTTCGGTCACGCCGCGTTCTTTGGGACCGGGGCCTATGTCACCGCGATCCTGCAGGTGCGCTACGGCGTCAATGCCTGGCCCGGCTTTGCGATCGGCATTGCCGCCGGAGCGGCACTCGGCGCCGTGATCGGCGCACTGACGTTCCGGTCGGGGCTGCGCGGCTCGTATTTCGCGCTGGTCACGCTCGCCTTTGCGGAGGTGCTACGCATCGTGGCGAGCGTCGCGCCCATCACCGGCGCGGGCGTCGGCACGCTGATCAAGCTCGACCTTGGCGCGCGCACGTTCCAGTTCCAGAGCCGCGCCGCGTTCTATTGGGCGATCCTCGCGCTGGTCGCCGTCTCGCTCGTGATCGCCGAGATGATTGAGCGCTCGCGGTTTGGCACCTGGCTGGTCGCTGTGCGCGAGAACGAGGATGCCGCCTCGGCGCTGGGGGTCGATGCGCGCAAGGTCAAGACTTTGGCGATGACGATCTCCGGCGCGATGACCGCCGCGGCGGGCTGCTTCTACGCGCAATATTTCCTCTTCATCGATTCCGGCATCGCCTATGGAACCTGGATCTCGGTCGAGGCGCTGCTCACCGCCATCATCGGGGGCGTCGGCACGGTCTTCGGCCCCCTGGCCGGCGCGTTGGTGGTCAAGTCGCTGGGGGAGGCGACGCGGCTGCTGATCGGCGATGCGCCCGGCCTCGATCTCATCATCTACGGCGCTGTGCTCGTGCTGGTGATCTGGATCATGCCGCGCGGCCTGATCGGCGGCATTGCTGACGTGCGAAAATTCTTCAACCGCAAATCGGCCCGGATCGAACAGGTGCGCCATGGTTGAGCCCTTGCTCGCAGTCGACAACGTGAGCTGCTGGTTCGGCGGGCTGAAGGCCGTCGACGGCGCATCGTTAAACGCGCCGCAAGGCCGCATCACCGCGCTGATCGGCCCCAACGGCGCCGGCAAGACGACTTTGTTCTCGATCATCTCCGGGTTCGTGCGCGCCCGCGACGGGACGATCCGCTATGCGGGTGAGGAGATAATGGGCAAGCTGCCGCACCAGCTGGCGCGGCTCGGCATCGCGCGTACCTTCCAGATCGTGCAGCCTTTCGTCGGCCTGTCGGTGCGCGAGAACATCCTGGTGGGCGCGCATCTTCATCACCGGGCGCGCGACGCCGCGCTCGCTGTCGCCGACCGGGTCGGCCGCGATCTCGGCCTCACCGATATGCTCGACCGTCCCGCCGATACCTTGACAGTCGCCGCGCGCAAGCGCCTCGAACTCGCGCGCGCCCTTGCTACCGAGCCGAGGCTGCTGCTGCTCGACGAGGTGCTGGCCGGGCTCAACCCGACCGAGATCCGCGACATCGTCCCGGTTATTCGCGATCTCTGCCGGCATGGCATCACCATCCTGATGATCGAGCATGTCATGCAGGCGGTGATGTCGCTCGCCGAGCACGTCTTTGTGCTGGCGGAAGGGCGTGTGATCGCGCAGGGCGCGCCGGCGCAGATTGCGCAGGATCCGCAGGTGGTGGAAGCCTATCTCGGCCACGGCGCCGCGGCGAAGTGGGGGGCGTCACATGCACAGTGAGGCCCTGCTCGACGTGCACGATCTGCGCGCCGGCTATGGCGAGACCGAGGTGTTGCGCGGCGTCAACCTGACGATGGCGCCCGGCGAGATCGTTGCGGTGCTCGGCTCGAATGGTGTGGGCAAATCGACGCTCAACCGTGCGCTGTCCGGCATCGTGCGCGCACGAGACGGCACGATCAAATTCGAAGGCCATGACGTGGCGCATGAAAAGCCGCAGGCCATCGTCGCGCGCGGCCTGATCCATGTTCCGGAAGGCCGGCGCGTCTTCCCCAATCTGTCGGTGCGCGAGAATCTCGACCTTGGCAGCTACCGGCGCGGCGCGGCCCGACGCACGCAGAATCGCGAGCGGGTCTTTGCAATCTTTCCACGCCTGCGCGAGCGCAGCACGCAACGGGCCGGCACCTTGTCCGGCGGGGAGCAGCAGATGCTGGCGATCGGCCGCGGGCTGATGGCGGAGCCGAAGCTGATGATCATGGATGAGCCGTCGCTCGGCCTGTCGCCGATTCTGGTCGAGGAACTGTTTGCGCTCATCAAACGCATCAATGCCGACGGCGTGTCGATCCTGCTGGTGGAGCAGAACGTCATGCAGAGCCTCGAGCTCGCAGACCGTGCCTATATTCTGGCTGAAGGAAAATTCGTCATGTCCGGCCTTGCGCGGGACATCGGCGCGAACCCCGAACTCAAGCGTGCTTATCTTGGAATGTGACGCATGACTGATACGACCTTACGCTCCCGCCTCGCTGCGCCGCCGATCCTTGTCGCGCCCGGCGTCTACGATGCCTTGACCGCGCATCTTGCCGAACGGGCAGGATTTTCCGCGGTCTATGTCTCGGGCGCCGCCATTGCCTATACCCGCCTCGGACGCCCCGACATCGGTCTCGTTGCGATGAGCGAAGTGGCCGACACGGTTGCCCTGATCCGCGACCGCGTCCGCAGCCATCTCATCGTCGATGCGGACACCGGCTATGGCAATGCGCTCAACGTGGCGCGCACGGTAAGAATCTTCGAGCGCGCCGGAGCAAATGCTATCCAGATCGAGGACCAGGATTTTCCCAAGCGCTGTGGCCATCTCGACAACAAGGCCCTCGTGCCGGCGCAGGAGATGGTTGGCAAGATCAAGGCTGCACTCGATGCGCGGCAATCGCGCGAGACCCTGGTGATTGCACGAAGCGACGCAATCGCCGTCGAGGGCTTCGAACAGGCGATGGCGCGCGCCATGTCCTATCGCGAGGCGGGTGCCGATGTCTTGTTTGTCGAGGCGCCGAAGACGCGCGATGAGCTCAAGCGTATTCCGCCGGCGTTGAAGGAAGTGCCTGTCATGGCCAATATGGTGGAGGGCGGCAAGACGCCTTCGCTCAACGCCGCGGACCTGCAAGCGCTCGGCTTCTCGCTGGTCATTTTCCCGGGGGCGATCGTGCGCGCGGTGGCGCATACGGCCGGCGAGTTTTATGCGTGCTTGGCCGCCAATGGCACGTCGCAGCCGTTCCGCAACCGCATGTACGACTTCGATGGCCTCAACGACGTGATTGGAACGCCGGCGATGATCAAGCTCGGCAAGCAGTATGGGAGCGGCAAGAAAGGCGGTGACCAATGACCGCGCGAGTCTTTGCTGTCATTGCTGTTCTGCTGCTGCTGCAGACGGCTCACGCTGAAGAGTTTCCCGCGCGGCCGATCAAGATTCTGGTCGGTGCGCCGGCCGGCGGCACCACCGACACGATGGCGCGCGCGATTGCCGAGCCGATGGCGGCGGCGCTGAAGCAGCCGGTCCTGGTCGAAAACCGCCCCGGCGCCGGCGGCAACCTCGCCGCGGCGGCGGTCGCGAAGTCTCCGCCCGACGGCTACACGCTGCTGGTGAGCTTCAGCAGCCATACCATCAACGCCACGCTTTATCCGTCGTTGCCTTACGATCCAGTCGCCGATTTCACGCCAATCACCATGATCGCGCGAGTGCCGAGCCTGCTGGTCGGGCGCGCCGATCTTCCCGCGAAAGATGTGAAGGAGCTGATCGCGCTGGCGAAGGCCCAGCCGCACAAGCTGACGATCGGGATCGGCGGCATCGGCTCCTCGCTCCATCTTGCGGGCGAAAAGTTCAAGTTGATGACCGGCGTCGACCTGCTCAATGTCCCGTACAAGGGAACGTCACCTGCGCTCACCGATCTTCTCGGCGGGCAGATCGACCTGATGTTCATCAGCCTGGTGACTGGGTCGGAGCAGGTGCGCGCCGGCAAGCTGCGTGCCTATGGCGTGACGAGCGACAAACGGCAGCCGACGTTTCCCGATCTGCCGGCGATCGGAGAGGTGGTACCTGGATTTGAATCGACGGCCTGGTTCGGGGTCTTCGGGCCGGCAAAGCTGCCGGACGCGATCACCGAAAAGCTGCACGGCACGATCGTCGCCGCGCTCAAGGAGCCGAGACTGCGCGAGCAGCTCAGGACCGAAGGCGCCACCGCCGTCGGCAACACGCCGAAGGAATTCATGGCCTTTGTGCGCGAGGATATCGAGCGCTGGGCGCCGGTCGTCAAGGCATCGGGCGCAAAACCCAACTAGCAAGAAGCCAGGGAATATCTCGCATGGACAAAAGTTTCGATACCGTCATCAAGAACGCCCGCGTCGTCCGCCCGAACAAGACGTCGGTCGACTGCCTCGACATCGCGATCAAGGACGGAAAAATTGCGCGGCTCGCGCCCGATATCCAGGCCGGCGAGGCGAAGCTGGTCTTCGATGGCAAGAACCGGCTGGCGTTCCCCGGTTGCGTCGATGCGCACATGCATATCGGAATCTACGCGCCGCTTGCGCAGGATGCGGTCTCGGAGAGCAAGGCGGCCGCGATGGGCGGCGTCACCTCGAGCCTCAACTACATCCGCACCGGGCATTACTACCTCAACCGCGGCGGGCCCTATCGCGATTTCATGAAAGAGGTCCACAAGCAGGCCAGGGACAAGTTCTGGGTCGACTACGGATTCCATATCGCGCCGATCGAAGCAGCGCATATCGACGAGATGGAGCATCTGGTCACTGATCACGGCGTGACGTCGTTCAAAATTTTCATGTTCTACGGCGGCTACGGGCTGCACGGGGCTTCGTCGCAGCAGAACGAGTTTCTGATGATCGGGCCGGACGAGCGCTACGACATCGCGCATTTCGAGTTCATCATGCGCGGGGCGCAGCGCCTGATGCAGAAATTTCCGGAGCTTGCTCCGTATATCAGCGTCAGCCTGCATTGCGAGCTGGCGGAAATTCTCACCGCCTACACCAGGATCGTCGAGCGCGAAGGCAAGCTGAAGGGGCTTCACGCCTATAGCGCGGCACGCCCGCCGCATTCGGAGGGGCTCGCCATCTGGATCGCGTCCTATCTGGCGAACGAGACCAATTGCCTGAACATCAATCTGCTGCATCTGAGCTCGCGCAAGGCGATCGACGCGGCCTGGACCATGCAGCAGGTCTTTCCGCATATCGCCTTCCGGCGCGAGGTCACTGTCGGCCATCTTCTGCTCGACACCGACTGCAAATGCGCGGTGCATGCCAAGGTCAATCCGCCCATCCGTCCGCGGGAAGATGTCGAGGCGCTATGGCAGGCCGTGCTCGACCGAAAGATCGACTGGATCGTCAGCGACCACGCCTGCTGCTCGGCCGAGCAGAAATGGTCGAAGGACGACCCCGACAATATCTGGCTGGCCAAGTCGGGCTTCGGCGGCACCGAATATCTTCTGTCAGGCGTGGTGAGCGAGGGAAGCAAGCGCGGCATGTCCTTCAATCACATGGCCGAGATGCTGAGCTGGAAACCGGCGCAACGCTTCGGGCTGAACAACAAGGGCGACATCGCGCCGGGCTACGATGCCGATATCGTGTTGGTCGATCCGCACGAAAGCTTCGTGGTGCATGCGGCGGAATCCGAATCCAAACAGGGCTATTCGCCGTTCGAGGGCGTCGAACTCAGCGGCCGCGTGAAGAGCACGTTCCTGCGCGGTGCGGTGATTTACGACAATGGAAATGTCGTCGGCCCGGCCCGCGGCGTCTATTTGCGAAGGCCGATGGTCAAATAAATGCAGGCCCTTCATTTCGCAGGGCGGTGAAGGTGGATACGGGTCCGGAAGGCCGCTTTTCCGGGGTTGAATGGAAACTTGCAGGGCGGCCAAGCCGGCTTATCTAAAAGGTGAAGCTGGACGCCCCCGTCCCCCATCCCCAGCGTCCAGCAGAGATTGACCCCAGCGGGACCCCATCCGTCTGAGGTCAGTTCTTTCTGGGTTACCGCAACTTCATGAACGCCTGCGCACTGCCCGCGTCATGGCGGGATGGGCATCGGCGGGATGGGATGTGACGCCGTGCGTGGTGGCGGTGGCGGCTGCGTTGCCGGCTCTGGAGGCGGCGGCGGAACATAGGAACGCTGCGGAACGGGCGCGGGTCGCGTTTGGACCGGAGCCAGTGTTCTTTGCCGGGCCTGCTCCAGCGCCTGGAGTTTCGAAATGCTTTGGCCAGCCTGTTCCTGCTTGGTGGCAAGCTGTTGCTGCTTGGCCGCGAGCTGATCGAGCTGTTGTTGCGCGGCGGTGAGCTGCTGTTGCTTGGCCGCAAGTTCCTCCATGCGGTGGTGCAAGGCGCTGATGTCGTCCGCCAATTCTTCCAACTGCCTGCCCACATAAGGCGCAACGATGGGCGCGGATGCGACCGGAGTCGGCGCGGCTGCCGTTGCGACGTCGTTGGACGTGAGATGAGCTTGCCAGGCGATCGTGCTTCCGGCGCCGATCAAAGCTGCCAAGGCAAATCCCGCCAAGGTAAGAACTTTGTTGCCGAGTTTCGGTCTGTCGTTGATGGACTGATTGCTTTCGAAACCAGTGGGCCGTGGCAACACGCTGATGGACGGCTCTGGTGCCTGCGGCTCGCCGTGATCGCTGGCGTCGGCGTCTTCACTCTTTTCGCTTTGAACGGATGAAGCGTTGGCTTCATCGAATGAGGGGCCGTTGCCCTGCGTCACGTTGTGCGCGAGGGCTTTCAGCTGATCCATCACCTCGAGAGTCGCCGCTGATGGCGTTTCCGTTGCGTCATCGGCCGGGCGCTGCGGTCCCGTATCCGGTTCGGGCATCGGCAGGGATTCTGCCGGGCAAGTTTCCTCGGCCGTGGCATCGAGGTACTCACGTGAGTTCACCGTTGAAACGGCAAAATCGCTCGTCCCAAACGCCGGCTTGTTGAGTTGAGAACCTGCAGAGGTATCCATGGCATCCGCCTTCGACCAGTTGAGAGGCAGCCGACTGGGCTGGACGTGCCAAAGAAGGACATCAGGCTGTGACAAGAGGAAGGCGGGCAGGTGGCAATGTTCTGGCTAAATTGGACATTCCAGCGCGTTGGCCGCCCCGATTTTTGCCCTGCGCTGGGCGGCCTACGGCCCCCTTCCGTGACGGCGGCCGGAACCGGTACGATGGTGATCTGAAGCGTCGGGGGCGATGATGAGACGCCGTGACGTCATCAAAGGAATTGCCACGTCAGCGGCTGCATGGCCGTTTATGGCGCGCGCGCAGCCAAACAAGGTACGGCGTGTCGGCGTGCTTCTTGGCCTTACCGAAAACGACCCGGAAGCGAACGCGCGCATCAAAGCATTCCGGATAGGGATGCGCGACCTGGAATGGGTCGAGGGGCGCAACGTCCAGATCGATTACCGATTTGCCGGCAGCAGTCTGGAAATGATCGGCAGGCATGTTGCTGAACTGGTCAAATCGGCTCCAGAGGTGATTGTCGCGAATACCACCCCGGTTATGAAAGCATTGAAACCAGCAACCAGCACGATTCCAATTGTGTTCGTGGTTGTGAATGATCCGGTCGGGCAAGGCTTCATTTCCAATCTTAAGCAGCCCGGCGGCAACATCACGGGCTATTCATTCATTGAGCCCGAGATAATCGGCAAGTGGATCGATCTGCTCAGTGACATCAAGCCCGGCCTCACTCGGGTGACCTTGATGTTCAATCCCAATAGCGCGCCATACTATGATCGCTTCATCGAGACATACAAAGCGTTGCGGGGCGCGTCTCCCGTTGAGTTCGGCGGAGCGCATATCCAGAGCCCGGCTGACATTGAGCGGGTGGTTGCTGACGTGGCTCGCGACCGCGGCAGCGGTTTGATTACTCCTGGCGACCCCTATGTCCTCACAACACGGGGTGCCATTCTCGGCGCCGCCCGCCAGCACGGGTTGCCGCTCATCTCTCCCTACAGACAATTCGTCGTAGAGGGCAGCCTGATGTCCTATGGGCCGGATACCGCCGACATCTTCCGGCGCTCAAGCTCGTATGTTGATCGTATTCTCAGGGGAGAGCCGGTTGGCAATTTGCCCGCACAATCACCCGACAAATTCGATCTCGCCATCAATCTCAAGGCGGCCAAGGCTCTCGGCCTCCCGGTGCGCCAGACATTCTTGTTTCTCGCCGATGAGGTGATTGAATAACATCAGCGTTCCATCCCGAATCCACAGTTGCAAGACGCTGGCGCAAGTGGCTCCATAGCTCGATGAAAGAAGACCGGTTCGTTCCGCCTGCCGGCGCGTTCACGCGCACGGTGCCGATCAGGTTTTCGCACTGCGATCCGGCGGGCATCGTCTACTTCCCGCACTATTTCGACATGTTCAACGGCCTGGTCGAGGACTGGTACACCGAGCAGCTCGGCGTCAATTACGCCAACCTGATTTTGGGTGACCAGCACGGATTCCCTTACGTTCACATCGAGACCGACTTCAAGCTGCCGAGCCGGATGGGCGAGCGGCTCGATCTCACTTTGTTGCTGACGCGGGTAGGGCGGTCGTCGCTCAGCGTCGTGATCGTCGGGCATGTCGATGGCGTCGAGCGGCTGCGCGCCCGCCTGGTAACCGCGATGACATCACTGGACACGCACCAGTCGGTGGAATTACCCAAGACGCTGCGAGAAAAATTCGAAAACTACATGCGGGCCACGGGGCAGGCCTAGCGAATCTGATTTCACCGTGGCTCACCGTTGACGGTTTCAACGACGATGTAGGCGCACAATCCGAGATAAACCACGATAAAAACGGCCGGCGCGGGGTCGAAAATTGCCGCGAGGCCAACGGTGATCGCAAGCGCAACCGCCGCCCAGATATCCCAAGGCAAAAATTTGATCATGACGCCCTTCCTTCATTCTGTCGGGCACCGGTCGGCAACAGAAGGTGACGCCGTAACGCAGGGTCGTCATTGACCTTGATCAAGTGCGGACAGTTCACTTTCGCTTGCGCGGCTGCTCGCTGCTGCGCTCGCTCAGCCGGTCTGCGATCGCAAGAATGAGCATGCAGGCCGCAAAAGCGAGCAAAATGCCGACGACCCAGGCCAGCTTGGTGTTGTCGGCCTGACGCTCGATGTCCATGAACCATTCGAGCACGTTGACCGCAGCGATAACCGCAATCGCGCCGAACAGTTTTTGCTTGAGGCCCGAGAAGCCGATTTTGACCAGCCCCTCCGGCCATTCGGGGTGTTTTTCAGGGTCGATGTCGCTGATGAAGTTGTCGTAGATCGAGCAGATGACGAGCACGATCAGGCTGGCGACGAGCGTGAGGTCCACGAGGGTGAGGATGCCGACGATGACATCCGCGGGCGGGGCGTCGGGGATGTGAATGACAAATTCATAGAGCTTGATGAGAAATTTCAGCACAAGTGCCGCAAGCCCGGCGACCAGGCCCAGCAGAAACGGCGCTATCAGCCATCGGCTGTTGAAGATGATGGCTTCGACAAAATGACCCACGCGTCGCACTTGAGCCCCCCGTCTTATGGCGCCGGCAAAAACACTATAAGATCAAACCGGCCGGCCCGCCGAAAAAAGTATCCGGCAAGGCTGCCGGTATGCGTTTGGCGTGTATGAAAGCAGTCTTTGCAATGGCGGCGGTTTGTGCCGGTCTCGCAACAGCGATGGCTGCTGACTGTATTCAGCCCGGTCTGTGGAAAATCACGACCGCGGTCTTGAACAATGGAATGCAAATGCCGCCGCAGACAAACTCGCGTTGTTTGACCGCCGAGCAGGCGGGCGATCTTGCCGACA
>JBKPRE010000155.1:0-6429 GCA_046734435.1 Pseudomonadota bacterium | reverse complement strand
GGATAAGCACCTTCGATTGGTCGCCGGGATACCAGACGGCGTGACAGTAGACCTCGGGCTCGTAAAGCTGCCGGATGGAGCCCTGATGTTCCCTAACCCGCCCGAGCCCGGTTCTGACTTCTCGCTGACGACGCCAAGGCGGCCAAGGGCGGTCACCAAAGAGTTCGCTCGTAAGGCCCGCCAGCTTGGCTTCAAGAAACTGCGGCTTCACGATCTGCGGGGTACGCACGAGACGATGCTGCTCGACGCCGGCGTGCCGGTTCATACGGTTGCGAGCCGCTGTGGCCACGATCCGGCAACGCTGTTGCGCAGCTACGCCAAGCGCAGCCACAAGGGGGACACGAGCGCCGCGTCGATCATTGGAAACATCTCGCGAACAATCTTGGGCAAATGAATGCACTATTGGGCCGAACTTGGGCCGAACTGGCCAAATGTTTCCGATGCGTTCCTTTCAGGAAACATGATAAGGCATTGAAATAATTGCGAAGGAAGGGTGGCCGAGCGGTTTAAGGCACCGGTCTTGAAAACCGGCAGAGGTGCAAGCCTCTCGTGAGTTCGAATCTCACCCCTTCCGCCACAATTTTTCCGGTCACTTAGCGCGGTTTTTGGCAGTCGGTTTTGACAGTTCGTTTGCGTACATTCACTCCGCGAGGTTCGTCACGTTCGCGGTCGCAGCGTCACCTATTCGACATAACGCACCGCCTGCTTCTCGGTGAGATGACCGAGGATCGCACAGCGTTACCCTGAGTTCGGACGACTATTGCTTTTCTTCTATGCGGCGCTTCGCGGTTTGTTCATCCTTCGGCTGAATGACGCCGAGCGGCGTTGACGCGGGATTTCTAAAGATAAAATCGAGGGTTCCTTCAAGATCGTCACAGCTGCAATTGTTATTGATTCCCGCGATGAGGGCGGGCAGCCGTTTGTATGACCAAACCCAAGCTAGTGGTTCTTGTAGTTGCTGTCATTCTGATTGGCGTAATTGCCAAGATCAGCGCGGGTCCCGCCTCGACAAGGAGAGACTCGCAAAGCGGCTCGTCACAGAACGGAATTCACGTTGCCAAACCCGAGAGCATGAAGGAATTCCCTGGGGGCTTGATACCGATGCCATGAAGGATGGCGGTTGAATCCGCTCGAAAATTGCACCTGTCCAAGCACCAACGATCTAACGTTGTGACATTTTTTTTCGGACGTTCGTCGCTGAAATACTCTCAAGCGACTCGTCGAGATCGATGCGTTCAACCGAGTATCCAACGTCTCGCCCGTAAAACACGTGACTGATGTTGGGCAACTGAACAATCGTGAAGCGGCCTTCGAATTCCCGCAGACCATGCTCGATCCGCGCCTTGACGTATTCAAAGCTGAAGGGATTTTTCTGGTCGATACCTTCGGTTGCTCGCACCGCGATGCACACTTGCCCGACGCGCTTCAGCCCTTCAACGATCAAAGCTCTGTGCCCGTCGTGAAACGGCTGATATCGGCCGACGAACAGTGCGGTCGGCTTTTTCGGATCGAACACGGGACGCAATCGTAGCATCACCTGTTCTGCCCAATATTGCGGGGAGCCTTCGCGATCGACCCTCAAATCGTATTTTTCAGGCGGCATGAACATTCTGTTGGTGTCTTCAAACACACCGGACTGGATGCGATCGACGAAAACCACGAAAGCCTCTCCGCCGACATCAAACGCCTCTCGGGTTGCCACGGTGGGACAGATAAAGTCCGCAATGGCAAACCCGCCCACCTTGGTTACCCGGTCGCAGAGCCAACCCATGCGCCGAGCATGCTCAATGCGATCGGCCTCCGAGAAACCGAGGTCCTTGTTTACGTTGGCGCGCACCTCATCGGCATTGAAATGGACGGCGTTGAGCCGCGGCGCGAGTTCGTTCGCAAGGGTGGTTTTGCCCGCACCGGGCAAACCCATAATGAGTATTTTTTTCTTCATCCGGGCTCCTCACCCTCGTTTCCGCACCCTCTACTAACAAAAAACAATCGCGGTGCAACCAGGCGTTGCCCGCAATCCAAAGGTCATTATTGGGCGACCGAGGCAGCAATCCGCCAATTGGACGACGCAATTCGGGAGCGCGAAACCGCGGCGCCACCCCCGAACGTAATCGTTACGACGGAGCAACCCGGTTCAGTCCCACGGAAGCTCGAATGGCAGCAACGGCCCGCCGCTCGTCCTACATTCGCGCTGACAATAGCGATCACATTTGTCCGTGAGCTTCAGGCAAAGTCCTTGCGAATCCTGTTGCAGGCAACCCGCCATGCCCCATGCGCAAAAGGAGCCGCATTGCTTCCAGCAGCGACCAGACGCCCAGACTGCCTGGGCGCGCTCGCTGCGCGGAAACGGCAGAGCGGGATCGTGTGCGTTAAAGCGCCACGACGCGGTCCTGCCGTCGGCGGCGAAAGTGGCGCCAACCCACCACAAGGTGCCGGCTACGAAAACCAGGCCAGCGATCATTCGCAGCCGCGTCATGGCGATTCACCCTCGCAGCGCACGATACCGCCAACGCATGCATATCGCCACCACGCATAAATGCCTTGTGGACCTTACTTTGTCCGCTCAATCGGGTTGCTATTCAGCCCGATCGCCATTAGCTCCTTGCCCGAATGACCGATCTTGTTGAGAAAAACGCCGAAGCCGCACCGACGGTAAGCTTTGTCTCGCTGGGCTGCCCGAAAGCGCTCGTCGACAGCGAGCGCATCATCACGCGCCTGCGCGCCGAAGGCTATGAGCTGTCACGCGAGCACGCGGGCTCGGACCTCGTCATCGTGAACACCTGCGGTTTTCTCGACAGCGCCAAGGCGGAATCGCTTGCCGCAATCGGCAAAGCCCTCAAAGAGAACGGCAAGGTCATTGTCACGGGATGCATGGGCGCGGAGCCGGAGAGCATTTCGTCCGCTTATCCCGACGTTCTGGCGATCACCGGCCCACAGCAATATGAAACCGTTGTTGATGCGGTACACAAGGCGCTGCCGCCGCAGCACGATCCATTTCTCGACCTGGTGCCGCCGGAGGGCATCAAGCTGACGCCACGGCACTACGCCTATCTTAAGATTTCCGAAGGCTGCAACAACCGCTGCACGTTCTGCATCATTCCGCGCCTGCGCGGCGATCTCGTCTCGCGTCCGGCGGCCGAGGTGCTGCGGGAAGCGGAAAAACTGGTGAAAGCCGGCGTGAAGGAACTGCTGGTTATTTCACAGGACACCTCCGCCTACGGGCTCGACATCAAATACGCGGCGAGCAAGTGGGGCGACAAAGAAGTGCGCGCGAAATTTATCGACCTTGCGTCGGCGCTTGGCGAACTCGGCGTCTGGGTGCGGCTGCACTACGTCTATCCGTATCCGCACGTCGACGAGGTCATCCCCTTGATGGCCGAGCGTAAGGTTCTCCCCTATCTCGATATTCCCTTCCAGCACGCTTCACCCGAAGTCCTCAAGCGGATGAAGCGCCCGGCGGCACAGGAAAAGACGCTGGAGCGCATCGAGCGCTGGCGCCGCGATTGCCCCGACCTCACCTTGCGCTCGACCTTTATCGTCGGCTTTCCTGGTGAAACCGATGCCGATTTCGACATGCTGCTCGAATGGCTGGAACAAGCATCGCTCGATCGCGTCGGCTGCTTCAAATACGAGCCGGTGCGGGGCGCGGCTGCAAACGATCTCGCCGCGCCCGTCCCCGGCGAAATTAAAGAACAGCGCTGGCATCGCTTCATGCAGGTGCAGCAGAAGATTTCGGTGCGCCGGCTCAAGCGCAAGGTCGGCACGCGGCAGAAGGTGATCATCGACGAGATCGGGGCGACGGTCGCCAAAGGGCGTTCAACGGCCGATGCGCCAGAGATCGACGGCACCGTTTATGCCACCAGCCACCGGCCGCTCCGCGTTGGCGAGATCGCCACGGTCAAAATCGAGCGCGCCGACGAATACGACCTGCACGGCACGGTCGTGGGCTTCTGACAGCCTACTCCTGCTTGAGGCCGAGATCCTCGATCAGCTTCTTTTGCTCGACGAGCTGCCCGGCGGCATAGCGGCGGTAGTCGTCACTGTTCATGTAAGCCGGCTCCTGATCGAGCTTCGCCGTCGCCTCGAGATAGGCGGGATCCTCGGCGCCTTTCTTGAACGCATCATGGATGATCTTGACGACGGCCGGATCCATTCCCTTCGGACCGGCAATGCCGAACGGGGAGTTCGACACCATGTCGATTCCGGTTTCGCGCAAGGTCGGTGCATCGGGCCAGTTTTTGCTCCGGGCGGCCGTCCACAAAACAAGCAGGCGGAGCTGGCCGGCATTCACCAGTGACGCCCACCCGGTCGCATCGGCGACGGCATCAACATGACCGCCGAGCAAGGCGCCGGTTGTTTCCGACGTTCCCTTGAAGGGAACATGCGTCCATTTGATGCCTTGTTGCTTGGCGATCTGCTCCATCGTGATGTGCAGACTCGTCCCCGCGCCCGGCGTTCCGTAGTTGATCTTTCCGGGATTGGCGCGCGCGTAGTCGATCAATTCCTTGAAGGATTTCCAGGGCGCGTCGTTGCGGACAACGACGCCGAACGTGTAGCCGCTGACACCGATGATGTAGGTAAAGTCGGTCGCCGGATCCAAGGTGGTCTTGCGCATGAAGGGAAAACGAAAGACCGTGATGGGTATCTGCACCAAAGTGTAGCCGTCGGGAGCCGCATTCTGCGCGACCTGCTGCGGGCCCAAGACGCCTCCGGCGCCGGGCCGATTTTCAACCACGATCTTCTGCCTGAGATGTTTTTCGGTGGCAGAGGCCAGCGCACGCATGCCGATGTCGGTGGTGCCGCCTGCCGGCCACGGCACGATCAAGGTCACCGGGCGATTGGGATAGTCCTGCGCAGGCGCCGGCGATGCGATGAAAGAAAGAATGGCGGCCAATATCAGAACAATGCGTGATTGCATGACAGTCGCCTCTCTTCTGGATTCTAGATCCGGTAGAAGTTCGCGGCATTGTCGTGAAGGATCTTGCGTTGGTCAATTTCGGGATATTCCGACAAGACCGCTCGATAGATGTTGAAGAAGTCGGCATAACTTGCATGCAACTTTTCGAGCGGAAAGTTGCTGCCATAAATGGTGCGCTCGACGCCAAAGATCTGGATGACGTCGCGGATCACCTGCCGTGCCTGCGGTAAGGTGATGCCATTGCTGTACATCCCGAGTCCGGAAATCTTCACATGCAGGTTGGGAAACGGCGCCATCAACGTGAGCGCCGAGCGCCACTGGTCGACGGCCGCCTGCGTGCGCGCCGTCAGCATGCCCGCGTGCACCAGGATCATCTTCACGCCCGGAAAAGCTTTGATCAGTTCGACGGCGTGATTGACCTGCCCCGCGTAGACTTGTAGCTCGAAATGCAGGCCGTGCTTTTCGAGAAGCGCAAAGCCGCGCCGGAAGTCGGGTGAGTTGCAGAAATCAGCCCGTAGTGCACCCTGCCTGACCGGATCGGTGTCCCAATAAAGCATCTGGCGCACGCCACGCAGATTCGGAAACTGCTTCTGGGCCTTGAGCGCGGTCTCAGCCCCTGGATCGGCGAGATCGATATTCGAAACGATCCCGTGCGGGAATCCGTGCTTGTCCGCCACCGATTGCAGCCAGCGCGTTTCCTCGAGCGCCTTTCCGGGCCCCCACATCGCGGTCACGTGCACCGATTTCGTGACGCCCTGCGGCTTCACGTCGTTGATGAACTCCTCAACGGGGTAATCGCGGCGAATTCCGAAATAGTCACCGAACATGCGCGGGATCGGCGGGTCGGCCAGCCAGCCGACATCCTTGCGCAGCCAGATGTGGTGGTGCGTGTCGATGACCGGTCCATTATACATTATGCGTCCTCTTCAATGTTTTTGTTCGTGAACCACTTTAACAACTGCGCTGATGAGCACCGTGAGTTCGTTTGCCGAAATCGTGAATGCCGGCGTGAGATAGATGACATTACCGATTGGCCGTACAAACACACCCAGTTCAATGAACCGCGCGCGCATTGCGTCGAGATTGTCGATCCGGTCCAGCTCGACAACTCCGACCGCGCCCTGCACGCGAACGTCCCTCACGCCCCTAACACCGCGGCATGGCGCGAGCCCCTTGGCAAGCGCAGCGGCAATTCCGGCGATCTGCTGTAGACGCGGCTCGCTATCGAACAGGTCGAGCGAGGCGTTCGCGGCCGCGCAGCCGAGCGCATTTGCCATGTAAGTTGGCCCGTGCATCAACGCCTTTTTCGGGTCATCCGACCAGAAGGCATCAAAGATTTTTGCCGTCGCGACCGTGGCCGCAAGCGGCAGCGTTCCGCCTGTCAGCGCCTTGGAAAGCGCGACAATATCGGGGACGACATTCCCCTGTTCGGAAGCAAACATGGTGCCGGTGCGGCCAAAGCCGGTGAACACCTCGTCGAAGATCAGCAACACGTCATGCCTGTCTGCGAG
>JBKPRE010000154.1:0-13490 GCA_046734435.1 Pseudomonadota bacterium | reverse complement strand
CATCCAGCCTCAAGAAGGCGGGAAGGATGTGTTCGTGCACATCTCGGCTGTTGAACGCGCCGGACTTAGCACGCTGAACGAAGGACAGACCGTTCAGTTTGAGCTCGTCGAGAACCGCGGAAAGACGTCCGCGGAGAACCTTAAGGTCAAGTGACCTTTTCTCCGAGCTGACTAAAGAGTCGTTTGTCTGAAAATTTGCCGCCGAGCTAGCCGGCCCGGCGGTTGCTGCGCGTATTTCATCGCACTAGCCGTTCCAGTTCGGGGAACGGCGCGAATGCGGCGTCCTTGCACAGTTCGCGCTCGCGCAACTCTTTCGGCGTATCGAAAAAGCGCTCAAGCTTGCCCGATACGAAAGTCGCCGCACCCTCCTTCGAGCCCACATACTTTCCGTCAGTGTTGCGCGCGTTAAAACGCACGCAACTCACGTAGCGGTCGCCTGGCCCAATGTATTTGAGCTGGGGCTGCGAGACCGCTGCGCCGCGTACCTGCGTCGGATCGTTGAGATAGGTTCGTAGAAATGCCAGCAAATCCTGCCGGTAATTCTGCGGATAGATATTTTCTGCGTCCCAGCGCGCCTTCAACTCGGCAGAGGTTGGCCCGATCTCGGTGGCGCAGCCTCCGAGCGCCGCGGCGGCGAGGCCCGCGGCAAGCAGCGCCGCCCTTCGTATTCGCATTCTCGATACCGCCCTCTTCGCCACTCGTGCCGGCGATCATAACGGCTTGCGCGCGCCGGGCTAGGGACGCTTATCCGCTGCTACGGTGTTAAACTCATCGCAACCTAAGGTGAGACAACCGTAATGACCGCTTTCGACCGCCGCACATTCCTGGCCGGCTCGGCGCTGCTCGCCGGCGCGGCGCTGGCGCCGCCCGCGGCGGCGCGCGCGCCATCAGCCACGGCGCAAGGCTCCGGCGTCTTCCGCTACAATCTCGGCAGCTATCAGCTCACCGCGCTCTATGACGGCGTCTGGTATGTGCCGATCGACGAAAAATTCGTCCGCAACGCGAGCAGCGCCGAAGTCAACGAAGCGCTCGCCGCTGCATTTCTGCCGCCCAGGATTTTGCCCATCTCGTTCACGGCGTTGCTGGTGAACACCGGCGCAAAACTGGTGCTGATCGATACCGGAACCGCAGGCCAGATCGCCGACACCGCAGGCAGCCTGCTCGACAATTTCAAGTCAGCTGGCATCGATCCGAAGGCCGTCGACACGATTTTGATCTCGCATTTCCACCCGGATCATATCGACGGCATTAAGACCAAAGACGGCGCCAAGATTTTTCCCAATGCCGAGGTCGTCGTGCCGGAGCCGGAATGGGATTTCTGGATGGACGATGCGAACATGTCGAAAGCGGAAGGCGCAGTGAAGCGCTATTTCCTCAACGCGCGGCGAATCTTCAAGGACATCGCCAAGGACGTCCGACGCTTCAAGCCGGGCAACGAGGTTGCTCCCGGCATCGTCTCCGTGGCGGCGTACGGCCATACGCCCGGCCATACGGCATTTGCTATCCATTCCGGCAGCCAGTCCATGCTGGCGATGAGCGACACCGTGCGAAACCCCTATTTGTTCGCGCGTCATCCCGACTGGCAGCCGGCCTTCGACATGGATGGACCTCAGGCCGTCGATGCGCGGCGCCGGATGCTTGATCGCGTCGCAGCCGACCGCATGCTGATCGAGGCGTACCACTTCCCCTTCCCCGCGTGCGGACACATCGCAAAGACCGCAAGCGGATACGACTTCGTCCCCTCCGAATGGAAGCCCTTGTGAAAGAGGCCGCCGTGAAGGCGGCCTCTTTTCGATGTTTTGCGGTCTGACTAGCGCGCGTACAACTCGAGGCCGCCGATTCCGGCAGCCGCATTGAGCCCGCGTTGCGCGCCGACCGAGACCGGCTGCAGCGCGATCGACCGCTGGAGGCCCCCGACCAGCACGTTGGCGCCGAGACCGCCGATGACCGTGGCTTCAGCGGTAGCGCCACCATAGCCTCCAGCAAGCGCGCCACGTCCGCCTACAGCCGGGGCATATACCGCCCAGGCAATCGTTCCACCCTCAGTAAAGCCGACGTCGAGACCCAGACGCGTGATATGGCCCGCATAGGACTCTTGCCATCCCTGCACCGAACGGAAGGTGCAATTGACATTCTTCTGCGAACCGATGACGAAGCCCATACCGGGCGCAACAGTGCATGTGAGCATGCCCGCACGCACCTGCGCGTCAGCCGGCGTGGCCACAAGGGTCGCGAGCGCGAGGCCTGCGCATGCCATCAGAGTCTTTTTGATCATCTCGAATCTCCTGCCAAAACGGCGCGGGCCCCCGAATTGTGAACCCCAGGCCAATTCCAGATATGCCCGTCGAGCATATCCGCCGCTGTGACGGGTATCACGCACTAAATCGGATGCCAGCATCGCCTAGAAAGTAGCACCCGCCTGCAGCAGGAATGTCCTGCCCGCCAAAGGAAAGGCGTTGAACAGTCCAATCGTCGGCGGCAAACCGGCAGGAAAGAACGGTCCCGCGGCAATCCCGCCACTCGCGATGGCATAGTCGTAGTAGTGTTTATCGAACACGTTGAGCACGGCAGCGGACCAAAAGAACCGGTCGTACTTACCGCCAAGCTTGACGTCGGCGGTCGCCTGCGCGGGAATGAGCGGCTGAACGTTGGCCTGATCATTGTCCATCCGCCGGGATCCAAAGAGCCGGGTCGTCAGATCAAGCGTGAGCCACTTCGGAATGATATCCCAGGTGAGCCCCGCATAGCCGGACCACTGTGACACCAGGGGAATCTCGTTGCCCGCAAACGGACCCTCGCGAAACGTTGCATTTACATAAGTCACTCCGCCGCGCAGGCGTGTTGAATTGTTGATCTGATAAAACGCGGCGGTTTCCCAACCCACGCGTTGCGTCGGATCGAGATTGGTGTCGACGCCAAGCGCGGGCACGAAATGAATCTCGTTCTTTAGCCGCATCAAATAAACACTCGACTCGACACGGAATTGTCCGAGGTTGACGCGAACACCGCCTTCGACGTCCCACGACGTCTGCGTTTTCAGATCGAACGTCGGAACGACAAATATGAACGGACCGCCGGCTCCGACTCGTTCATCGGCATTGGCCAGACGAAATGCGCGCGCCGCGCGGCCAAAGACCGCGAAGGTGCTGCTGATACGGTGTTCCAGCCCCAGATGCGCCGCCCATTGCCATTCGCTCTGATCGAATGGAGGGATCTCGGGATTGTTGGCGTAAAATCCCGCGTTGGGGTCATTGAATGCGCTGTAAGTGTCACGTGCATTGACGGAATTCTTCTGGATACGTCCACCGATCGAAATGTCAGTGTCCGGCCGCAACGCCGTGGTGTTCATCGCATAAAAACCGAGCGTTCTTTGCTGGATGTCATAGCTGTGAACGGGAACCAGGCCGGGAGCGGTCGGCCGGTCTGAATTGTACTGCTGGTTATAGAAGTCGATCCCCGTCAGCAGCCGGTTCGGCAACCCGAACAACCGATGTGACATGTCGAGTCGCGGCGTGACCGACGACGTCGTCATCACGGTGTCGACATAGTTCATCGATGTCGCACCGCCCACGGTGTAGGCGAATGGAAATATGTTTTCGAAATAGTTGTAGAATTGCGCCTGCTGGAATTTGCGCCGCACGCTGCCATCGACGATCAGTTCGACGCCGGGGCTGAGGGTTGCATTGAATCCCGTCGCAAAGTTGATCGCCTGCTTCTTGCCCCAATCAAGTGGGGTATTCGATTGCCAAGGAGTTTCGAGCGTGTAGGGAAATCCGCCCGGTGGGTTGTAATTGTTCAGCCCCGCCGGCAGGCCTTGAAACTGACGATCGCCCGCGCCGGTGAAATAGGCGCTCAAGTTGGAAGTCGAGTAGTTCAAGGTCGCGTTGACATTGCGCTGCCGCAACGCGCTGTTGACGCGATAGCCATTCGAACTGATGGCATTTCCAAATGCACCAACCGACCATGGCCCGCTCGTCGCTGCAGCCGACGCACGCCCCTCCCAGTATTGGAACGACCCGCCAAAAGCCTCCACGCGATTGGTGGCGTCCGGCGATGAACCCTTTTTCAGGACGATATTGATCACGCCGCCGATGGCGCCGTCGCCATAGAGAGTCGTGCCGCTGTTGCCGCGGGTGATCTCTATCCGCTCGATGCTATTGAGCGGGATCGATGAAAAATCGAAACCCTGGAGATCAAAATCCTGAAACCGCCGGCCATTGACGAGTATCAGCACGTTCGATTGCGCAAAAACACCGAAGCCGCGCAGATCGACGGTGTCGCGCGAGCCGTTCGTCGAGCTGAGCAGATGCTGGACCTGTATGCCGACCTGTTGCGACAGAATGTCAGGCAGGTTCTGCGCTGGCGAGCTTTCAATGTCCTGCGACGTGATGATACTGGTCGACGTGCCGACCATTCCGCTGTTGAGACGCGTCCAGTTGACGTCGATCGGCGGCAGCGCGATCTGCGCGCCTGAGGCCGAAATAGATGCAATGAGCGCCACCGCGGCGCCAACAAGTTTGGCGGTGCGACCCCATCCCATGACAATACGCTCCTTCGTTTGCGCACCACGCTCACGCGCGGACGCATCGGGTGAAGACCAGGCCCGTTGCGAAGGACGGAAATGAAGCGGCGCGTGGCCTGCTTCATATGACTGTCGTGGGAGTTTTTGCTCTCACGGCCTTCGCACCGGCATTGCCGTCACCGCTGCGAAAGACCGCTCCGTATGGACACCCCGTCCACCGGTTGGGTGACTGCGCTGGCAGGTCTCCTGGCTCGCGGGTCGTCGCCTTCCTGATCCGGCCTTCCCAGTTTCCCAGTGGCCGACTTTGATCTAAGGCTCGCCGCTCACAGTTGCGGGGGCAGCCACGGATTGCCTCAAATTCAAATGCATTTCATTCGATTCGAATTCATGCGTTCGAATGACTGAATTCAAACGAGAGGTGTCCGTGTTCCCTCTTTCGTCCCCGATCTGACTCGGGGAACCAGCGCGGGTAAAATTTTCTCCGGAAGCCATTGCCAAGTCAAGGCGCGGCAGCGGCGCATCCACCGGGTCCGGAATTTTCGTGTGCGCTGAGGACTATGCATCGATCACGAAGTGTTTTTCCCATAGGCCCAGTCTTCATCGTATTGTCCGCGTCCGACCTAACAGGGGGTTTTCATGAGCCTGAAATTCGTGCTCCGCGGGATTGGCATTTTCGCCGCGGCCGCGCTTCTTATCACCGGCATCGGATTGAAGTCAGCGATCGCAATGGGCAGCGATAACCCGCCGCCGCCTTCCGACGACAGCAGCAGCAAGAAAAAGAAAAAGAAGCAGAACAGTGTGATCGAAGAGCAGCAACGGCAGATCGCGCAGGAGAAATTTCTACACGACTACCGCGCGGCGCGGTTTCTGATTCTCAGCGGCGATTACCAGCAGGGCATCGCCGCCATGCACGCGCTCGGCCACGACGAGCATCCCGATGTCGCGAACTACATCGGCTACGCGCATCGCAAGTTGGGCGACTACGACGATTCCAAGTTCTGGTACGAGAAGGCGCTCGCAGCCGACCCCAACCATGTGCGCACGTGGTCCTACTACGGCATGTGGCAGGCGGAGCAGGGCAACCGACTCAAGGCCGAGGACTACCTGCAAAAGGTAAAGCTCATCTGCGGCACCACCGACTGCGAGGAGTATCGCCAGCTCAGGGCCGTCATCGACGGCACGGCGAGTTACTGAACGACGCCTCTACACGGTTTAAGCGTCATCGCCGGGCTTGTCCCGGCGATCTCGCTTAGGACGGTCTCGCCGTGAAACAGTCTACCTGTACATCCTCGCAAGCCGTCCCGGCGGCGCGTTGTACGTCGGAGTAACAAGCGACCTTGTCCGGCGAATATACGAACACAAGAATGGACTTATCAAAAGTCACACGAAAAGATACGGAATAGACAAACTCATCTATTTCGAAGTTTTCGAGACTGCGCGCGCAGCAATTCAACGCGAGAAAAATATCAAGCATTGGCCACGTGCCTGGAAGACAAAAACAATCGCCCAGAAAAACCCGGCGTGGCGCGATCTCTACGACGAGATTGCCTAGACGCTGCCATCCTAAGCGAGATGGCCGGGACAAGCCCGGCCATGACAGCTATTTAGGCTTTGCCGCCTTTGGTCTCCTCGAGGATCCACTGGTGATACTCAGGATCGATGCTGTTCACCGGCACGACCATGATGGATGGCGTCGTGTAGCTATGCGCCGCCTTGACCGCCTTCCCCACGGCGTCGGCCAGGCCGGCGCGGGTCTTGACGAGCATGACGACCTCCTCGGCCCGCTCGATTTTGCCCTGCCACCAGTAGTGCGAGACCATTCCCGGCAGGATATTCACGCAGGCCGCCAGTCGCCGCTCGACAATAGCGCGTCCCGCCCGCTCCGCCTCGACAATCGAGGGCCAAGTCGTATAGACGAGCACCGCGCGTTCCATCGTCGGGTCCCCGCATGAACCAGTTCAAGACCATCGCCTTTGTCGCCGGCCAGACGCCGGAGGCGCGCGAGGCCTGCGCGCGGCTGGAGAAGCGTTACGGCAATGCCGACCCCACCAAAGCCGACGTGATTGTCGCGCTCGGCGGCGACGGGCTGATGCTGCAGACCCTGCACAAGTTCATGAAATCGGGCAAGCCGATCTACGGCATGCATCGCGGCACCGTCGGCTTCCTGATGAACGAATTCTCCGAGGAAAAGCTCGTCGAACGCCTGACAAACGCGCATATCACCGTGATCCACCCGTTGCTGATGCGCGCACGCGACACGCAGGGGCGCACGCACGAGCATCGCGCGATCAACGAGGTGTCGCTGTTCCGGCAGAGCGCGCAGGCTTCCCACCTGCGCATCCTGATCGACGGACAGGAGCGGCTCGCCGAGCTCATTTCCGACGGCGTGCTGGTCGCGACGCCGGCCGGCTCGACCGCGTATAACCTTTCGGCGCAGGGTGCGATCATTCCCATCAACGCGCCGCTCATGGCGCTGACGCCGATCAGCCCGTTCCGGCCGCGGCGCTGGCGCGGCGCTTTGCTGCCCGACAAAGCGAAAGTCACTATCGAGGTGCTGGAAGCGCAGAAGCGGCCGGTCGCGGCGGTCGCGGACCACGACGAGGTGCGCTCGGTTCACAGCGTCGACATTCGCATGGACCACGACATTTCGATCAACATGCTGTTCGATCCCGGCCACAATCTTGACGAGCGAATTCTGCGCGAGCAGTTCGGCTTTTAGGAGCGCGCGTGTCCAAGGCGTCCAAGAGTTTCGATTTCTCGGTCAACGGCAAGCCGGTCAGCGTGTCGCTCGACAATGAAGAGACGCCGCTGCTCGACGTGCTCCGCAACGAGCTCGGGTTGATGGGCACGCGCTTCGGCTGCGGACTTGAGCAGTGCGGTTGCTGCATGGTGCTGATCGACGGCGCGCCTGAGAAATGCTGCACCAAGCCGGTGTGGAGCATCGCCGGAAAATCCGTCACCACCGTCGAGGGCCTTGGCAATGCCAGCCGCCCTCACCCGCTGCAACAGGCTTTCATCGACGAGCAGGCCGGCCAGTGCGGGTACTGTCTGTCTGGCATCCTGATCTCCGCGAAAGCCCTGCTCGACAAAAATCCCAAGCCGACGCGCGGCGAGATCGCGAAGGCGCTCGACGGCAATATCTGCCGCTGCGGCTCGCACAACCGCATCATGCGCGCCGTCGAAAAGGCGGCCGCCGCGATGCGCGCGGGAGCCTCGCGATGACCGCGCCGCTGCCCGCCCAGCTCGAAGCCAATCCCGAGCTCGACCGTTGGGTTGCCTTCCACGCGCCGGGGAAGGTCACCGTGCTCACCGGGCGCGTCGAGCTCGGCCAGGGCGTGCTCACCGCAATGAGGCAGATCGCCGCCGATGAGCTTGATGTGTCGATGGAGCGCATCACCATCCGTTCCGGCGACACGATGAAGGCGCCGAATGAGGGCTATACCGCCGGCAGCCAGTCGATCCAGTTCGGCGGCGTCGCCATGCGGCAGGCCTGCGCCGACGTGCGCACGCTGTTCCTCGCCCAAGCGGCGAAGGTGCTCGGCTGCAAAGCGGCCGAGCTTTCGATCAGTGACGGCAGCGTTCTGCGCAACGGCGCCTCGACCGGGCAGGATTACTGGACGCTGGCCGGTGCGGTCGACCTGACCGTCAAGGCGACCGGCGCCGGCGTGCGCAAGCGTATCTCCGATCTGAAGAATATCGGTGAAAGCAGCCCGCGTATCGATCTGCCGGCAAAAGTGTTCGGCGGAGCCATCTTCATTCACGACATGCAGCTCGACGGCATGGTGCATGCGCGGGTCGTGCGCCAGCCCAACCGTGGCGCCACGATCGGCAAGATTGACGAAACCGCGATCCGCCGCGCCGCCAAGGGGCCGGTTGAATTCGTCCGCAACGGTAACTTTCTCGCCATCCTCGGCGACGACGAGACCGCGGTCGAAGCCGCGGGCGCCGCGGCGACCAACCATGTGACCTGGCAGAACGTCGAGGCTCCGACGCCGACGCAACAGGAGGCGAACTGGCTGCTGCAGAGGCCGGTGGTCGAGCGCGTCTTCGGCGCGCCCGATTCGGGAAATCCGCAAGGGCGCGAGCGCTACGAAGCGACCTTTTCGCGCGGCTATCTCGCGCACGCCTCGATCTCACCGTCCTGCGGGATTGCGCTCTACAAGGATGCCAAACTGACGGTGTGGACCCACTGCCAAGGTGTCTATCCGCTGCGTGCGGCGCTTTCGAAAATCCTGAAGCTCGAGCTCTCCTCGATCATCGTGCACCACGTGCAGGGCTCCGGCTGCTACGGCCACAATGGCGCCGACGACGCGGCGGCGGACGCGGCCATCATTGCCATGCAGAAACCCGGCCAGCCGATCCGCGTGCGCTGGCGCCGCGAGGAAGAGTTCATCTACGAGCCGAAGACGCCGGCAATGGTGGTCAAGGTTCGTGCGCTGCTCGACGAGGCGGGCAAGCCTGTCGACTGGACGCAGGAGATCTGGAGCCCGACGCACAATTTGCGTCCCGGCGCGGGCGGCAATCTGCTGGGCGCTCTCGCCTTGCCTGATCCCCCTCCCGAGCCGCCGCCGAACGACGTGCCGGAGGCGAATGGCGGCGGCGGCACGCGCAATGGCGAGCCGCTCTACGACATTCCGGCCAAGCGCATGCTGCATCACCTGGTGACGGAATCCCCCGTCCGCACCTCGGCGCTGCGCGGCCTCGGCGCCATGCCGAATGTTTTCGCAATGGAATGCTGCATCGACGACCTCGCCGCGCGCGCCGGCAAGGACCCGGTGGAGTATCGGCTTTCCATCACGACAGACCCGCGCGCGCGTGCCGTCATCGAGAAGGCCGCCGCCATGGCCAAATGGCAGGCCGGCGCCCCCGGAGGCCAGGGCCGCGGGCGCGGTTTTGCCTTCGCGCGATATAAGAACAAGGCCGCTTATTCTGCTGTGGTCGTTGAACTTTCGGTCGACGAAGAGATCCGCTTGCACCACGTCTGGTGCGCGATCGATGCCGGCCTCGTGGTCAACCCCGACGGGGTCATCAACCAGGTGGAGGGCGGCATCATCCAGTCGGCGAGCTGGGTGCTCAAGGAGCAGGTCCGGTTCGACAGTGGCGTCGCCTCCTTCGATTGGGAGACCTACCCGGTGCTCAGGTTCAGCGAAGTGCCCGAGATAGACATCGCGCTGATCAATACCAAGGACGAGGTCCCACTCGGCGTCGGCGAGGTCACTGCCGGACCGACCGCCGCAGCGATCGGCAATGCCGTGTCGCATGCGCTCGGCGCGCGTATCCGCGACCTGCCGCTCACGCGTGAGCGGATCATGGCGGCGCTATTGAAGGAGTAGTTCAGATTCCGGCAAAATCGCGTTGATTGATTTGCCAAAAATAGACTCGGGGAGTTCGCATTGTGGCGACGAGACGTCTCGGCATCATCATGAATGGGGTCACCGGCCGGATGGGGACCAACCAGCACCTGATCCGCTCCATTCTCGCGATCCGTGCACAGGGCGGCGTCCGGCTGGCGAACGGCGACCATGTCATGCCCGATCCGATCCTGATCGGCCGCAATGCAGACAAGACGGCGGCGCTCGCAAAGCACCACGGCGTCGAGCGTTGGTCGACCGATCTCGACAAGGCCCTGGCCAGGAAGGACGACGAGGTCTTTTTCGATGCCGCAACCACGCAGATGCGGCCAGCCTTGCTCGAAAAGGCGATTGCCGCAGGCAAGCACATCTACTCCGAGAAGCCGATCGCGACCACCCTCGCCGAGGCCATGAAGGTCTGCCAGCTCGCCGAGAAGTCGGGGCTCAAGCACGGCGTCGTGCAGGACAAGATTTTCCTTCCGGGCCTGATGAAGCTCAAATTCCTGCGCGACAGTGGATTTTTCGGCCGCATGCTGTCGGTGCGCGGCGAGTTCGGCTACTGGGTGTTCGAGGGCGATCTGCAGCCGATCCAGCGACCGTCATGGAACTACAAGCTCGCCGAAGGCGGCGGCATCATCCTGGATATGCTGTGCCACTGGCGTTACGTGCTCGACAACACCTTCGCCGAGGTGAAGGCCGTTTCCTGCATCGGCACGACGCACATTCCGCAACGCTGGGACGAAGACGGCAAACCATACAAAGCCGACGCGGATGACGCGGCCTATGCGACGTTTCAGCTGGACGGCGGGATCATCGCTCACATCAATTCGTCGTGGTGCGTGCGCCCCTATCGCGACGACCTGGTGACCTTCCAGGTCGACGGCACGCACGGGTCGGCCATCGCCGGCCTGCACGACTGCATGATGCAATCGCGGCAAGGGACGCCACGGCCGGTGTGGAATCCGGATCAGAAGCAGACGCTGGATCTTTATGCGTCGTGGCAGCCGGTGCCCGACTTCACGACCTTCGACAACGGCTTCAAGGTGCAATGGGAGATGTTCATCCGCCATCTGACTGAAAACGCGCCCTATAAATATACGCTGCGCGAAGGCGCCAAAGGGCTGCAGCTGGTGGAGTGCGCAACCAAAAGCTGGAAAGAACGGCGCTGGGTCGACATTCCCGCGTTGTAGGGAGAACAACGATGAACCGCATCGATAAATCCTTGCGCTCGCGCGCGATCAAGTTGCCCCGCGCCGATCGCTCGCTCGAAACGTTCGACCTGTCCGAGCCGAAGCATTTCCCCGATCGCCAGACCTCGAAGCTCAACCGCGTCGCATTCGCCGCTGCCCACGTCGTCGCCGATCCCAATGCAGACAACGATCCGTGGCTCGATTGCGCGATCGATTGGGACAGGACCGTTGCGTTTCGCGAGCACCTTTGGGGACTCGGACTCGGGGTCGCCGAAGCCATGGACACCGCGCAGCGCGGCATGGGCGTCGACTGGCCGACCTCGCTGGAACTGATCAAGCGCTCCGTTGCCGCGGCGAAAGCGTGCAACGGCCTGGTCTTCTCGGGTTGCGGCACCGACCAGCTCGATCCGGCGAGCGCACGCGGCGTCGACGACGTGATCCGCGCCTACGAAGAGCAGATCGAAGCCATCGAGGCGGCCGGCGGACGCATCGTGCTCATGGCTTCCCGCGCGCTCGCAAAAGTGGCGCGGTCGCCGGACGACTACGCCAAGGTCTACGGACGAATTCTGCAAAGCGTGCGCGAGCCGGTGATCATTCATTGGCTCGGCGACATGTTCGACCCCGCGCTCGCCGGCTATTGGGGCTCGGCCGACGCCAACAGCGCCATGACCACCGCGGTCGAGATCATCAACGAGCATGCCGCGAAGGTCGACGGCGTGAAGATATCGCTGCTCGACAAGGACAAGGAAATCGCGATGCGCCGGCGGCTGCGGCAGGGCGTGCTGATGTATACCGGCGACGATTTCAACTATGCCGAGCTGATCGCCGGCGACAGCCAGGGTTATTCGCATGCGCTGCTGGGCATATTCGACGTGATCGCGCCGGCTGCCTCGGCGGCGCTGGTTCGGCTCGCCGCGAACGACAACGATACCTTCCACGACATTCTCGCGCCGACCGTGCCGCTGTCGCGCCACATCTTCCGCAGCCCCACCCGCTTCTACAAGACCGGCGTCGTGTTCATGGCCTATCTCAACGGCCACCAGGATCACTTTACGCTGGTCGGCGGCCAGGAAAGCGCGCGTTCGACCGTGCATCTGGCGGATATTTTCCGCCTTGCTGACAAAGCTGGACTCCTGCGCGATCCCGACCTCGCGCTTGCGCGGATGCGGACGGTCCTGGCCGCGCGCGGAATCGAAACCTGATGCGCGACCTGGGCGGCGACCATCGCTTGATGTCGCTGAACACCGCGACAGTGCGCAAGCAGGGCCCGCTGCTCGACATCATCGAGGCCTGCGCACGGCACGGCATTCGCGCGATCGACCCCTGGCGCGATCAAATCGCGGCGACCGGAATCGATCGCGCCGCCAAGGCCATCCGCGACGCCGGACTGCAGCTCTCCGGATATTGCCGCGGTGGCATGTTCACGGCCGATGCGGCCCACCGAATCGAGGCGCGCGACGACAACCGGCGCGCGGTCGACGAAGCGAAGACGCTGGGCGCGCCGTGTCTTGTGCTTGTTGCGGGGGGCCTCCCCCAATACTCCCGTCCCGGCAGCACGCCGAGCAAGGACATCGCCGTCGCGCATGCACAGGTCGAAGACGGCATCGCGGAGCTTTTCGAATATTCCCGCTCGGCCGGTGTAGCGCTGGCGATCGAGCCGCTGCATCCAATGACCGCCGCCGACCGCGCCTGTGTGAACACGATGCGGCAGGCGCTCGATCTCTGCGATCGTATCGATCCGGCGCGCAGTGGAATGCTCGGCGTTGCCGTCGACGTCTACCACGTCTGGTGGGATTTCGAATTGATGGCGCAGATCGAACGCGCCGGCCCTCGCCGCTTGCTGGCCTTTCACGTCTGCGACTGGCTGGTGCCGACCGCCGACACCGTCAATGATCGCGGAATGCCGGGCGACGGCATCATCGATATCCCGCGCATCCGCGCCGCGGTCGAAGGCCAGGGCTTCGACGGCTTTGTTGAGGTCGAAATTTTCTCGAACCGGTGGTGGTCGGCGCCGATGGATGAGGTCATCGCGACCTGCATTGCGCGGATGAAGACCGCTGTTTGACCAAGAAGCCGCAAGCGCCCAGCATGCTAAACCATTCGTTAACGGCGGACCGGTAGCTTGGCGCTCACGGTACCGGGCTCCTGTGGCGTGCCTGGGGCTGGGGCACCATGGTTCGTATCGATTTCAACCGCCTGCGTTTCCTCGTCATCGACGACAATGCGCATATGCGCCGCATCCTGCGCACGCTGCTGCACGGCTTTGGTGCGCGCGAAGTCTACGAAGCGGAAGACGGCGCGGCCGGCCTCGAGGCCTTCACGCACTACATCCCCGATATCGTCATCACCGACTGGGCCATGCCGATCTTCGACGGCCTTGAGCTGATGCAGATGATCCGCCAGCCGGGGGCCAATGCGAACCCCTAT
>JBKPRE010000153.1:0-8773 GCA_046734435.1 Pseudomonadota bacterium | reverse complement strand
TTCTTCCCGCTGCACGACCTCGAGATCGCGCAGGATGCGTTCGGCCTGATTGCGGAACAAGGTATCGAACTCGCGCCGCACCCCTTGCGCCACCCCTGCGGCGTCATTCATCAGACGCGCCATTTCGTCGAAAAATCGGTTACTGGTCTGGGTCATGCCTCATCTCCGGCGCAGGGCTGTCATCAGAATGGCGATCCGGTCATGCCGCCGCAAGACCCGGCATGCTACCACATAGCGGACGCTTCGCTTCGCGAATCGGACATCGCATGCCTTTGCTCGTCATTCCTTACCCGGCGTTCGACCCCGTCCTGGTGCATCTCGGGCCGTTTGCTGTCCGCTGGTACGCACTCGCCTACATCGTGGGCATTCTGTTGGGCTGGGGGTACGCCCGCATTCTCATCCGTTCCGGCAAATTTTGGGGCGGCAAAGCGCCACTGACGGTGACCGACTTCGACGATTTCGTCCTTTGGGTGACACTTGGCATCATTCTTGGCGGGCGCATCGGCTACGTTCTCTTCTACAACCTTCCGCATTTCGCCGCGCACCCGCTGGAAATTTTTCAACTGTGGAACGGCGGCATGTCCTTCCACGGTGGCTTCACCGGCTGCGTGGTTGCGGTTCTGGCGTTCGGCTACATGCGCGGCATTCCGGTGCTTTCGCTGGGCGACATCACATGCGCCGTCGGCCCGATCGGATTGTTTCTCGGCCGCATCGCGAATTTCATCAACGGCGAATTGTGGGGACGACCGACGGACGTCCCCTGGGCGATGGTCTTTCCGAGCGGCGGGCCGGCCCCACGGCATCCCAGCCAACTCTACGAGGCAACACTTGAAGGTCTTGTCTTGCTTACCGTGCTGGCTTTGTTGATGCGTGCCGGCGCGTTGAAGCGGCCAGGATTGATCATCGGAAGCTTCGCGGTCTGCTACGCGATCGCGCGAACGTTCTGCGAGTTTTTCCGCGAGCCCGACGCACAGCTTGGTTTCCTGTGGGGCGGTGCAACGATGGGGCAGGTGCTGTCGGTGCCCTTGTTCCTCGCCGGCGTGGGCTTCATCGTCTATGCGATGAAACACCCACCACTGGGGAGCCGTTAGTGTCGGAGCGCTCGCCGCTCGAGATCGAAATCCGACGGCGCATCGCCACGGCCGGCCCTATGCCGGTCGCTGAATATATGTCGCTCTGCCTGCTCGACCGCGAGCACGGCTACTACACCACGCATGACCCGCTCGGCGCGCGCGGAGACTTCACGACGGCGCCAGAGATCAGCCAGATGTTCGGCGAACTGATCGGCCTGTGGGCGGCGACCGTATGGACGCAGATGGGCACACCCGAGAATGTGCGGCTGATCGAGCTCGGTCCCGGGCGCGGTACCCTGATGAACGATGCGCTGCGGGCGGTGCAGATCGTGCCTGAATTTCATTCCGCAATCGTAGTGCATCTGGTCGAGATCAGCCCAGTGCTCCAGGCACAGCAGGAAAAAACACTGGAAAGCGCGGGCGTGACAATTTTCTGGCACGCGAAGCTCGCCGACGTGCCTGCGGGACCCACGATTATTTTTGCCAATGAGTTCTTTGACGCACTGCCGGTCAACCAGGCCATCAAGACCGACCGCGGTTGGCACGAGCGCCGGATTCAGGTCGACGCCAATGATCAGCTTGCTTTCACGATCGCTCCTGAACCGCTTCCGTTTTTCCAAACCCTGCTGCCGGCACAGTTCAGTTCGGCGCGCGCGGGCGCGATTTTCGAATGGCGTGGTGATACCGAGGCGATGGAAGTCGGCCGGCGCGTTGCGGACGGCCGCGGGGCCACTCTGGTGATCGACTATGGCCACACGGAATCCGGCATCGGGGAGACATTCCAGGCCGTAGGCCGGCATGCTTACGCGGATCCGTTGACCGCACCCGGTGCGCTCGATCTCACTGCCCACGTCGATTTTCGGGCCTTGTCGCGGGCCGTGGAGGCCATGGGCGCGAAAGGGTTCGGGCCAATCGAACAATCGCAATTCTTGCGTCGTCTCGGTATCGAGCAGCGGGCGGCTTCACTCAAAGCCAAGGCCGCGCGCGCCGATGACATTGACCAGGCCTTGGCGCGCCTGATCGGCCGCGAACGCACCGCCATGGGAGAATTGTTTAAAGTCGCGGCTTTCGTGCATCCTTCTATCGGCACGCCGCCCGGTTTCGGGGCTTCAACGAGCTAGCTGCATGACCTTGCACGTCCTATCTATTGATGACGCGTGGCTCTTAGCCATCCATGGTGATCAATGTTGCAGGCTTCCTCTCTCGCCACCCTTCCAGGCATTCGACACGCCTTCTTCACGCGCTCTGGCGGCGTATCGCAAGGCATGTACTCATCCCTCAATGGCGGGGTTGGCTCCAGGGACGTTCCCGAGAAAGTTGCCGAGAACCGCGCACGCATGGCGGCGGCGCTGGGTGTAAATGCAGACCGCTTCCTCACACTCTTTCAAATCCATTCACCGGACGTGGTCGTCGCACAGGAACCGTGGACACGCGACAGCCGTCCTCGCGCTGACGCTGTCGTCACACAGGTACCGCGCCTTGCTATCGGTGTGTCAACTGCGGACTGCGGACCGCTATTGTTTGCCGACAGTGAAGCAAGAGTGATCGGTGCAGCGCATGCAGGATGGCGTGGCGCGCTGTCGGGTGTCATCGAAGCCACGGTCGATGCGATGGAGCGGCTTGGCGCCAGGCGTGCGCGGATTGCTGTGGCACTCGGGCCTACGATCCGCCAATCGAACTACGAAGTTGGCCCAGAGTTTGTAGAGCGGTTTCTTGCCGCTGATCCCGAAAACGCGCGCTACTTCGAGCCGTCACAGCGCGAACAACATGCATTGTTCGATCTGTGCGGCTATATCGCGCGGCGCGTCGAGCAAGCCGGCCTCTCGCAATTCGAGGATCTTGGTTTGTGCACATATAAAGAGCCCGAGCGCTTCTACAGCTTCCGCCGCAGCACGCATCGCGACGAGCCCGACTATGGGCGCCATATCAATGCAATCGCGCTGAGCGATTAGTTCTCACGTAATGAGGCGACGAGTCTGGACTCAAGGACACGATTGCCGCTACGGTTTACCCTGGCCGCAGGGGCTAAAGAGCAAAAAGCACGGCCGCAGGGGTGTCTATGGAGCGGAGTTGGGGTCACCGCGTTCGCGGCGCGCGGAGCGTTTGGCGCGTCGCCGGTCTGCTCACCGTTGCGCTCGCCCTGGCCGCATGCAACCCCGACAGTCAAGGCGTATCCGCGCAGCAGCCGCGCGGCGCCACCGTTGCATTCGACTCTCTCGACGGCTTGCCGCCGGCTCAATTCCAGCGGCTTGTGAAGAATCTCAACGACGAAGCTCAGTCGCGGCGACTTGCGGTGATTTCGCGCGAACAACCCTCGGCTTACCGCGTGCGCGGCTATCTCGCTGCGACGGTCGCGAAACATCAGACCACGATTTCATGGGTGTGGGACGTTTTTGACCAGGACGAGCATCGCGCCTTGCGAATCAGCGGCGAGGAAACCGCAAAGGTCCGGCCCAAAGACGCTTGGACTGCCGCCGACGATCCCATGCTGCACCGGATCGCGCAATCGAGCATGGAGCAGCTCGCTGCGTTCCTGACGTCGCCGGCAGTCGCGCCAGGAACCGCGCCATCGGCGGAGCCGCAAATTGCCCTCACGGGCGCGAGCGATTCCTCCCCGGAGGCTGCCGGCATTTTCCGTATTTTCCACCCGCAGGCCGATCCCATATCGACGGCGAGCGCAGAATCGTCCGGCGGGGATGAGACCCGCCCCATACCGCTTCCGCGGCGGCGTCCCACGGCGCTGGTGTCGTTGCGCGAGACGTTGACGCTTGCGGCGTCCCGCCGCTAAGCGGCGATTCATCTTTTCCGCCAAAAACCGGGACAACGATTTCCAGCCGTATTGCCGCGCCCTGCCCGCCTTGTTATGACCACGCCGCTTGTGGCCGGAGTGAGGGCGAGGATTTCGGGATGTCGGGCAAGAACGGAGCGATCAAGCTCGTCGCCGGCAATTCCAACCCTGCGCTGGCGAAGGGAATTTCGGCCTATCTCAAGCTGCCGCTCACGAAAGCCGTGGTCCGGCGCTTCGCCGACATGGAGATTTTCGTCGAGATCCAGGAAAACGTGCGTGGCGCCGACGTTTTCGTGATCCAATCGACCTCGTTCCCGGCCAACGACCACCTCATGGAGCTGCTGATCATCATCGACGCGCTGCGGCGCTCCTCCGCGCGCCGTATCACGGCAGTGGTCCCCTATTTCGGATATGCGCGGCAGGACCGCAAACCGGGTCCGCGTACGCCGATCTCGGCAAAGCTGGTCGCCAACCTGATTACCCGTGCCGGCGCAGACCGCGTGATGACCCTCGACCTGCATGCCGGTCAGATCCAGGGGTTCTTCGACATTCCGACCGACAACCTCTATGCGTCGCCAGTGATGGTCCGCGATATCCGCGAACGCTTCAAGCTCGACAACGTGATGGTGGTGTCACCGGACGTCGGTGGTGTGGTGCGCGCACGCGGCTTGGCGAAACGGATCAATGCGCCGCTTGCCATCATCGACAAGAGGCGCGAGCGCGCTGGAGAGTCGGAAGTGATGAATGTGATCGGCGATGTCGCCGGATATACCTGCATGCTCGTCGATGACATCGTCGATTCCGGCGGAACGCTGGTCAACGCCGCCGATGCGCTGCTCGAAAACAAGGCCAAGGAAGTTTACGCCTATATCAGCCACGGCGTGCTTTCGGGCGGGGCTGTGAAGCGCATTTCAGGATCGCGCCTGAAGGAACTGGTGATCACAGACTCTATTCAACCGACCAACGAAATCCTCGCCGCCGGCAATATCCGGATACTGGAAATCGCGCCACTCATCGGCGAAGCGATTGGACGTACCGCGACCGAGGAGTCAGTGTCGAGTCTGTTCGACTGAACGCACCGCCCGGCCGACTTATCCACTGTTGAGTCATCTTGCCACAGCATTGGTTGTGGAGAGTCGAATCGGTGCGGTTGCCTATGACAGGCAAATCACGGCTGATTGGCACTTGACGATGCCTTTGGCGGGCGGAATCAGGCGCGATATAGTCGAATCGCTTGGTGATTCGCTCTCGCCGTCAAGGCATCCCGTAACCCCTGCGTCAAAGGACGGTCCGGGCCCATCTCGGGTCATCCCTGTGTCGTGCGTGTGGTGGCGTGCGTTTCCTCGCGCTCCAATTGGCAAAGCGGAGACGTCATGTCCCTGACAAGCTACGCGGAAGAGTCGCGCATCAATCCTCTCGATGTGGTGGAGCGACTCGCGACCGGCAATGACTGGTCATTTGAACGCGCCAGCGACGACGAGATCACGATCCTGGTCACCGGGCGCTGGACCGACTATCAGCTCTCTTATACCTGGATGGGAGATATCGAAGCACTGCATCTCGCATGTGCCTTTGACTTGCGGGTGCCCGAACGGCGATGCGCAGAAGTGCAGGCGCTGATTACCCTGATCAATGAGCGCCTCTGGGTCGGTCACTTTGATCACTGGGTGACTGAGGGCATCGTGATGTTTCGCCACGCCCTCGTTCTCGCGGGCGGCACCGAAGCCTCGGGCAAGCAGTGCGAAGCGTTGCTTGGCACGGCGCTCGATTCCTGCGAACGCTATTTCACGGCCTTCCAGTTCGTGGTTTGGGCCGGCAAAAACGCGCGTGAAGCGCTCGACGCCGCGATGTTCGAAACATCCGGGGAGGCATAACGGCGCAAATGGCGATATAATTGTCGCCATGAAGCGAGCAAAGCCTGCCGATAAACCGCTGCGTGGCCTTTCCGGCCCCCTTGTCCTGCTCGGCGCCGGGAAGATGGGCTCGGCCATGCTCGAGGGCTGGCTCGCGCGCGGACTTGATCCGCGCAAGCTCGTGGTGATCGAGCCGCATCCCACGAAGGCGATCAAGGCGCTGGCGCGGCGCGGCGTGGTGGTCAATCCCCGCAAAAAATTCTTCGAGGCAAGCGCGGCCGTGGTCGCGGTCAAGCCGCAGAACGCACCCGAAGCCATGCCGTCGCTCAAGCCCTTCGTCGGCAAATCGACCCTGGCGCTGTCCATCATGGCGGGCAAGACGATCGCCTTTCTGCAGGGCGCATTTCCGGCGGGGACGGCGATCGTCCGGGCGATGCCGAACACGCCGGCCGCGATCGGTCGGAGCATTACGGTTGCCTGCGCCAACCCGACGGTGAGCGCACGCCAGCGCAAGCTCGCCTCCAATCTGCTCTCCGCCATTGGCAAAGTGGAATGGGCCAGCGACGAGACGCTGATGGACGCAGTGACAGCCCTCTCCGGCTCGGGGCCCGCCTACGTATTCCTTCTGGCGGAAGCAATGGCCGGGGCCGGCATCGCGGCGGGGCTCCCCCCAGCCCTCGCAACCCGGCTCGCTCACGACACCGTCACGGGTTCCGGGGAACTGCTGCATCGTTCGCAGCTCAGCGCCGCAACCTTGCGGGAGAATGTGACGTCGCCAGGCGGTACCACTGCTGCCGCCCTTGACGTGCTTCTGGGGCCTGGCGGTCTCGAGGAACTAATGACGAAAGCCATCGCCGCCGCCACGCGCAGGTCACGCGATCTGGCGGGCTAAAGCGCGCCCTAGAACCGTCCCTCTTCCGGTCCTACATTTATCAGCAGATAAATTTGCCATGGGAGGCCGTCATGGCCCGCAAGTCCAAGCGTTCACGGAGAAGTCCGGCCGCGACCCCGGCGCGCGGGGGTTCCGACCGCGACAAGGCGATCGATGCGCTGATGTCGCTGCTCGCCGATCATGCGTTCGAAGAGGTCGGGCTGGCCGAAGTCGCGGGCAAAGCCGGCATCAAGCTTTCCCAGCTCCGTGCAGAATTTGGATCGACGCTGTCGATTTTGGCCGCCCATATCAAGGAGATCGACCGTGTCGTCCTCGCCGGCGGCGATGGTGACATGACGGAAGAACCTGCGCGCGAGCGCCTGTTCGACGTCCTGATGCGCCGCCTGGAGGCGCTCGCCCCTTACAGAGAGGCTGTCCGCTCGATCATGCGCTCGGCGCGGCGAAATCCCGGGCTCGCATTCGCGCTCAATGCCATGGCAGTGCGCTCGCAACGCTGGATGCTTGAGGCCGCTGGCATTGGCACAGCGGGCCCGCGCGGCGCCTTGCGGGCGCAAGGCGCGGCACTGATGTTTGCACGCGTGCTGTCCGTGTGGATCGATGATGAGGACGAGAGCCTCGACCGGACAATGGCGGTACTTGATCGCGGACTTGCAAGCGCCGAGCGCTGGGCGGGATTCCTCGACGACCTCTGTGCGCTTCCTGCATGCGTCTTGCGTGGGCCGAGGCGCCGTCGTCGCAGGCGTGATGAAGAAGCGGAAGCCGCCTAGACCGGCACACGAACGGTCGCACGCAATCCGCCCATCGGACTGTCGCCTAAAGTAATGTCGCCGCCGTGCGAGCGCGCGATGTCGCGGGCGATCGCCAGGCCCAGACCCGTGCCACCTTCGTCCTGATTGCGGGCGTCGTCGAGTCGCAAGAACGGCTTGAACACCTCTTCGCGCATATCGGATGGAATGCCCGGCCCGTCGTCATCGACAGTGACTGTGAGGTACCGGTGGTCGCGGTGGCCGGAAATGGCAATTGACGGCGCGTGGCGCGCCGCATTGGAAACCAGATTGGCGAGACAGCGCTTGAAAGCCGCGGGACGCACCGTGACGATCGGCGGACCGTGGAAAAGCACCGTCGCCTTGTGGCCGTGGCGCTCGGCGTCGAGACGCAGTTCCTCTAAGAATTCTGCCATGTCGGTCGGTGCCGCGGTTTCGCCACTGTCACCGCGCGCGAAGGCGAGGTAAGCCTCAAGCATTCGCGCCATTTCGTCGATGTCCTTTTGCATCGCCTCGACTTCAGGGGTCTTCTTTTTGATGAGCGCCAGCTCGAGCTTGAAACGCGTGAGCACGGTGCGCAGGTCATGCGAAACGCCGGCCAGCATTGCCGTCCGTTGCTCGATTGATCGCTCGATGCGGGTTTTCATTTCAATGAAAGCAGCCGCCGCCCGACGGACTTCGCGGGCACCGCGGGGGCGGAAGTTCGGCACCTCTCGCCCCTTGCCGAAACTTTCGGCCGCATCGGCAAGTCGCAAAATTGGCTTTATCTGATTGCGGAGAAAAATAATTGCGACGGCCAGCAGCACTGTCGATGTGCCCACCATCCATAGCAGGAAGATTTCCGAATTGGAGACATAGGCCGCGCTGCGCCTGGCAAAGACCCGCATCACGGTGTTGTCGAGTTGGACGCGGATTTCCAGCAACGCGGATTTGCCGACCGTGTCCATCCAATAAGGCCGCCCTATCTGCTTGCGCAATTCCTCCGCCAACGCCTGATCCAGCAGCGAAAAGAATGGCTTAGGCCCAGGCGGCGGCATCTCCGAAACCGGCAGAAAATCGACCACGAGACCGAGACGCTGCTGTGCGATACGCCGGATTTGCGCCTGATCGGCATCCTGCGGATAGCCACGATAAATGTCGATGAGCGCGGCGATATCCTGGACCACGCTGGCCGACAGCCGCTGCGTGACAACGTTCCAGTGGCGCTCCATGAAAACGAAAGCGACGACAGATTGCAGGATCACCATCGGCGCAATGATGATGAGCAGCGCGCGGGCGTAGAGGCCTTTTGGCATGACGCTGTTGAGCCACCGGCTTGCCCTGCGCCAGCCTTCGGCAACCTGACCGAGCGCGCTGTGGATTCGGCGCACCACGGGGATTGCATCGTACCACTCCCAGGCGCC
>JBKPRE010000152.1:0-7548 GCA_046734435.1 Pseudomonadota bacterium | reverse complement strand
GCTCGACGCGACCGCGCTGCGCGTGGTCGAGGCCTATGGCAGCTGGGTCTCGCGCAACCGCTCGCCGAAAGAAGCGTTGACGATTTTCGAGACGTTCGACAAGTCGCTGCCGCGTCATCCCCTTGTCCTCGAAGCGATGGGTAAGCTCAAGGCCGGCGAAAAGCTGCCGCCGCTCGTGTCGAACGCGCAGGCCGGAGCCGGCGAGGCTTTGTACGGACTCGGCGCCTCGCTGGGACGCCGCGGCGGAGAAGACTTGGGTCTCGTTTATCTGCAGTTGTCGCTCTTCCTTGTGCCCAATCATCCATTGGCGCTGCTGTCGCTTGCGGATCTTTATGAATCGCTCAAGAAGCCGGAGCTTGCGATCAAGGTCTATGAGCGCGTGCCGGCAAATTCGCCGCTGCACCGGAACGCGGCAATTCAAATGGCCGCAAACCTCGACAGCCTCGACCGCGCCGATGAAGCGCAAAAGCATCTCGAAGGGCTGATCAAGCAGCGTCCTGATGACATGGAAGCCGTCATGGCGCTTGGAAACGTCCTGCGCGGCCACAAGAAATTTTCGGAATGCGCGAATGTATATTCGAAGGGTGTCGCCGGCGTTCCCAATCTCGAAAAAGCGAACTGGGTGCTCTTCTATTTCCGCGGCATCTGCTACGAGCGGTCAAAGCAGTGGCCGAAGGCGGAAGCTGACCTAAAGAAGGCACTCGAGCTGTATCCCGATCAGCCGCACGTGCTCAACTATCTCGGCTATTCCTGGATCGATCAGGGCGTGAACCTGGACGAGGGAATGGAAATGATCAAGAAGGCCGTGCAGCAGCGTCCGGACGACGGCTACATCGTCGACTCCCTCGGCTGGGCTTACTATCGGATCGGCAACTACGAGGAAGCGACCAAGCAGCTCGAGCGCGCTATTGAGCTCAAGCCGGAAGACCCGACCATCAACGACCACCTGGGCGACGCGTACTGGCGGATTGGCCGCGTGCTCGAGGCCAAATTCCAGTGGGCGCACGCACGTGATCTCAAGCCGGACCCTGAAGAGCTTCCGAAGATCGAGGAAAAACTGAAGGACGGCCTGCCCGAAGAAACGTCCTCGCAGGCAAAAGCCGGCAAGAAGAGTGGCGACGGCGGCTAGTTGATGCACAGCGACAGGCTTTTCGCGTGAGCGCGCCGCTGTCCGAAAAGGCTTTTGCCAAAATCAACCTTACTCTGCGCGTACTCGGCCGGCGCGCCGACGGCTATCACGAGCTCGAAAGCCTGGTCGCCTTTGCCGACATAGCCGACGCGCTGACGCTTGAGCCAGGTTCGGCCGACGGCCTGGACATGTCCGGGCCTTTCGCAAGCAAGAGCGGTCCAGCTGATGACAACCTCGTGCTCAAGTCGCTCGCCGAACTGCGCCGCCGAATCCCCGGCCTGAAAGGCGGGCAGTTCCGCCTTGAAAAAAATCTGCCGGTCGCCGCGGGCATCGGCGGCGGCTCGGCGGATGCTGCGGCAGCGCTCAGGCTGTTGGCGAGAGCAAACGGAATTGCACTCGACGATCCGCGCCTCATGACTGCGGCCGAGTCTGTCGGCGCCGACGTGCCGGTCTGTCTCGATTCACGACCGCGCATTATGCGCGGGATCGGCGAAGTGCTGTCGCCGCCGCTCGATCTGCCGCCCATTCCGGGGGTCCTGGTGAACCCAGGCGTTGCACTTGTTACGCGCGAAGTATTCGGAAAATTCAAGGGTGCGCACGCAGGGCCGGGCCTCGCCGGCGTGCCCACGAAAACCGGCTCATTGATCGAACTTCTCAAACAGCGGGACAACGACCTGACCGTCGCGGCAACCGCATGCGCGCCGGCTGTCGGAGAAGCCTTGGCCGCGCTTCGCAGCGCGCCAGGGAGTGTGCTCGCGAGGATGTCCGGATCGGGTGCAACATGCTTTGCGCTGTTCAGCTCGCGCGAAGAGGCGGCTGCGGCGGCGCAACGTCTCAAGAGAGAACGCGCGACCTGGTGGGTCCAGGCAACTATGATCGGAGCCGTAGCGTAGAACTCACGAATTCGCCGTTTTTGGAAGGAACCGTTGGCAATCCACCGGCTTTCCGATAGTCACTGACCAAATTTGGGATGCACCATGAAACTTTGTTGCGGGGTTGTTTTGTTTGCGGTGCTCGTGATTGGCGCCGCCGATCCTGCATTGGCCCGCGCCAAATCCAGAAACAGGCCGCAATGCGTCGATCGCCCGCAGGAGTTTTCGTGGAATTTTCTGATACCTGGGCAGCGCGTGCCGCAGCCCAACGGGTGCGCGCCGCCCGTCTACAATTATGGCAGATACATCGGCCAGGATCCGGACCCCTATATCCGGCTGCAGCTGATGCGTGATCCAGCCACAGGATATGGGCCGTTATAGCGGGCGCGCATCAGTGCGCGCGGCCGATGCAGAACGCGACGGCTTCTTCCAAAGCCGATTTGATATCCGACGGCGGAACCAGCGCGAGCGCGTCGGTGGCAATCGCCCCATAGTGCCTGGCGCGTCCGACGGTGTCCTCGATCGCGTGATGCTTTGCCATCAATGAAAGGGCCAGGTCGAGATCCCCGTCACGGATATCGCCGTCACCCAAGGTCCGATTCCAGAACTTGCGTTCGCTTTCGGTGCCGCGGCGAAACGACAGGACAACCGGCAACGTAATTTTGCCCTCGCGGAAGTCGTCGCCCACGTTTTTGCCGAGCTTGGCCGACTTGCCACCGTAATCCAACGCGTCGTCGATGAGCTGAAACGCGATGCCGAGGTTCATCCCGAACGACCGGCAAGCCGCCAATTCGGCCTTTTGCTTTGCAGCCAGCGCCGGACCGACTTCGCAGGCGGCTGCGAAAAGTTCGGCGGTCTTGGCCCGTATAACGGACAGGTACTCATCCTCGTTGGTGGCCGTGTTTTTGGCCGTGCCTAGCTGCATCACTTCGCCTTCCGCAATCACCGCGGCTGCCGACGAGAGGATTTCGAGCGCATGCAGGTCGGCGACTTCGACCATCATCTTGAATGCCTAGCCGAGAAGAAAATCACCCACGAGTACAGTTGCTTCGTTGCCCCACAGCATCCGGGCGGCGACCTTTCCCCGCCGCATGCTGCTTTCATCGACAACATCGTCGTGCAGCAACGTAGCGGTGTGCATGAATTCGACCGCAGCCGCGAGCTTGATATGACCGTCGCCGGCGTAGCCTGCGAGCCTTGCCATTGCGAGGGTCAGCATTGGGCGCAACCGCTTGCCTCCGGAGGCAATAAGATGGTTTGCCACCTCCGGGATCATCGCAACTTCGGAGCCAGTGCGGGCCAGGATTGTCGCGTTGACACGCTCCATGTCCGGCGCCACCAGTTCGACAAGACGATTGAGCGAAGCCGGGTTCGGGCTTTCAAAGGGAAGGACGACGGCCAAAATGCATCTCCCGGCACTGAGAAAAAGCGAGCATAGAAACGCTATGCTCATGCGGCAAGTGCGGTAGATTGGCTCCTACCGCAAATGTGATGCGAGGTGCAGTGGGCAAAAGACACTTGACTGCGACACAGGTGACACCCGCATCCGCCGGATATCCTGTTCCCTGAGGCACACAGAAATTGCATGCGTGAATTGATCCGTACGAATGACGCAGTCCTGGTGTCGGCGGTGGTCGCGTTGCTCGAGAGCGCTGGCCTCCGCCCAATGGTCTTTGACCAGAACATGAGCGTGCTTGAGGGCTCGCTCGGTGTGCTGCCGCGCCGCGTGCTTGTCGCCGACGAGCATGAGGTTCGCGCGCGCAAGCTCTTGGAGGACGCTGGATTGGGCCACGAGTTGCGTCCCGATGACGACCGATAACGAAACCAGTGAGGATGCTATTCTCGGCGGCAAGCTACGCGTGCGTCAGCCGCTGCGCGGTCATCGCGTAGGCCATGACGCCATTCTGCTCGCTGCCGCCACGTGCGCGCGTGTGACAGAGCGGGCGATCGAGCTTGGTGCCGGCGTGGGCGCTGCCGCCTTTGCGATTGCCGCGCGTGTTCCGGGGATGAAGGTGACGCTGGTCGAGATCGATCCGGCACTTTGTGCGTTGGCGAAACACAACGCTCGACTCAACGGGCTGGAAGATCGTGTCACGGTATTTGGCGCCGATGCCGAGAGCACCGAGAGCCTGAAATCGGCAGGCCTGTCACCGGAAAGTTTCGACCGTGTTCTGATGAACGCGCCGTTTCATGACGCGCGCCGGCACAATGTTTCTCCCGATCCCGGCCGGCGGCTGGCGTATTACGGCGAGGCCGGCTTGCTCAAGCGTTGGGTCGACAGCGCAGCCTGGCTTCTGAAGGCAAATGGCGTGCTGGTCCTGATCTGGCGGGCGGATGCTCTGGATGATGTCATCGAGACGTTGCAGCCGGTTTTCGGCGCAATAGCAGTGTTACCTGTGCATCCGCGGGAGGACGCCGCTGCAATCCGCGTGCTTGTGCGTGCCACAAAAGGAGGCGGCACGGCGAGGAAGAGTTATCCGCCACTCGTGCTCAACGATGAAGCAGGCCGGCCGACCCCCGTTGCGGAGGCAGTCATGCGCGACGGAAAAACACTGCAGATTGCAGAAGCCTGAGTGTGCCTAAACTCTGCGCCGGCGTGGCAGAATTTCGCGCCAGCGTCCCTCGCCAAGGTGGCGCCGCACACGCCCCACAACATCATCATTGAGGTGCGAAAGCCCGACAACGCTGGCAATCAGAAGAAAGAGAAGTGCGATCTTGGGCTCCATCGGGCCGTCCTGTTCAGTGCGCCACCACACACGCCAACCGCGGTGCAAAAAGCATTCCAAAGTTAAAAAATAGGCAACGCACGGCGTTTCGACGAAGATTGCCGGTATTTGATGCGTCGAGGCCCTGGACAAACGCTAGGCTCTTGGACGCCTGCATCTGGTGCGACAGGCTTTGACTAATTGGGTGGCAGCTACCTATCTGATGGTATGGCAGGTTCCCTCGGGTGCCCCCCACGCAATCCAGGTAGACGCATGATCCAATTTCTTGCCCGACTTGTGCCGCGCCGCTTCCGCAGCGATATCCCCGTTGTGCCGGTTGTGCGGTTCAGCGGCGTCATCGGCGTGGTTACGCCATTGCGGCCAGGGGTACTTCTGTCGACGGTTGCCCGGACACTGGAGCGCGCCTTTGAAACGCCGCGTGCTCGGGCCGTGGCGCTCGTCATAAATTCCCCGGGCGGCTCGCCCTCGCAATCGCACCTGATCTACCGTCGCATCCGGCAATTGGCCGACGAAAAAAACATTCCGGTATTGGCTTTCGTTGAAGACGTCGGCGCTTCCGGCGGCTACATGCTGGCCTGTGCGGCCGACGAGATCATCTGCGACCAGTATTCGATCGTCGGGTCGATCGGCGTAGTTGGCGGAGCGTTCGGCTTTACGAAATTGATGGACAAGCTTGGTATCGAACGCAGGCTCTACACGGCCGGCGACCGCAAGGTCATGCTCGACCCGTTCCTCCCCGAAAAGCCGGACGATGTGAAGCGCATCAAGGCGATCCAGAAGGACATCCACGAGAGCTTCATCGCGCTTGTGAAGGCACGCCGCGGCGGCAAGCTCAACGGCGCGGACAAGGCGCTGTTTTCGGGAGAATTCTGGACGGCGGATAAAGCAATTGAGCTTGGACTTGCCGATCGCATGGGCGACCTGCGTTCGATCTTGCGGGAACGCTATGGCGAAAAGGTCTACACGCCACTCATCTCCGCCGAACGTTCGCTGTTCGGGCGGCGGCTGCCCGGCGTCAATTTTGCGGACGCGACCGTGCGTTATCCCGGTCTTGCCGACGACTTGATATCGGCGCTGGAAGTGCGCGCGATGTGGGGGCGTTACGGCCTGTAGTTTACTGAATCGGTTTATTCCCGAACAACTTCGCGACAGCGGCGACCTGTTCCCGTTGCTCGGCAATCGAGGCCGCGAACTCCGTGGCGTTGCCCGGGGCCACGATTTGCCCAGTAGCCGTCAGCCGCTTGACGATTTCGGGATCAGCCGCCGCGTTCTTGACGTCTGTCGCGATCTTGGCGCGAACCTCGTCCGCAATCCCCGGTGGGCCGAACAGTCCGACCAGCCCGTCGAATTGCAGCGATGGGTAGCCCGCTTCGGTCGCAGTCGGAATATCCGGAATGGCGGGCGCACGCTCGCGATTGGTGACCGCGAGCACCTTCACTTTGCCGGCCTCCACCTGCGGCCGCACGATCGCGTAAGCGGGCATATAGACCTGAATCACGCCGGCTGCGAGATCGGTCGCGGCGCCCGCCGGGTTCTTGTATGGCACTTTGGCCATCTTCAGTCCGACCGAGTGCAGGTAACCGGCGAATACGAAATCGGTGAAGCCGGTTGCGGTCGTCCAGTTCAGCTGACCCGGCTTCTCGCGCGCAAGCGCTTCGAGCTCTTTAAGTGAATTGATGTTGAGCGACGTTGCCACGCTTACCGCGACCACGGTCTTCGAGATGCGGGCGATCGGAATCAGATCTTTCGGGTCGTAGGGGAGCTTGTCGTGGAAATAGGGGTGGGCGGTGAAGGAGCTCACCGGCGAAACGAGCAACACATGGTCGTCTTGCGCCTGAAGGAAACTGGTGATGGCGACCATGCCGTCGCCTCCGGGTCGATTCTCGATGACGACCGGCTGACCCCACTTTGCCGAAAGCTTGTCAGCGAACAGCCGCGCGCCGATGTCGACACCGCTTCCCGGGCCAAGCGTGATGATAAATCTCACCGGACGGTTGGGCCAGGCGTCCGCCGCTGCACTGGTTTGTGACAGCAACGGCGACACCAAAAAGAGTGCCGCGGCCAGAATCGAGAATGCCCAGGCGGGCTTTGCTGGGTTGCTCATGAATCCTCCCGGGTGCCAGGCGGCCATTCGTCGCGGTGGCCGTTGCGGCGCTTACTGAAATAACCCCGGCAAAGCCTAGCGCATCCGTCGGCTATTCTGCCAGCTTGACGTCCCGCAGGCGCCATTGTCTCGTGGTCGCAGGGCAGTTGCCCCGAAAATGCCGCCTTCAAGCCCGAGGTTGCGCCGTCGGTAGTTGACCGGAGCTCGCCATGCCGTCGTTTCTGTTGTCGCCTTTTGTGAAATGGTCACTCGCCGCTTTGGGCGGCGCGATGATCGTGCATTGGGCCGTTAAGGAAGCGCGCCGCATCAATGAAGAGCTCGAACAGGCAAGGCGCGTGAAGGCGAAAATTACGGATGCGGAGAATCGTCCGACCTTGCGCCGCGATCCGACCACCGGCGAATATCGGCTCTGACGATCAGACCCGGGTTAATCGAGATGACGGTTGGTGACGCCACGATGGCCGCCGACCATGGCCGTGAAGAACAGCCCAATCAGCACCCACCCGATAATCTGAAACTCGACCACGGCGGTTTCCCCTGCGATCCCCCATTCGGAGCGCGTGGGTAGCAGTGGCTCCTTCAACGGGACGTAAATTCGCCTCGACTTGACCCTCTTTGGGGCCGCCTCTAGGGTCGAATCTCTTCCTGTGCTTAAGAATCAGTTTCCATCCGATGGCTGAAGCCAAACTTCGTGCCAGCGAGCGCACGCATCCAGAC
>JBKPRE010000151.1:0-5386 GCA_046734435.1 Pseudomonadota bacterium | reverse complement strand
CGTGATGCATCCCGACGGCTACATCCAGCTCAAGGACCGCTCGAAGGACATCATCATTTCCGGCGGCGAGAACATCTCCTCGATCGAGGTGGAGGACACGCTCTACAAGCATCCGGCGGTCGCGGCCGCCGCGGTGGTGGCGAAGCCCGACGACAAATGGGGCGAGACGCCCTGCGCCTTCGTCGAGCTCAAGCCCGGCGCGACGGCCACCACCGACGAGCTGGCGCAGTGGTGCCGCAAGCACCTCGCCTCTTACAAATGCCCGCGCTACGTCGTGTTCGCCGAGATCCCAAAGACGAGCACCGGCAAGATCCAGAAATTCAAGCTGCGCGAGATGGCGAAGGGGGTGTGACCTACCCTGTCATTCCGGGGCGCGAGCGTAAGCGAGCGAACCCGGAATTCAGACGCGAGCACGGAGCCTGTTTCTGGATTCCGGGTCCGCCGCTGCGCGGCGTCCCGGAATGACGGTTTCGGGTCAATCACGCCGCCTTTGCCTGTTTGTCCAGATGCCGCCGCAGCGACTCAAGCCACCCCGCGAATGCATCGCGGAAAAAGGCTGTGCGCTCGTCGTGGCGGTCCAAATCGCAGTCGAACGTCGCCCACCACTCGACGAAGGCACGGTCGCCGTCGACCACGGGGGTCACGCGCAATGTGGCCCGGAAGTTTTGGGTGTGCAGCGGCGGCTCGCTGGCAAATCCATAGGTCTGCGAGCGCTCGCTATCGGACATTGCCAGCAGCTTCTGCCGCCGGCGCACGCCATTGTAGAGGACATCGCGCACGGCCCCCACAGAATCGCCTGACTTGCCGGCTTCGATCGTGCTTTCGCCCGCGCCGTCGACCCAGACCGGGTAGTTGTTGAAGTCGCGGATGACGGTCCAGACCGCGCCGGCCGGTTGCTCGAAGATCGTGCTGTAATAGCTTCGTGCCACGGTTATGCTCCATTTCGAACTTCGCATGCCCCGTGACTTGGCAAGCGGGATGAACGGTCGCCACCCGATTTCTGCATTGGCCCGCGTCCTGTCATGGCCGGGCTTGTCCCGGCCATCTCGCTTAGGCGTGCGCGGGCGTGCCACAATAAACGGGATCACCGGGACAAGCCCGGTGATGACCGTAGAGGAACCATGCCAGACGTCGTGATCAGCAACGAAGGGCCGGTCCGCAAGATCCGGATGAACCGGCCCGACAAGAAGAACGCGCTCACGCTCGCAATGTACGAGGCGATGGCGGCGGCGATCGAGGAGGCCGGCACGGCCGACGGCGTGCGCTGCATCCTGATTGCCGGCGCGCCCGACGTCTTCTGCGCGGGCAACGACCTCAACGATTTCGTCACGATGGCGCGCAGCGGCGGGCTCGGCGCGCCCATCATCCGTTTCCTGCATGCGCTGGCCCGCTGCCCGAAGCCGATGGTCGCCGCGGTAAGCGGCGCCGCGGTCGGCGTCGGCGCCACCATGCTCCTGCATTGCGATCAGGTGATCGCCGCCGACAATGCCGTGCTGATGACGCCTTTCGTCTCGCTCGGGCTGCTGCCCGAAGCCGGGTCGAGCCTCATCGCGCCGCGGCTGATGGGCCACGCGCGCGCCTTTTCGCTGCTGGTGATGGGCAAGCCGCTCACCGCCGAAGAGGCGAAGCACGCAGGCATCGTCAATCAGGTCGTGCCGGTCGCCGACCTCGATGCGCATGCGCTCAATGTCGCGCGCGATGTCGCGGCGCTGCCGGCGGAAAGCGTGACGGCGGCACGGCGCCTGATGCGCGGCTCGGTCGAGGAGATCGTGGCGCGGATCGACGACGAAGCCGAAGCGTTCCGAACGCGGCTGGCCTCGCCCGAGGCGCAGAGGGCACTCGCGACGTTCCTCAGCCGCAAGCGCTGAGGATCAGCGGCCTTCGCGCGTATAGGGATTGAAGATGTTGTCGGTGTTGTAGCGCTGGCCGAACGACTGCTGAGCGCCGAACTGGAACGTCCCGCTGCCCTGCTTGATGGTGGTCTGGCCGTTTTCGTTGCCGAAGCGGTTGACCGGCGCCATGCGGTCCGGGGGCGCCGTCGGTTTGTCGAAATCAAGGTACCCCTGGCCACCGACCGGACCATTCGAGTCCTGCACCGTGAAGGCCTGCGCGGCGGACGCCATGAAGGCAGCCGCAAAGACAATAGCGGCGGCGTTGCACGCACGGGACATTGCTCGGTTTTTCATTGGCGGCCTCGACCCCTCGACGTGCTGCGATTCCAACAGGACAATATGGCTGCAGCGCGGCAGTACTCTATTCTACCTTAAGACCGAATGGCTGCAGCGCGGCAGTACTCTATTCTACCTTAAGACCGAGCTTTTTCACCAGCCCGCCCCATTTCTTTTCGTCCGCAGCGATATCCGCGGCATAAAATTCGGGCGTTCCGGGCAGCGCCTCGGCGCCTTCGGTAGCAAGCCTGGCCTTCACCTCATCGCCCGCGAGCGCGGCATTCAGCTCCTTGTTGAGTCGCGCGATGATCGCCGGCGGGGTTCCGGCCGGCGCCGCCAGCCCATAGCGCAGCGCCACCTCGAAACCCGGCACGCCGCTTTCGGCCACGGTCGGAAGATCTGGCAACAAACTCGTCCGTTTGGCGCTGGCAATGGCGAGCGCGCGCAGCGTCCCTGCCTTGACGTTGCCGAGCGCAACGGGGATCGGCAGGAACATCATCGGTATATGTCCGCCGAGCAAATCGCTGATGGCGGGGCCGTTGCCCTTGTAAGGCACGTGCTGCAGCTTGATGCCGGTTTCGGTCGCAAGATATTCGAACGCAAGGTGATTGACCGTGCCGACACCGGGGGAGCCATATTGCATCGGCGAAGACATCGCCTTGGCATGGCTGACCAGCTCGGCGATCGAATGCACCGGCACCGACGGATGCACCACCAGGATACTGGGCGCGAAGCCGATCATGCCGATCGGCGCAAAATCCTTACCGGGATCGTAGCCGGCATTGGCATTCATGGCGGGCGCGATCGCCATGGTCGCAGTGTAGCTCAGCAAGATGGTGTAGCCGTCGGGCGCGGCCTTGGCGACAAAGCGCGTGCCGAGCGTGCCGCCGGCGCCGCCGCGATTTTCCACCACGATCTGCTGACCGAGCGCGGCCGACATCTTGTCCGCGACATTGCGCGCCATCACCGTGGTGCTGCCGCCGGGCGGGAACGGCACGATCAGGGTCACCGGCCGGCTCGGATAATCGTCGGCGCGGGCGGCCGAAACGAGCAGCGCCAGGCCGGCGAGCGCATGCGGGAAAAGCCGGAGCACTGATCGCATCATTCACTCTACCTTTCGTTTGTCACCGCTCACCCCGCGAAAGCCCGACACTCTTCCAGAGAGCCATTGCCGGGCTTGACCCGGCAATCCATGATGTTCCTCCGCGAGCAAAGCCGTAAGTATTCCCGGGTTGACCCCCATCATGGATGCGCGGGTCAAGCCCGCGCATGACGAATGAGAGGTTGACGCCTAGTCCCGGACCCCCGCTTTCGCGGGAATGAGCGGAGATCGGATCGGCCTTACTCAACTTTCAGCCCCAGCTTCTTCACCAGCCCGCCCCACTTCTTTTCTTCCTTGTCGATATCGGCGGCATATTCGGCCGGCGTGGAGGTCATCGGGTCGCCGCCTTCGGCGTGGATGCGCTTCTTCACGTCTTCCATGTCGACCATCTTGCGCAATTCCGCATTGAGCTTGTCGACGATGTCCTTTGGCGTGCCCGCCGGCGCCAGCACGCCATAGTGCAGCACGCCTTCAAAGCCCGGCAGGCCGGACTCATCGAATGTCGGCGTGTCGGGCAGCAGCGACGAGCGCTTGAGGCTTGCCACCGCGACCGCGCGCAGCTTGCCGGCCTGGATATTGCCGAGGGCCGGCGGCAGCACGCCGAATGCCATCGGCACGTGCCCGCCAAGCAGGTCGTTCATCACGGGCGCGGTGCCCTTGTAGGGAATGAGCGTCACGTCGACGCCGGAGTCGGCCTTGAACAATTCGGCGCACATGTAGCCGCCGGTGCCGACCGCGGAGGTGCCGAGATTGAACTTGCCCGGCTCCTTCTTGGCCAAGGCGATAAAATCGCCCACGGTCTTGGCCGGGAACGAGGGGTTGGCCAGCAGCACGACCGGCATCGAGCCGATCAGGCCGACCGGCGCGAAATCCTTGCGCGGGTCGAGCCCGGCGTGAACGTAAAGACTCGGATTGATCGAGATCGTCCCGGTGTGACCGAGCAGCAGCGTGTAGCCGTCCGGCGCCGCCTGCGCGACCACGCGCGTGCCGATGGTGCCGCCGCCGCCGGGCCGGTTGTCGACCACGACCTGCTGGTGAAACGCTTCCGACAATTTCTGCGCGACGACGCGCGCCAGCGTATCGACTCCGCCGCCCGGCGGAAATGGCACCACCAGCGTGATGGCGCGCGTGGGATAGTCGGCCGCATTGGACGCGCCGCATGTGATCAGGATGGTGGCGGCCGCCCATAAAAAGGCGGCCGCAACGCGGGACACATATCGGGACATCGGCGCTCTTCCCCGTGCTTGCAGTCGTTTTTTGTTGGCGCCGACTATACTCCGGCCACGACAAACAGAAAGCCAGACCCGGGCAAGCCCAAGTCCGGATAACGACAAAGTCCGGATAAATACAAAGTCCGGATAAAAACAAAGCCGAACCCAGGCATTGCCCGAGTTCGGCCTGAGCCGGCTAAATCAGAACCTTGAGCCGGAGATCGATCCGGTCAGTGCACGCTTGTGCTGCCGTTGATACGCAACCGCTCGATCTCGTCCTTAACCTGCAATTTCCGCCGTTTGAGCTCCACGATTTTCAGGTCATCGACCGCGGGATGAGTCAGGCATTCGTTGATTTCTTCCTCGAGTGCCTGATGTCGTTTCTCCAATTCCGCAAGGTGCGATTGCATCGACATGCGGTATGTCTCCTCAATCAGTGGCTCCCTACGATGTAAGTGTAGCGCAGACTCGCCACAAGAGCGACGGTACACCGGCCGTCAGCCCGCGGCAAACCGGCGCAAAGCCTTTAAGTGCTTGCGATTTTTCAGAACCTTGAACGCGTCTGTGGAAAACGCGATAATTGCGCGCTTCCGCCGACATGGAGCGGCCAAGCGCAATGACCGACGAGGAAGAACGCGCGTTGCGGGAGCAGCTGGCGCGCCTGCTACAGGAACACCGCGATCTCGATGCGGCGATCGAAGCCCTGGTGATTTCGCCGGGCTCCGACCTGATCCAGGTGCAGCGGCTCAAGAAGCGGAAACTCGTGCTGCGCGACAAAATCCGCCGCATCGAGGATCAGCTGACCCCCGACATTATTGCGTAGCCGCATACCGGCGGTCGCTCACTCGCCCCAAGACACCGCAGCCGGCAGACCACGCCGCTCGTCCTTGCGCGCATACATGGCC
>JBKPRE010000150.1:0-24997 GCA_046734435.1 Pseudomonadota bacterium | reverse complement strand
GCCGATGATTTCGCCGGTCGCAAGCTTGGGCAGATATTTGCGGCGCTGCGCTTCGGTGCCGTAGGCATAGATCGGATACATCACCAGCGACGACTGCACCGACATCGATGAGCGATAGCCGGAATCCACGCGCTCCAGTTCGCGCGTGATCAGACCATAGGAAACATAACCAAGTCCCGCGCCGCCATACTCTTCCGGAATGGTCGGGCCGAGCAGGCCAAGCTTGCCCATCTCCGGCAACAGGTTGGGATCGTATTTTTCGTCGCGGAATGCTTCGACGACACGCGGCATCAGGTAGCTCTGGGCGAAGCCACGGGCGCTGTTGCGCACCATGCGCTCCTCTTCGGTCAGCTCGCTTTCCAGATCGAGCGGGTCTTCCCAAACGAATGCCGTGTCCTTGAGCATTGCGGGTATTCCCCCGCGCTTCTCCGCCGCTTGCGACATGAGACCTCCAGACCTCCCTGAAATTCTTTGGCTGCATTATAGACCGGCACGGTGGTGTGTAGCCAACGCCGATGTGCGGCTATCCGGGGGTTCAAATTCCGCAACCGTCAACGCCACTATTCGTTGTCGGGAGCCAGCGGTCGTCGGGCGGCCGGCTGCCCCTGCCCCCAAAACGCGCCTAGGTGACGCTTGTCCGGCTCGCCTGCACATCCTCGTCCGCAAAAGGCGCGAGTTGAACCGCACTGTTCAGTTCGGACAGTTTTCTTGCGGTCTCCACGATCATATCCATTCGCCGCTGAAGTTTGCTTTTGAGGTCCGGAATATTCACTTTGTCGGTGACTCGATAGGCATTGCCGACGCGCTCCACGTAACCGTGCTTCACCATTTCCTGCAGGCGCCGCACAACGATGACGCGTGGCAACTTCAGAGCATGGGCTATTCTGCTCGCGTTCACAGGCGAACACATCACCGTGCGTAGAAATACATAGATGCCAATTGTCCGGAAGGTCGAGCTGTCGTTGTGGGTGGCAAACACCGCACCGTAATCTTCGGTCATGCTTCTGATAAGACCAAGATAAAGGCGGCACATGAGCATCCGCTCTCGCGCCAATTCGATGCGGGGCGGCGGCCGATAGTCCTGCACCAATACAAAGTCCGGCTCATGAAACACAGGCGTCTCCGCAGGCTCCGTGCCTTTTGCCTGATGCCTTTTATGAATCTCCATGCGCCAACTCCGGCCCCAAGCGCAAAACGCTCTGGCAGACCAATGCCGAAGCTCACGCCAAGTGTGCAAAAGCCGGAAACCGAATTCGAGTTGGACCGAGGTCCAATGCCGCCATCGCCGCCCAGGGCATGCAACCGGCATTGGAACCAGCAGGTTCGATCAGGCCGATCTGCCGGAAACCACCGCCAGCTGCACGCGAGCGAGCCCGGAAGATCCGATCGCCTTGGCGCCGGCCGGCGTGAGATCGATGATGCGTCCCTTGATGTACGGGCCGCGATCATTGATACGAACGATCACAGACCGGCCAGTGGTGAGATTCGTGACTTTGACTTTCGTGCCAAAAGGCAGCGTGCGATGTGCTGCAGTAAGCGCGTGCGAATGGGCATATTCGCCATTGGCTGTGGGCTCGCCGCTATAGATTGATGCAATTCCGGTTTCGGTCGATGCCAGGAGTGGCGAGGAGAGAGAGATTCCAGAGAACAGAGTGACGGCAAAAAACGCTACGCGATACCGAGTGTTCATTCATTCGCTCATATGTTGTTGGAGAAAGCCGCCGGTTGCGATGCAAGGCCAGGCGGACGGTGACTTCTATGAGCGAATGCCTGCGGACGTCTTGTTGGATTCTGCCAAGTACTTACCAGGAGAAGCCAGCACCAATGGCGCGCTGATCACTTGGTAACCGGTTACTGTTTTTTCAGGCGCATAAAAACAAAAACCCCGCCGGACTGCGGCGGGGTTTTGCAAAAAGATTTCAACAATCAGATCGCCATCTTCAGATCCTTGGCAGCGCGGAAGGCGACTTTTCTGCTCGCCTTGATCTTGATCGCTTCGCCGGTCATCGGGTTGCGGCCCATGCGCGCGGCACGCTTGCGGACCAGCAGGATGCCGAGCCCCGCGATCTTTACCCGCTCTCCCTTTTTCAGGTGCTTGGTGATCAAGCCGATGAGGTCTTCCAGCATCTGCAGACCTTGCTTCTTGCTGAGCTGATGCTGTTCCGCAAGCGCGGCTGCCAGGTGTCTGGTGGTGACCGGCTTACCGGCTTTCGGCTTGGATGAGGCGACTGCTGCCATGTGACAATGCTCCTTGGGGCGCCTAATGCGCGAACGTCACAGCAGTAGGGGATTCTCAAGCGCTTCGTAAACGTGCGGCCGCTCGCACGACGGGTTTAACCACAAGTTCCTGTGGCAACAGTAGCAATCAACGTGCGGCCGTTGCCGCTTGCAGGCATTTCGTCTATTTAAAACGCACGCGCGCCCGTAGCTCAGCTGGATAGAGCGTTGCCCTCCGAAGGCAAAGGTCGGACGTTCGAATCGTCTCGGGCGCGCCAGTATTGCGGTAGGACATGAAGCTCCCCGGCCCGGACCACCCGATCACCATCAGCCGCAGCGGCAAGCGCGTGCGTGTCACGTTCGCAGACCGCGTAGTTGCCGACACGCAACACGCACTGACGCTGAAAGAGGCGAGCTACAAGCCCGCGCTTTACGTTCCGCGTGCGGACACGGACATGAGCCTGCTCACGCCCACCAATCACCACACGCATTGCCCCTACAAAGGTGACGCCAGTTATTTCACGATCACGGTTGATGGTCGCAGCGCCGAAAATGCGGTGTGGTCATACGAACAACCCTATCCAGCGATGCGGGAGATCAAGGAGTATCTCGCCTTCTATCCGGACCGCGTGGACAAGATCGAGGAAGTCTGACGCGTTGCGTCAGTGCAAACGCGGGCCTTTGAGAAATTTCGCGCGGTCGGACGAATTTACCCGCACGTCGAAGGTCACACCTTCACGATAAAGCGTCAGAGGCACCTCTACGCCGGCGCGGCCGAGCGACCACACCTTCCGATAAAAGTTGGCAAGGGTCGAGACAGTCTCGCCCTTCACAGCCACGACGACATCGCCAGTTTTGATCTCGGCGCGCGCCGCGGGACCTTTAGGGGCAATACCCACCACGACGATCTTGTCTTCGATTTCGGTCGAATAGAGCCCGAGCCAGGGCCGCGCGGGCCGGTTCACCCGGCCAAACTTGCGCAAGTCGTCGAGCACCGGCGGGAGCAGATCGATCGGCACGATCATGTTGAGATGCTCGTTCTTGCCGTTGCGCGCCCGTTCGAGCTGCAGTGACCCTATGCCGATCAGCTTTCCCTCGCTGGAGATCAGCGCCGTACCGCCCCAGTTTGGATGCGCCGGATAGGTAAAGATCGCTTCCTCGAGCACGTACTCCCAATAGCCGGCAAATTCCTGCTTTGCGGCAATGCGCCCCGCAAGCGAGCGGGTGCGGCCGCCTGCTCCGCCGACAACGATCCGTTCGCCGATATCCGCGCTGCTCGAAGACCCCCTCTCGAGCACCGGAAGGTCGATCTTGCCGAGCGCCTGCACCAGACCGAACCCGGTTTCCTGGTCAAAGCCGAGCGCGTGCCCCTGCACGACCCGCCCATCGCCGAGATGCACCCAGACCGTTTCAGCTTCGGTGATCAGATAGCCGATGGTGAGGACAAGACCGTCGTCGATCAGGACGCCATTGCCGGCGCGTTCGACACCGAGCGTGTCCGCAGTAAAAGCGTCGGGCGGGACGATCGAGTGCAGGCCAACCACTGAAGACAGCGCGCGCTCGAGATCGTAGGAATAATCCTCTGTCCGCGGCTGCACCGACTGCGGCACCTTCCATTCGATCAGCGAGGCCATCGCTATGCTCCTCGAGTCTGCCCGCTATCATACGCCGGATCATGCCGGCGAAAAGACCGCACTCACATGTTAGTGTGACCCGGTCAGACCCATGATCCCGCTCTCCATCCTCGACCTCTCACCCGTCTCTGCCGGCTCCACCGCCGCGCAGGCTCTGCGTAATTCGCTCGATCTTGCGCGGCTCGCCGATAATCTCGGATTCGCCCGATACTGGGTGGCCGAACACCACAACTTGCCGGCGATTGCGAGCTCCGCACCTGACATCATGATCGGCCAGATCGCGGCGGTGACCAAACGCATGCGCGTCGGGTCGGGCGGCGTGATGTTGCCCAATCACGCACCGCTGATGGTCGCCGAGCGCTTCAAGGTGCTTGAGGCTCTCTATCCCGGACGCATCGACCTCGGCCTTGGGCGCGCGCCCGGTACCGACCCGGCGACGTCCTATGCGCTGCGGCGGCGCCAGGGCATCAGCGAGGAAGATGACTTTCTCGAGCGTTTCAACGAGCTGATGCTGCTTGAGACGCGCGGCTTTCCGTCCGGTCATCCGTTTCACAATGTGCGCGCAATGCCGTCCGACGTGGCGCTGCCGCCGATCTATCTTCTCGGCTCGTCGGACTACAGCGCGCAACTGGCCGGACACATCGGCGCGGCGTTTTCGTTCGCGCATCATTTTGCGAATTTCGACGCGGTTGAAGCGATGCGGCTCTATCGTGACAATTTCAAGCCTTCGCTCTCGCACAAAAAGCCCTTTGCGATTCTGGCGACACATGTGGTCTGCGCAGACACAGACGAAGAGGCCGAGCGGCTTGCCGCAACTGTCGATCTCAATTTCGTGCGCCGCGCCAAGGGCGAATATCAGCCGCTGGCCTCGCCGGACGATGCTGCGCGCTACGAGTACACGCCCATCGACAAGGCGCGCATCGCGCAGAACCGCACGCGCCTTTCGGTCGGCTCGCCCGATACGGTGAAGGCGCGGCTGCGGCCGTTAATCGAAGCCACCAAAGCCGACGAGCTGATGGTGACCACGATGATCTTCGATCATGCGGCACGGAAACGCTCATACGAGCTGCTGGCGAAGGCATTCAAATAACGGTAAAAACGCCACGGTTTTTCGTTTGACAAAAATTACGGGAGGCAACGTTGGGTAAGCAGTTCAACTTGACCACGACCGACAAGCACTCGCTGGGCGCCTACCGCGCCGATCCGGCGGGCACGCCCAAGGGCGGAATGGTGGTGGTTCAGGAAATTTTCGGGGTCAATCATCACATCCGCGCGGTCTGCGACCGGCTCGCCGCACTCGGCTACGTTGCGGTTGCGCCCGCGGTGTTCGACCGTTTCGTGCGCAATTTCGAAAGCGGTTACACGCCTGACGAGATCGCGCATGCGCGCAGCTATCTCGGCAATCTCAACTGGGATCACATGATGGCCGATGTCGCGGCCGCCCAGGGCGATCTCAAGGGCACCGGGCCGCTCGGTGTTGTCGGCTTCTGCATGGGCGGCACCGCGGCATTCCTCGCCGCCTGCCGCATTCCCGGATTCTCAGCGGCGGTTGCCTTCTATGGCGGCATGATCGGCAAGTTCGCCGACGAGAAACCGAAGTGCCCGATGCAAATGCATTTCGGCGAGAAAGACGACGGCATCCCGCTGGACGTGGTGGAATCCATCAAGAAGAAGCAGCCGCAGGCCGAGATCTACACCTATCCGGATGCGCCGCATGGCTTCTATTGCGACGAGCGTGCGAGCTATCGCAAAGAGGCCGGCGACCTGGCCTGGAAGCGCACGCAGGAATTCCTGTCGAAGCACATGAAGAAATAACGCGCGGCAAGCGAGCGTCTGTTCACGTCTGGCCGGGCATTTGGCCCGGCCATTCGCGCTTCAGAACCAGCGTTCCTTGACGAGGATGGTGTCACCTGGGCGCACGGGGTAGTCGAGCGGCACGTCAACGTGGATCTGCTGGCCGCCGGAGCGGCGCGTCAACTGCACCGTTTTCTTGTAGGCGCGCGGCGCGAAGCCGCCAGCAATCGCAACCGCCATCTCGGCGGTCAGACTTGCAACATATGGATATTGGCCCGGCGTCGTCACTTCTCCGAGAATGAAAAACGGTCGATAGGTTTCGACCTTGACGCTCACGTGCGGCTCGCGCACATAACCCTGCTTAAGCCGCGACGAAATCGCAGCGGCAAGCTGCTGGTTGGTCAGCCCGCGCGCTGATACCGCGCCGATCAGCGGCAGATTGACCTTGCCGCTGGCATCGACAACGTAGGTGTTTGTGATGCCATCCTGACCGAAGACAACGACGCGCAATCTGTCACCGGCATCGAGCGTGTATGGCCGATCGGCGGCAGCGGGCGCGCTCGGCGGCACGGCCGCATATGCGTCTGGCGCGGCGACATAGGGGCCGCCGACCGCGGGCTGCGTGGTCACCGGCACCGGGTCGCGTGATTCCCAATTGAAAAGCCCGCGATCGTCGCCGGGTGCGGTGCGCACGCGCTCGGTCCTGCGGACGGATTGCTCATAAGCCTGCTGTGCGTAGACCGGCGAGCCGGAATAGAGATGCCGCGCCGGAGGCGCCGGCATTGTCGCGCGGGCATCGGCCTGTTGCGCCGCCTGCTCATGCATGCAGCCGGACAGCGCCAGCGCGGCGCCTGCGGCCAAAAGAAGTCGGACTCCCCGCATGCAACCGAATCCACTGCGGCCAGAGGAAGTGAAGCCCGATTAATGCGTTATATAGTTAACAAATCCTCACTGAATGGCGGGTCATTGCCGCGCAGGGCCAACTAAACTGTCGCGCCTTGCGACAGTTTTGCGCCGGTCCCGATCGGGCAGGCGACCCCCGTTCCGCCCAGCCCGCAATAGCCGAACGGATTCTTCGCCAGGTACTGCTGGTGATAGTCCTCGGCAAAATAGAACTCCGGTGCATCGACGATCTCGGTGGTGATGGCGCCATAGCGCTTCTTTTTCAGCTCCTGCTCGTACATCGCCTTCGAGGCCTCCGCCGCCTTTTTCTGCGCGGGCGTAAAGGCGTAGATGCCCGAACGGTACTGAGTCCCAATATCGTTACCCTGGCGCATGCCCTGCGTCGGGTCGTGATTTTCCCAGAATGTCTTGAGCAACTGATCGAAGGTGATCTTTTTCGGATCGTAGATCACGAGCACGACTTCATTGTGCCCCGTACGCCCCGAGCAGACCTCTTCATATGTCGGATTGGGCGTCATTCCGCCGGCATAGCCGACGGCGGTCACGTGGATCCCCTCGCCAAGTTCCCAGAACTTGCGCTCGGCTCCCCAGAAACAGCCAAGACCGAACATCGCCTTTTCGGTCCCTTCCGGGTAGGGACCTTTCAACGCCCGGTGATTGATGAAATGTTCGCTCGCGGTGCGGATCGGCAGTTCACGGCCGGGCAGCGCTTCGCCGGACTTGGGCATGGCAACCTTTTTGAAGCCGAACATGCGGATCCTCCTACAGTCGCTGACCGCAATATATGTCGAGACCCGCGCTGCCGGAATGACCTGGCAGATCACGTCTCCGGCACGGTAGATAGCATTTTACGGTCTTACATAGCCGATCAGTGGCTTCTTCTTGCGCCCTAAGAGGATAAACAAAATGCCGAGGACGCCAAGCACGCTCCAGCTCGGCGCGGCCAGGAACGGGACCATCAGCTGATCCCATAGGAAACCACCTGAATACGGTTCGATCAGTGGCTTGAGTTTAGCCAGGCTGGCGGGATTGATGAGCTCCCAAAGCGTCCGTACGTCGGTCAAAAATAGCTTGTTGCCGGCGATCGATTTGGTGCCGTCGTAGATCAACAGGATGAATCCGCCCGCAAGGCAGATCAGGCCGATGAAACGGAGTAGGAAACGGATCATGGCTGCCACAAAAGAATAGATCTTACCGCACCGATTACCCCGCGGCTTTCTTTCATTCAACCGTAGGACGGGTGGTACCGCCTTCCCTTGAGTCCGCGCGGTTGCATCCGCTAACGTCGATTGAACCGGCGTCCCGGTTGTGTTGATGGAGTAAAAATGGCCAAGCCCCCTGCCGGCCGTAGCCGGCCGACCTTTACCGACCAAGAAGCCCTGCAATTTCACAGCATTGGCCGCCCGGGCAAGCTCGAAGTTATTGCAACCAAGCCGATGGCGACCCAGCGCGACCTATCGCTGGCCTATTCGCCTGGCGTCGCGGTGCCGGTGCTGGCCATCGCCGAGGACGCCAGCCGCGCCTACGACTACACCGTCAAGGGCAACTTCGTCGCCGTCATTACCAACGGCACCGCCATTCTGGGACTAGGCAACCGCGGCGCACTTGCGGCCAAGCCCGTGATGGAAGGGAAAGCGGTGCTGTTCAAACGGTTCGCCGACATCGACTCGATCGATCTGGAAGTCTCCACGGAAGACCCCGAGCAATTCATCAACTGTGTCCGCTATCTCGGCGCCGGTTGGGGAGGCATCAATCTCGAGGACATCAAGGCCCCAGAGTGTTTCATCATCGAGCAGAAGCTGCGCGAACTTCTCGACATACCGGTCTTCCATGACGACCAGCACGGCACCGCCATTATCGCCGCCGCCGGCCTGCTGAATGCGCTCGATCTGACCGGACGTGAGATCGCCACGACGAAGCTCGTCTGCAACGGCGCCGGTGCGGCCGGAATCGCATGCCTCGAATTGCTCAAGGCGATTGGCTTCAAGCCCGACAATCTCATCCTCTGTGACACCAAGGGCGTGATCTACCAAGGCCGCAAGGACGGCATGAACCAGTGGAAGTCGGGCTATGCCGTCAAGACGTCGGCGCGCACGCTCGCGCAGGCTTTGGAAGGCGCCGACGTTTTCTTCGGGCTGTCAGCCAAAGGTGCGGTGACGCAGGACATGGTGAAGAAGATGGCGCCGAAGCCGATCATCTTCGCGATGGCCAACCCCGACCCTGAAATCACCGTCGAGGAAGTCGCCGCCGTTCGCGATGACGCCATCATGGCGACGGGGCGCTCCGACTACCCGAACCAGATCAATAACGTGCTCGGCTTCCCCTACATCTTCCGCGGCGCGCTCGACGTGCGGGCCTCTGCGATCAACATGGAAATGAAGATCGCCGCGGCACGCGCCCTCGCCGAGCTCGCACGCGAAGACGTCCCGGACGAAGTCGCCAGCGCCTATGGCGCGCGGCCAAAATATGGGCCTGACTACATCATCCCCGTGCCGTTCGATCCTCGACTGATTTCCCACGTGCCGCCCGCCGTCGCCAAGGCGGCGATGGACACCGGCGTAGCGCGCAAACCGATCGTCGACATGGATGCCTATCGGCATCAATTGAGCGCACGACGCGATCCGATCGCAGGCACACTGGTCCAGGTCTTCAACCGGCTGCGGCGGCAACCCAAGCGCGTCGTCTTTGCCGAGGGTGAGGAAGAACAGGTTATCCGCGCGGCGGCCAGTTTCGTGCACCAGAGCCTGGGCACGGCGCTCCTGGTCGGGCGCGAGGACCGCGTGCGCCAGTCCGCGCGCGATGCCGGCATCGAGCTCGGCGAGGGAATTGAGATCGTCAATGCACGAATGTCGACTCGCAATTCCGTTTATATGAACTTCCTCTATGAGAGACTGCAGCGTCACGGCTACCTGATGCGCGACTGCCAGCGGCTGGTGAACCAGGACCGCAACCATTTCGCCGCCTGCATGGTCGCACTCGGCGACGCCGACGCAATGGTCACCGGGGTCACGCGCAATTTTTCGGTGGCGCTCGAAGACATCCGCCACGTCATCGACCCCAAGCCGGGCCACCGCGTAATCGGCGTGTCGGTGGTGGTGGCGCGCGGACGCACCGTGCTTGTTGCCGATACCGCGGTGACCGAGATGCCCGAGGCACATGAAATCGCCGACATCGCCGTCGAGGCCGCCGGCGTTGCACGCCGGCTCGGCTATGAGCCGCGCCTGGCCTTGCTTGCGTTCTCCACCTTTGGGCATCCGCCCGGGGAGCGTTCGGCGCGGGTAATCGAAGCGGTCAAGATCCTGGATGGCAAACGGGTCGATTTCGAATACGACGGCGAAATGGCTGCCGACGTGGCTCTCAATCCCGAACTGGCTTCGGCATACCCGTTCTGCCGCCTGTCGGGGCCGGCCAACGTATTGGTGATGCCGGCATTTCACTCCGCCTCGATCTCGACCAAGATGCTACAGGAGCTCGGCGGTGCCACCGTGATCGGACCACTGCTGGTGGGGCTCGATCGCCCGGTCCAGATCGTCCAGCTCGGCGCCAAGGACAACCAGCTGGTCAATATGGCGGCGCTTGCCGCTTATAACGTGAGTGGCTAGCTAGAGGCCTGATAGACAGACGGAGACGACGTTGACCAAGACCCTTTCCGGTGTGATCGCCGCGATTGCCACCCCGATCGACGAGGATGGCGCGCCCGACCTCAAGCGTGCGGTCAAGCTCGCGCGCTACCTGCTCGACAATGGCTGCGATGGCCTCAACGTCCTCGGCACCACGGGAGAAGCGACCTCGTTCTCGCTTGCCGAGCGCAAGGCAGTCATGGACGCTTACAAGACCAACGGCCTACCGCTGGACCGGCTGATGGTTGGAACGGGCGCTGCCGCTGTTTCGGATGCAGTCGCGCTCACGCGCCATGCTGCCGATCTTGGCTTTGCCGGCGCGCTGGTGCTGCCTCCGTTCTACTACAAGGGTGTGCCCGACGATGGCCTTGTTGCCTATATCGACGCGCTCGTGAAGGCGACCGCGCAAAAGCCGATTCCGATCTACCTTTATCATTTTCCAGCGATGTCGGGCCTGCCGTGGCACGTGACATTAATCAAGCGACTGCTGGAAACGTTTCCGAACCGTATCGTGGGTTTGAAGGATTCCTCCGGCGACATGGCTTTCGCACGATCCGCCGCGGCGCTGTCCTCGGACTTCGCGGTTTACCCCTCGACCGAAGCTTGCCTGATCGAGGCACGGTCGGGTCCCTTCGCGGGTTGCATCTCGGCCACCGCAAACCTCAACTCCGATCTGTGCGCACGCGCCTGGAGCACGGGCGATACGGCCGCACTGGAAGCAGCTGTCACAATCCGCAAACTGTTCGACGGGAAGCCCTTGGTCTCCGGGGTAAAGGCGCTGCTCGCTCATATCCACGGGGACACCGGTCTGGCACGCGTGCGACCGCCGTTGGCACCTTTCTCGGCAGCGGATCGTGCCGCTGTGGTCTCCGGGCACGACGCAGTCAGAGCCAAACGTGTCGCGTAAAAGGCCTTTGCAGGCGTTGGTTGACGCCCGCGCACGGCCTAACTATAAGCCTCAGCCTTGCCGGCGATTTCGACCGCCGTCGCAACTTCTTGTAAAACCTTGTCGCTTTGGCGGACGGTCCGCTTGAGGCGCCAGCCGCGAATGAGAGATTGATGGCCAATACCAAATCCGCCCGCAAAGCCACGCGCGTGATCGCGCGCCGGACCGAAGTCAACAAAGGACGGCGTTCGGTGCTGCGAAATTCGGTACGCAGGGTCGAGGAAGCAATTCAGAGCGGCGATCGCAAGGCGGCCCTGTCGGCCTTCAAAGCCGCCGAGCCGGTCATCATGCGGGCCGCGCAGCGAGGCGTCGTGCACAAGAACAACGCCAGCCGAAAAGTCTCTCGGCTAGCCCATCGTATCGCCAAGCTCGGTAAATAAGTCGGCAGTAGCACTCTTCTCGACTTAGTTCGTTTCAATTTCTGCTAAAAAACGTTTGAACGGGCCGCGCCGAAAAGGACTCGGCCCGTCGACGTATTTAAAGTGTCATCGCGCCGTCAGAAAATTTTGCTCGGCCCGATTTTGCCCGTTTGGATCACCGCAGGCGATGCAACAGTTGCGATGGTAGTTGGCTTTTCGCATCGGGAGTTACGTCAAAATTCGCTCAGATTTTTTTGCGCGACGATAAAGACTTAACAGGAAAGCGAAGCAGGGACCTTAAAAATGCATATGTGACAGGCATTTTTGAAGTTCGAGGCGTTTTAAAAAATCTCGTGACGACGCGATACCGAGAATCAATTTACGCGGCGAGATTCCATACGACTCATCAACACGTTGGGTAAAATATTTCTGGGTTCGAAAACGCCTCGGCGTCGGTAGCCCCTTGCTCTGTCGCTGCAGTCCGCGTGAATTTCATTGCCCGCGCATTTCGCTTGTGTATCTTGAAAAAACGCGCGGGAATTCTTCGCGCGCGATCAGAAACAAGGTTCCACGTCACGCTCATCGACGGATGAGAACGGCTTTGGTTTGCGGCTTGCGTCAAATTCAACCGCTTCACCGTCGAGGCCATCTGGTAGCAACGATTCCAAGTTTAGTGAGACCGAGCGAATCGCGATCAAAATTTCAAATGGCTGGGTGGCCGGGAGCCGGCAAAAAACGAAACCACAGGGCGAAAGCCGCAGCTAATTCGAGGGGTGACGTCATGACAGGCGCAGGGAGAGTCTCGGTGATCAGGGTTGATGACCTTGGACACGTTTTGTCCGGTGCGGGCTTTACAATTGCCAGTGCCGCGAGCCAATCCTCGCCGAATTCATATTGCACCCATATTGGCCGTCACATGCATACGGCTTCTATTTTCACGATCGGAATCCGAGGCGCCACCCCGCCACCTGCGGGCTGAAGGCGCGACAGCTCGATTTCCTGTCGATGTCGTTCGCCGAACAGATCAAGCCGGCGGGCTCCAAATCCAAGACGACATCATTAAACGAGTGCTGTTGCGTCCTGTTTCCGGCGCGTTGGCGGTCCCTCCGCCAGGCCGGGCAACCGAGTCCGTCCCACCTTTAATCGGATCGAGAAGAAAAATGTCTACCGGGGAACAAGAAAGCTGGTCGCGGGTCAAAGAACGCCTGCGGACGGAAGTGGGTGAAGATGTCTATTCGAGCTGGTTTGCCCGCATGGATCTGGAAGCGATCGAAGAAGGATCAGTACGCCTGTCCGTGCCGACCCGGTTTCTCAAAAGCTGGATCCAGTCTCACTACGCCGAGCGGGTGCTCGCTTGCTGGCAGGCACAGGAAGAAAAAGTCACACGCGTCGAACTGATCGTGCGCTCGGCGGTCCTCAAATCCGCGGTTCTGCCCAAGGCAAAGACGGATCAGGCTGCCGGCGACAATGGCAATCGTTACGTCAATGGCAATGGCCGACCTCTTGCTGCCGGTGACCCCAGCGTGCACGAGGCCCTCGGCGGCTCACCGCTTGACCCGCGCCTGACCTTCGACACTTTCGTTGTCGGGCGCTCTAATACGCTCGCGCATGCCGCGGCAAAGCAGGTCGCAAGTGCGAAACGCGGCGACGCTGTGATGTTCAATCCGCTGTATATTCATTCCGGCGTCGGCCTCGGCAAGACGCACCTTTTGCAGGCTGTCACCTGGGCGGGAAATGCAGCAGGCGAGCGCAAGGTGCTCTATCTCACGGCCGAGAAGTTCATGTACGGCTTTGTATCGGCGCTTCGCACGCAGACCGCCCTCGCCTTCAAGGAAGCGCTCCGTGGCATCGGCGTTTTGGTGATCGACGACCTGCAATTCCTGCAAGGCAAGTCGACGCAGGCCGAATTCTGCCACACGCTCAACGCACTGATCGACGCGGGCCGGCAGGTAGTGATCGCCTCCGATCGCCCGCCGTCGGACCTGGAAAGCCTCGATGATCGCGTTCGGTCCCGTCTCGCCGGCGGCCTCGTGGTGGAAATGGGCCCGCTCGGGGAGGAATTGCGCTTTGAAATCCTCAAAGCACGGGTGCTGGCGGCGCGTGCCTACCATCCGGCGTTTGATGTCCCGCTGCCGGTGCTTGGCTATATCGCAAAAACCGTCACCCACAATGGTCGCGACCTGGAAGGCGCGCTCAATCGCCTCCTCGCCCATAACAAGCTGACCGGGCATGCCGTCACGCTGGAGATGGCCGAGCGCGAAGTACGCGACCTCATCCGTCCCCAGGAACCCAAGCGGGTCAAAATCGAGGACATCCAGCGCGTCGTCGCGCGACAGTACAACGTCAGCCGGTCCGACCTGCTGTCCTCCCGGCGAACTGCCAACGTGGTGCGGCCGCGTCAGGTGGCGATGTATCTTGCCAAGACGCTCACCCTTCGTTCGCTGCCTGAGATAGGCCGGCGTTTCGGGGGCCGCGATCACACCACGGTTCTGCATGCCGTGCGCAAGATCGAGGGCCTTGTCGGCAACGACATGGCGCTGGCCGAGGAGATCGAGATCCTCAAGCGGCAGCTGCAGGAATAGCGATCGCCACCTTGATCTCGACGTCGTGCCCGGCCAGGTACAAGCCTGCGCCGGGCATGACGTCTTTACGGCAACGGGACCCGTCAGCCATGAGGGTGGGACGCTTGCCATTGTAGGGCCTGGGAAAAGGTCTGCGCTAAGCCCCTACACTCTTGCGATTTTTGCGCTGGCACGTCACCTTTGCCCTCCGGCTTCGCATTCCGCGTTACGCCGGCCGGCCGTCGCGCCTGGTTCGGGGGTATTTTTCAAGGGCGCCGAAGCGGATTTTTCGATGAAAGTCACAGTTGAGCGTGCAGAGCTTCTGAAGTCGCTGGGTCACGTGCATCGCGTGGTCGAGCGGCGCAATACCATTCCCATTCTGGCGAATGTGCTGGTCAAGGCCGACCGTGGCAAACTCAGCCTGAAGGCCACAGACCTCGATCTCGAGGTCACCGATTCAATTGCCGCGGAAGTCTCTCCTGGCGGATCGACCACCGTTCCAGCCCACATGTTTTACGAAATCGTACGCAAGTTGCCCGAAGGCTCACAGATCGTGCTCGAGGGCTCCGGGGACCGCGCTGTGCTCGCGCTGCGGGCCGGACGGTCGCGCTTCACCTTGCAAACATTGCCGGAAAGCGATTTCCCCGATCTCGCGGCCGGGGAGATGACCCATTCCTTCAAGCTCGCGGCGGCCGACCTCAAGCGGCTGATCGATAAGACTCAGTTCGCGATCTCTACTGAGGAAACACGCTACTATCTCAATGGCATTTATCTGCATGTGGCGGGCACCGCCAAAAACGCTACGCTGCGCGCCGTCGCGACCGACGGACACCGCCTTGCGCAGGTCGAGTTACCGCTGCCGCAGGGCGCAGCCGGAATGCCGGGCATCATTGTGCCGCGCAAGACGGTAGGCGAGGTGCAGCGGTTGATAGAAACGGGCGAAGGCGAGGTCGCTGTCGAGCTTTCCAGCGGCAAAATCCGTTTCACGATCGGCAACGTCGTGCTCACCTCAAAGCTGATCGACGGCACGTTCCCTGACTACGCGCGGGTGATCCCCGTCAATAACGACAAGAACCTAGTCGTCGACAAGAAGGACTTTGAGGCCGCCGTTGATCGCGTTTCGACGGTTTCGAGCGAGCGTGGCCGTGCCGTTAAGCTGTCGATCACCGGCGGACGGCTTGTGCTGTCGGTCACCAATCCCGACTCAGGCAGCGCGACGGAAGAAATTGAAGTCGAGTACGCCGCCGATCCGCTCGATATCGGCTTCAATTCACGCTACCTGCTCGATATTGCGGCCCAAATCGAAGGCGAAGTTGCTGTCCTCAAGCTGGCCGACCCCGGATCGCCCACATTGATCCAGGATCAGGACGCCAAGGGCGCGCTCTACGTGCTGATGCCGATGCGTGTCTGAAGGTCAGCCCGCAGCCAGTTTCTTTTGTCATGGCCGGGCTTGTCCCGGCCATCCACGTCTTGCTAGTGCGGACGAACGAAAGACGTGGATGCCCGGCACAAAGCCGGGCATGACGAATTCATATGACCTCCGCCTTCATTCGCCGGCTGACGCTGAGCAATTTCCGCAGCTATCACACCGCGCAGGTGTGGCTCGAGCGGCCCGGGCCTGTGGTGCTCACCGGCGCAAACGGCGCCGGCAAAACCAACCTGATTGAAGCAATCTCTCTCCTCGCGCCTGGCCGCGGGTTGCGGCGGGCAACGATGGAAGAGCTGGCCTTCTCGGAAGGCGACGGCGCTTGGGCAATCTCGGCCGAGATCGAGGGCATGCTGGGGCTGGCTACGCTCGGCACCGGCATCGACCCGCCCGCGGGCGAAGAATCCATCCCCACGCGCAAATGCCGTATCGACCGCGAAAGCGTCGGTTCGGCAACTGCATTCGCGGATCACTTGCGGGTGGTTTGGCTGACGCCGGCCATGGACCCTCTCTTCAACGGACCAGCGTCGGAGCGCCGCCGCTTTCTCGACCGGCTGGTGCTCGCAGTCGACGCGCAGCATTCAAGCCGCGTGGCCGCGCTGGAGCGCAGCTTGCGTTCGCGCAATCGCCTGCTCGAAGACTCGCCCGGTGATTCTCATTGGCTCGACGCGGTCGAGCACGAAACGGCGGAGGTCGCAGTTGCCGTCGCTGCGGGCCGCGCCGAAACGGCAAAACGCTTGTCGGCGGCTCTTGAGGCATCGCGGGACACCGCGCGCGAATTTCCGCAGGCTCAAATCACACTGCAAGGGTGGATGGAGCAGTTGTTGCCCGACCACAGCGCGGTTGAAATCGAGGATCGGTATCGCTCGCTGCTAAAGGACAATCGCGCACGCGACGCCGCCGCCGGGCGCACGCTTGACGGACCGCATTTGTCTGATCTCGTCGTCTCGCATGCCAGCAAGAACATTCCGGCCGCCGACGCCTCCACCGGCGAGCAGAAGGCCCTGCTCATTCGCCTGGTGCTCGCGCACGCCAGTCTCATCAAGCAAATGACTGGTTTCGCACCGCTGCTTCTGCTGGATGAAGTGATCGCCCATCTCGACCCGTCGCGGCGCGCTGCACTCTACGACGCGCTGTCCCTGCTTGGCGCGCAGGTCTGGATGACCGGTGCCGATCCCGCCGCCTTCGGCGATATCGTCGGACGCGCGCAAGTCTTCCTCGTGCGGGGCGGCACGGTGGAACAGGTATGACGGTTCCGATCGGCCCGCTCACGTTTTGTTAATCGAAATCCGATCAATTGTTGGAAAATAGGAACTATCGCTCCGCGATCGCTTTTACCCCCATGGATAGGACACGGGCTGCAATGGGAACGGACGCAGCAATCGATCGGGTCAGGAAGGAGCTTCTTCGCGCCTTCGACAACACGCGCGCAGAACTCGACCGCATCGAGCTTCTGGCTGCGGGTCTTGCTGCGTTCAATGCGCCAATTCCGGGTTATGAGCCGAAGTTTCGACATCTCCCACAACTGAACCTGGCCATCCACGAGCTCGCCTCGGACGAACCGAGGACCTAGGTTTCGCCAAGCAGCTCGCGCCGCTGGCGCTCCGAGGCATCCGAGTAACGGCGCAAGGCATGCGCCTCACTCAGCTGGCCGGTGACCTGCCGGCGCTCCAGCGAGTCGACCACTGCTAAAGCTTCCGCCTCGTAGCGGTCGAAAGCCGCAATCGCCTCCTGCGCCGTCATCTGCGGCACCAGCATGTGGTCAGCGTGGTGCAGAATTTTCCGCACTGAAACGGTCGCGCCGAGCTCGGCGGCGTGAGCTTCCGCCACGATCACCATGCCGGCATAACGGCCATCATCGTCCACGGCGATGACCTGGTTGGTCGAGCCCAAAGGGAAGGCCTCGCGAAACGCGGCAAGAGGCTGATCCGCCGGCGCCCTACGCACGTCGGCGCGCATCATCTGACCTACCGTCAAATCGCGGATCCAGCCGACATCGGCGGCGCCACGGATCGATTCACCGCGCAGATGGAAGCGCCAGGTGGCGAATGAATAGCCGAAGAACTCGCGCGTCACCTGCATGGCAATGATCGCGGAAATCAAAACCGCCGTTGTGAGCCACAGGTCGCCGGTGGTCTCCAGCGCGATGAACGTCATTGTCAGCGGCCCGCCGATCACCGAGACCGAAAGCGCGCACATGCCGATGATCGCGTAGGAATCGGGGTCAACGTGCAAGCCCGGCAGGATCGCGCCGAGACCGAGGGCGAACAGTTGTCCACCGAGCGCGCCCAGCAAGAGCGAAGCAAAAAACAGTCCGCCGCGGAATCCGGTGCCGAGCGAAATTACCGATGCAACCGCTTTCAGCACGAAAATCAGCGCCATAGTGGCGAGCGGCAACTTGAAGATGCCGGTCAGATGCAGGGCTCCGTGACCTGACGACATCACCTGCGGCGACAGGATTGCAAGCAGGCCGACCAGCGCGCCGCCAATCATCGGGCGTAGCCCCGGCTTGACTTTCAGTCGCGTGAACAGCTTCTCGCAGGTGGCGACGCCGCGCATGAGGACGATGCCGAAGATCGCCGCAAGCACGCCGACAAACGCGGCGATCGCGACATCATGGACCGCAAGGCTCGACACAGCGCCCGTTTCAATGCCGAGACGGTCGGGCGTAAAGACGCGTGCGGTTAGATAGCCGACGAGCGATGCCATGCCGACCGGCGCAAGTGACGCGATCGAGTAGCTGCCGATAATCAGTTCGAACCCGTAAAAGGCGCCGCCAAGCGGCGCGCCGAAGGCGCCGGCGATTGCAGCTGCGGCGCCGCAGCCGACCAGGACGCGCATGTCGCTGCGGCGCAGACGGAACGAACGTCCGATCGCCGAAGCGATGCCGCTCGCGATCTGGGTATATCCCGCCTCCAGCCCGACGGAGGCGCCGATGCCGCTCGACCAGACCGTCTGTGCCGCAACGATCAGGCTGCCGCGCATGGACATGCGGCCGCCATGCAGCGCGTTTGCCTCGATCGGGTCGACTTCCGTGCCGCGCCGGCGCGTGATGAAGGCGGTGACAAGCCCAAACAGCAGTCCGCCGAGGGTCGGCACGACGAAGGCCCGAAGTGGGTCGAGCATGACGCGGCCGGACAGCCGCTCGCCCGGATCGAGTCCGAAGAAAAGCTGGTGCATGAGCCCCACCGTTTCGCCCATGGCGGCGACCGCAAGGCCGGCGATGATGCCGATGATCACTGCCAGCACGATGACGCTCGATTCACGCGCGCGAACTATCGCGCGCAGTCGATGCGGCACTTCGAGCGGGCGGTTCAACAGATTCATACGGAGCAAATTCAAGCAGGCGGGCCGCGTCACTGGCTTAAATTCCATAACGCGTACGCTTACAAGCGCTTCAAACCAACGCATGAGGCGACAGGTTTGACTGCCTGTCAGATGCAACTTTTTCAGCGTCTTCGAATCGTAAATCGAGGCCAAAAAAACGGCGAAAAAAGTGGGGATTTTTGCACCCCAACCTCTTTAAAAAGCGCTGCTAAATCAACACATTAAAGCAAATGACTTTGGTCTGTACGGGGCCTTATTTTCATGTCACACAAAACATCGATTCCGACTCATTTTTCTGATCGCGCAAAGGGTGCCGTCAATGGCTGAACCGGCCCGCAAGAACCCGTCCGACTATGGCGCCGAGTCGATCAAGGTCCTCAAGGGCCTCGACGCGGTCCGCAAACGGCCGGGCATGTATATCGGCGACACCGATGATGGTTCCGGCCTCCATCACATGGTCTACGAGGTGGTGGACAACGCCATCGACGAGGCGCTTGCGGGGTTTGCAACGGAGGTGGTTGTAACGCTCAACCCCGACGGCTCTTGCACGGTGCGCGACAACGGGCGCGGCATCCCGACCGACATCCACAAAGGTGAAGGCGTCTCGGCGGCCGAAGTCATCATGACCCAGCTGCATGCGGGCGGTAAATTCGACCAGAACGCCTACAAGGTTTCCGGCGGTCTGCACGGCGTCGGCGTTTCCGTGGTGAACGCGCTTTCGACCTGGCTCAAGCTCACCATCTGGCGCGACGGCAAAGAGCATTTCATGGAATTCCGCGACGGCGTCGCAAAGGCTCCGCTGAAAGCGAGGGGCAACGCGAAGGACAAGCGCGGCACGGAAGTGACGTTTCTGCCGAGCCCGAAGACTTTCACAATGGTCGAATTCGACTTTGCAACGCTGGAACACCGCTTACGCGAGCTGGCCTTTCTGAATTCGGGTGTCGCCATTGTGCTGGCCGATCAACGCCACGCGGTCGAGAAGCGCGAGGAAATGAAATATGAGGGCGGCGTTGAGGCATTTGTGAAATTCATCGACCGCAACAAAACCTCTCTCATTCCGAACCCGATCATGATCAAAGTCGAGCGCGAAGGCATCACGGTTGAATGCGCGCTTTGGTGGAACGATGGGTATCACGAGAGCGTGCTCTGTTTCACCAACAACATCCCGCAACGCGACGGCGGCACCCATCTTGCCGGATTCCGCGGCGCACTCACCCGCCAGATCACGCAATATGCCGATACCCTTGGCACGTCGAAGAAGGAAAAGGTCGCTCTGACCGGTGACGACTGCCGCGAGGGCCTGACCGCCGTGCTTTCATGCAAGGTGCCCGACCCGAAGTTCTCGTCGCAGACGAAGGACAAGCTTGTGTCGTCGGAAGTCCGCCCGGTGGTTGAGAACGTGATCAACCAGGCTTTGCAGGACTGGTTCGAAATTCATCCCTCCGAAGCCAAGGTGATCGTCGGCAAGGTGGTGGAAGCGGCTGCCGCACGCGAGGCCGCGCGCAAGGCCCGTGAACTCACCCGCCGCAAGGGCGCGCTCGACGTTTCATCGCTTCCGGGCAAGCTGGCTGACTGCCAGGAACGCGATCCGGCGAAATCAGAGCTTTTCATCGTCGAGGGCGACAGCGCGGGCGGCTCTGCCAAGCAGGGCCGCAACCGCGAATTTCAGGCGGTGCTGCCGCTGCGCGGCAAGATTCTCAACGTGGAACGGGCGCGTTTCGACAAGATGCTGTCGAGTCAGGAAATCGGAACGCTGATCACGGCCCTCGGCACCGGCATTGGGCGCGACGAGTTCAATCCCGACAAGCTGCGCTACCACAAGATCATCATCATGACCGACGCGGATGTCGACGGCTCACACATCCGTACGTTGCTGCTGACGTTCTTCTTCCGGCAGATGGAAGAATTGATCAAGCGCGGTCACATTTTCATTGCCCAGCCGCCGCTCTACAAAGTTGCGCGGGGAAAATCCGAGCAATATTTGAAGGACGAACGCGCGCTGGAAGACTTTTTGATCGTGACCGGCGTCGAAGAAGCTGTGCTGCGCCTTGCTTCCGGCGAGGAGCGCGCGGGGGAAGACCTACGCAAGGTGGTCGATCAAGCGCGCGTTGTTCGCAACCTTCTCAACGCTCTTCACAGCCGTTACAACCGCCAAGTCGTCGAGCAAGCGGCCATCCTTGGCGTGCTCAGTTCCGAGATTTTCGGCGATCCGAAGAAGGCCAAAGCGGCGGCACCGTACATTGCCAAACGTCTTAATGCCCTCTCCGAGGAAACTGAGCGCGGGTGGGAAGGCGAGTTCAGCGAAGAAGCGGGCTTCACCTTTACGCGCACTTTGCGTGGTGTGAAAACTGTTTCCATTATCGATCATGCTCTGCTTGGCTCGGCAGATGCCCGTAAGCTCGACGAATACGCCGCCTCTTTGCAGAAGATCTACGAAAAACCCGGATCATTGCGTCGCAAGGACGAAACCTGGGCCATTCACGGACCGGTTGGTTTGTTCGAGGCCGTGACCGGCGCGGGCCGCAAGGGCGTAACAATGCAACGCTACAAAGGCCTCGGCGAAATGAACCCCGAGCAGCTGTGGGAGACCACGCTCGATGTGAACGCGCGCTCGCTGCTGCAGGTGAAGGAAGGCGAGGATGCCGACAACATCTTCACCGAATTGATGGGCGAGTTGGTCGAGCCACGCCGGCTCTTCATCGAGCAGAACGCACTCGCCGCCAGCGTGGACGTTTGATTTGTAACGGTGGCCAGATCGGGGCTTAGCTGCAGCCCAAACCCCAAAAGACACAGGACCGCATAACGGGATAGTAGACGCCGCAGGCGCCGGCCGCGCAGCTCTCCTGCCAATACGGCCAGTTGATGAAGCGGAGCCGCGCGACGTTGGCGGAATGGGTCCGGCCAATGGGCGCTTCGCAATCGCCGCAATAGGGCTTCTGCTCCATGATGCGCATGCGCTGATCGAAAGTGCCGGCACCACGTGCGTACGCGCGCTTATGGTCGAGCCTCATATCGGCGGCAAAAGACGTGCCTCCGAGCAACATAACCAGACCCGCGACCAGGAATACGACTGTCGTTCGCATGAATCCCACTCCACCGAATTTCCGGGCACCATAGCCGTCAAAACCAAAAGGCCTTTTTCCGGGCCGGCGTTATTTATGAACGCGGTTAAATTTCTGCGAATGCCCCAGTCCCCCGCTGGTACAAGGCTGTAGCGCCGGTCACGCGGTCGGCGGCTTGGGCTGGCGGGTGCGTGGATCGCGCGCAAGCCAGTTCCCCCCGTCAACGCGCGAAAGAAAGTCATCGACGACCTGGTTGAACAGATCGGGCTCTTCCAGGTTCACGGCGTGGCCGGTCTTGGGAAAGATCATGAGACCCGACGCCGGGATGGCATCTTTGAGAAATAACCCCGGCTCGATACAGCGCTCATCTTCGTCGCCGACCACAATCAAAGCCGGCGTCGTAAGCCGCCGAATGTCGCTTTCGAAGTCATAGAGCGAGGGACGTCCGCCCTGGAATCCGCGCGACATGTGCGCTGATCCTTGCGGGTCGTGTTCGGAAAGCTGTTTCGAAAATTCGGCAAAGCCGCGCGGATCCTTGATCTCCAATTGAAGACGGCTCGGGCTGCGGCCATACGACTTCGCCACTGCTGCCGAGCCTTCACGCTCGAACTGCGCGGCAAGATCGCGCGAGCGTTTGTGGAAGTCCTCGGTATACCAACGCTCGCTGCCCGATCCCGCGCCTGCGAGCACCAGCGAGCGCACGCGCTGCGGATGGTTGAGCGCGACTTGCAGCGCCGTGTAGCCGCCCATCGACAGCCCGATAAGGTGCGCCTTGTCGATCTTCAGGTGATCGAGCATCGCCACGGCGTCACGCATTACATGCATGTAGCTGTAGGCCTTGGGATCGACCGGAATATCGGATGGAGTGTATCCGCGCGCGCTATAGGCAATGCAGCGATAGCGCTTGCCGAATTCCCGCAGCTGACGCTCCCAACTGCGGTGGTCGCCGGCGAATTCATGCACGAAGAGGATCGGTATGCCCTGTCCAACTTCTTCGTAATAAAGCTTCACGTTGTCGGGCGTCGCTGCGTAAGGCATCAGAACAGGTCCAGGTATTCCTTCTGCTCCCAGGGAGTGACGTCCGGCCGATCGTCTGCTTCCTTCTGGAAGCGTTCGATCTCGGCCGCCTTGATATGCGTATAATAGTCGATGAACGCGCGGCCAAAGCCGGCCCGAAGGGTTTCGTCAGCGCGCAGCGCGGTGAGCGCTTCGCTGAGATTTTTCGGAAGCAATGCAGCCGCCGCTTCATAAGGCGTATCGGCGGAAGGGCCCGGATCGAGCCTGCGCGCGATACCGTCGAGCCCCGAATAAATCTGCGCCGCCACATAAAGATACGGATTGGCGGCGGGCTCTCCGACGCGATTTTCAAGATGAGTTGCGGGATCACCGGGCTGGCCGAGCACGCGGATCATCACGCCGCGGTTGTCGCGCCCCCAGATGGCGCGATCGGGCGCAAGCGAATAGGCGCGATAGCGTTTGTAGCCATTGATCGTGGGCGTGGTGAACGCCGCCGCGGCGCGCGCGTGCGCCAGCAGGCCGCCCAGGTAGTAACGGCCGACAGTGGACAGCACGTCGGCGTGATCGAAAGCAAAGGCGTTGCGGCCCGATTTTGCCTCGAGCAGCGATTGGTGCAGATGCCAGCCGCTTGACATTACATTCGGCAACGCGGGACGGCACATGAAACTCGCAAGCATCCCATGGCGTCGGGCTATCTGCTTTGCGGCCGCGCGAAAGAGGACCATGGTGTCGGCGCTGGCCAGACCGGTTTGCGGGCGAAACGTGAACTCGCACTGGCTAGGGCCGAGCTCGGATTCCACCGAGCGCAGCGGCAGGCCGAGCTGTTCAATGCCGCGGCGGAGAATTTCCAGCGCCGGATCGAGCATGTCGTACCGCGACTCCGTCAGATACTGGTAGCCCTGCGTAAGCAGGCTCACTTCAGGGGCTTCCGGTGGCCAGGTCGCGTCGGCCGGGGCAAGGCGCGGATTCTCGATCTTGAACAAATGGAATTCGACCTCTAGGCCGGCAAGGAAATCGAAGCCCGCCTTGGCCAACGTGTTGAGAGCGTCGCGGCAGCGGGCGCGGGCGGAAAACGGCACCGGCGTGCCGTTGGTGAAATAGATGTCGCACAGGAGCCAGCCGGTCTTGTTCGCCCAGGGCAGAATGCGGAAAGTTGTTGGATCGGCGACCATTACGAAGTCGCCGCCGCCCTGCATCTCTTCCATTGCAAAGCCGCCACCCGGTGTGAACACCGGGTAGACCGTCCGGTGCGCGGTGTCCTTGGCGAGGAGGGTCGTCGTCATGGTGACGCCGCTGCGCATCGCGCCCGCCGCCTCGGCTGCGAGGAGGGTCTTGCCGCGCAATACGCCATGTTGGTCGGCGAATGAAAAGCGCACGACCTCAAGTTTGTCTTTCTTGACGATGCGCTCGACTTGCGTCGCAGCCTTGGCGTACGCGTCGGTCCACAGGCCATGGCGCTCGACGAAAGTAACCGGCTTACGCGAGCGCGGAGGCATTCGTCTTAATGCCCGTTAGCCCAGCTTGCGGCCTTGCGTTTTACTGCCTCGGTCTTTTGCCAATAGCCCTGCCAATCGTCGACCGGGCCGATGCCATCAATCGCTGGAGGCCCGGTGATGCTTGCCGCCTTTGCGGGATCAAGCACCATGATCGGCCTCTCGCCTTTGCCCGATTGCTCGATCGCCTGACGCAAAAGCTTGCGATACGCGCTGATCGCCTTGTCGGACGTGCCGAGATGCTCGATGGTGCGATCCTGGATCGTGCCCATCGACTCGCAGGCCCATTGGTCGTGCACATTGATGTCGGCGCCCATGCCGGTATAGGTCTCGTGCTCCTGCTCGTGCGGATCGAAACCGTAGTCGTTGCTCTTGTTCTTGTTCGGGATGTAGTCCGGCAGTTGATAGAGCTCGAGACGCTGGCGGCGCATTTCATCCTTGTTCACCGGCGCGCCGAAACTTGTGAAGATCGCGTACCAGTAGTGCTTCTCGTCGTGGATCGGCACATGCCATTGCGAGATCGTCATCTCGCGGCTCATCGGGATGATGAAGGCATTCGGAAACATCAGATTGGTCACGCGCACATGGGCGCTCGCTTCGCTGATCTGCCGCAGCGTGACCAATCGGAATCCAAATTC
>JBKPRE010000149.1:0-7724 GCA_046734435.1 Pseudomonadota bacterium | reverse complement strand
CGCGGGGTTTTCTAGCCTTTCGTCCTTCTCCCCATGAGCATGATGCCGAAAGGCGGGAACCGGCGTACGGACCAGATCGTGCTCGACAAAATGCGGCCGTGGCGGAATTGGTAGACGCACTAGCTTGAGGTGCTAGCGGTTAACACCGTGGAGGTTCGAGTCCTCTCGGCCGCACCAGACTGAAGAATACCCCTAACAATTTGAATTCGGCCTTAAAGCAATTGAAAGCAGGGCCCGGATAAGCCTGTTCGTCCAGGCGACCAGGGCCCGATGAATTACAGCACGTCCTTATTCTGGCTGGAGATGGCCGTTCTGATCGGTTGCGTGGCACTTTCCATCAGGATGCGAAGCAGGCCGGCCATGTGGGTGGCGCTTGGTATTGTGGCCCACTACGCCCTGTGGCTGGCGATGCATGACGAGGAAATTCTCATCAGATTGATAGCCAGCGCCCTGGTCTATCTCGGTCTGCTGAAAGTCTCGCCTCATGCTGCGCGCGTGTGGTTATGCGCGGGCGGAGCTCTCGCTGGCGCCTTTCTTTTAGGAACCACGGCGCTTTCCGTGTTCATGAGTCTTCCAGACACAAACACTTGGAGTCTGTTTGGTCTTTCGATAGGAGCCACGCTGGCGTTTCTGGCTTCCGGCCTGCTGATCGGATTTTGGGTCGTGTACCGCTGGACGGAGCCGGCGCAGCCCGGCGAAAGTCAGCCACGACAAGAGGCGTAAGCCGTCGAAGTCTGAGCTGGCCTCAGTGAGCTAGAACGACGTTGCGAGACCGCGAGGCTGGCCGAACCAGTTGGACTGGTTTTGCTTCCAGGAGTCTGTACCGTTCGACTCGTGCTGTCTCGCCACGGCGGACCGGCGCCGTTTGGTGGTGGCGTCGTTCTTCGCGCGATGCCGCAGCGCGACCTTCGTCGGCGTTTCACGGCTGACACTGGCCTTTACCACGCGAGGCCAACCTTCCTTATTGTACTCGGGTGCGCCCAGCAATTCCGGCACCGACGCAGGGCGCTCGCCTGCCGCGACGACCTGAACGACACGGTAGCCGCGTTCCTTCAGTTCCTTGAGCAGGACCGGCACCGCAAGCGCCGTCGCCGGATGGATGTCGTGCAGGAGCAAGATGCCGCGGCCCTTCTCCTCGAGGCGCCGCATCGCGCGGCGGACAATCTCGCTCGCTTTGATATGCTTCCAGTCGTCGGCGACGACGTCGGCGCTCCAGGTCACCAGTGACTTCGACGCAAGATAGCCCTCGATCGCATTTGTCCGGCCAAGGCCGGGAATGCGGAAGAAGGGAGAGATTGCTTTCGGGTCGCCCAGCGCGGCGTCGACCGACTCGATACCGGTCTCCACCTGGCGTTCCGCCTTTTCCAAGCTCAGCCGCTGGAAGGCGAAAGGATGGTTCTGGCTGTGGGTGCCGATTGTATGCCCGGCATTGTAGATGCGCCGGACGATAGACGGGTAGGCGCGTGCCATCTCGCCGACGAGGAAGTAAGTCGCCTTCACGCATTGCGAGGCAAGTGCATCGAGCACCGCGTTGGTGTAGGGCGGGATCGGGCCATCGTCGAAGGTAATGACGACCTCGTGGTTTTCGAGCGGCAGCGCCTGCGTATATTGCATGCTGCCGATGCGGGCGAAGTCGGAAGGGTTGATAGTCAGGACGCGGCTGGTGCCAAGCGCATCCGGATTGCCCGGGCACGGCTCTGCGGCAGACGCGGCAACGCATCCAACAAAACAAAATGCAAAAATCAATACGCTACGCATCAGGCCCCCGAACTCGCGCCTAACGCCTCCAAACGGGAGGCCCCCGACCTTATGGCGTGCGACATTAATGGAGGATTACGGCTTGTGAATGCGTTTTAGACCCATTCCAATGATTTTTCCCCGGGCGCGGTAAATAGGCGACACATTTACTACTGTGAATTGCCGCCCGCTTTCTCCGGGACGACATGCACCACGCGATAACCCCGCCGTTTGAGCCCACGCAAGAAGGCCGGCAGCATCCGGGCGGTCTGCGCTTTGGTATCGTGAAAGAGCACGATGCCGCGCCCGGCGTGCTCGATGCGCGACAGGATCAGGCGCAGCTCCTGTTGTGGGCTCATTGGAAGCCAGTCGCTCGCCCAGACGTCGGCGCCGAAAACCACCATCCCACGCGCCGCCAGGCGATCGAGCAGGGCCTGGTTTGAGGCAAAACCCGGAAATCGGAAGAACGGCGTCGCCAGAGTTGACCGGCGGCCTCCGTAGATGGCGGTCTCGTCCGCCGCGATGCCCCGCTCGATCTCTGCCTCCGCCCGCGGCAATGCCATGCGGCTGAGCAGGGGGTGCGAATAGCTGTGATGGCCGAGCGTATGACCTTCGGCTAGTGCACGCCGCGCCAGCTGCGGGTGGGCGGCGGCATTGCGCCCGAGGAGGAAGAACGTGGCGCGGACGCACTCGGTCTTGAGCGCGTCCAACACTTTAGACGTAGTGCCCGGCCATGGACCGTCGTCGAAGGTGAGCACCAGCTCCTTGGCGTTGAGTGGCAGCGTTGACGGGAAATGCTTGCGCCCGACGCGCGGGTTGACCCTGGCATGCACCTCCATGACGCGTTCGGTGCCGAGCGCCTGCGGATTGCCGGGGCAGGACTCCGCCGACGCCGCTACCGGGAACATGCCAGCGATCAAAATGAAAACGAAACGGATCATAGTCAGATCGTTACACGAAATTCACACGCTAATCATTTGCCCCGCGCGTAGGGAAGGGCGTACAAGCGTCGCGCTTTAATCGATTGTCGATGGCTTCATGACGCTCAATCAGGACCAAACCGAGGCGACCGAGATTGCGCAACTGCCGCGCAACAAGGACGGCTCGATCCGCAAGACTTTCGTCAAGAGCGTCGCACGCAGGATCGAGACGGGCGACGCATCCGGTTTGAGAGGGCTGGTTGGCGACCTGCATGGAGCCGATATGGGCGCGCTGATCGAGGCGCTGGAACCAGAGCAACGCCCCCGGCTTGTCTCGCTGCTCGGCATCGATTTCGACTTCGCCGCGTTGACCGAGGTCGACGACGCGGTACGCGACGAGATCCTCGATGAGCTGCCGCCGCAGGCGGTGGCAAAAGGGGTCAGCGAGCTCGAATCCGACGATGCCGTCGCCATCCTCGAGGATCTTCCGAAGGAAGAGCAGGCCGAGATCCTCGAGCAGTTACCGCAGCCGGACCGGGCCGCACTCGCCCGCAGCCTGGACTATCCCGAAGAGTCCGCGGGCCGGCGCATGCAGACGGAATTCATCGCCGTGCCGCCGAGCTGGAATGTTGGCCAAGCGATCGATTACATGCGCGAGACGCGGGAACTGCCCGAGCGGTTTTTTGAGCTCTACGTGACCGATGAAGGGCGGCACTTCGTCGGCGCAGTTCCGCTCGACCGGCTGCTGCGCAGCAAGCGGCCGGTTCCGGTCTCGGACCTGATGGAACGGGAGCGTCACCGCATCCGCGCGGACGAAGACCAGGAGGAAGTCGCGCGCATGTTTCAGCGCTACGACCTTGTGGCGGCACCGGTCGTCGATGCCGATGACCGGCTGGTCGGCATCATCACCTTCGACGACGTTGCCGACGTCATCGAAGAAGAAGCGGAAGAAGATATCAAGGCGCTGGGCGGTGTGCGCGACGAAGAACTGTCGGATTCGGTCTGGAAGATCGCGCGCGGGCGCTTCAACTGGCTGCTGGTCAATCTGGCCACTGCATTTCTCGCGTCCTCGGTGCTCGGCCTGTTCGAAGGCCAGCTGCAGAAAATGGTCGCCCTGGCGGTGCTGGCGCCGATCGTGGCGAGCCAGGGCGGTAACGCGACGACGCAGACGATGACCGTTGCCGTGCGCGCGCTGGCGACGCGCGACCTGACCGACACGAATGCCTGGCGCGTGATCTCGCGCGAGCTCATGGTCGGCCTTCTCAACGGGATCGCCTTCGCCGTCATCACCGGTGCGGCGGCTTATGTCTGGTTCAAGGTGCCGGGCCTGGGCTTCGTGATCGGCCTCGCCATGATTTGCAATCTTCTCGCGGCCGCGCTCGGTGGGATCCTCATCCCGCTCATCCTGCATCGCCTCAGGTTCGACCCAGCGGTAGCATCGAGTCCATTCGTCACCACGGTGACGGATGTGGTCGGATTCTTTTCGTTTCTCGGCATCGCCACGCTGTGGTTTGGCCTCAGGTGAGGGCTTTCAAGCCCGGTTACGCCTTGTTCACCTTGTTTGCTGACCAACGTTTAAAGGGCGCACCGTAACCCTGTACCCCACGCCGCATCGCAGGCTGGGAGCGCTCCCGGTGCACGAAACCAATGCTGAACCAGCGGCCTCGCGCCCCCGCGGCTGGCTGCCGCCCGGGACGAAACGTCCCGATCCGCCGTCACTGAAGTTCACGCGGCCGACGCCGGCAAAGTGGATCCTGGCGGCTTCGCGGCTGATCGGGGTGCTTTCGTTTGTCGCCGTTGCGGCCACGTTCGTGATCGCTGCCGTCGGCTTCGGTTTGGCGCGCCACAACGACGAGCGACTGTCGCTCAGCCAGCACGCCGCGTTGCGCAGCGCGATTGCAGAATTCCGCCCGACGCCCGGCCGTCCGGCGGCAATAGATCCGCGTGTGCTGCGGCTGGCAGAGCAGATTCCCGGCCTGAAAAATCTCAAATTCGAGAGCAACCCCGCACGTGACCGTGAAACGCAACCGGTGATGGATTCCGCCGGCCGCATTACGGGATTTCTGACATGGGACAAAAACCGTCCGATGACTGAGGTCATGGGGCGCCTGGCGGCGTTCTTCGCGGCCGTCGTCGTCGTCATATTCGGCTTTGCCGCGTTGTCGCTCTGGCAGCTCAAGCGGGCGCAACGGGAGCTCGCGGCGAGCGAGGCGGAGGCCGCGCGCGCGGCCGATGAAGACAGGCTGACCGGGTTGCCCAATCACGCAAAGACGTTGGAGCTCCTGGATCTTTCCCTCGCAGAGCGCGCCGACGATGAATGCACGACCTTTGCGCTGATCGAACTCGATGGCATGGATGATGTCACCGCAACGCATGGCGTTCTTGGCAGCGATGAGCTCATCGTGGCCGTCGCCAGGCGAATAAGGGAGGCGCTGCCCGCGGACGTGATCTGTGGGCGCATTGCGGGCGACAGATTCGCGATTGCAATGACGACGCCCCACGATGCCGACGCCGAGACCGTTATTCGCGCCGCCCTCGACGTCATGGCGCGTCCCCATTGGGCCGACACGGTCGTGCGCGTGAGCGCACATGCCGGCTTTGCGCAGGCCCCGCATGACGCTACGACCCGCGGCGAGCTGACTCGCCGCGCCGACCTTGCGCTACGTGCCGCAGCGAAACGAGGGCCTGGCGCGATCGTCGCCTTCGATGTTGCCATTGATAGCGTTTCCGCCGATCAGAAATTCATCCACCGCGAGCTTCCGCGGGCAATCAGCGCAAACGATCTCGATGTGCACTATCAGCCGATCGTGTCGTCACAGGGCGGCCGCATGGTCGGCGTCGAGGCTTTGCTGCGCTGGAACCACCCAACGCGCGGCTCGATCCCGCCGGCGACATTCATTCCGGTTGCTGAGCAGATGGGATTGATGGGCACCATCGGCGCATTCGTTCTGCGCCGCGCATTGCACGAGGCCAAGCGATGGCCGGAAGATCTTTACATTGCGGTGAATCTATCGCCGCTGCAGGTCCGAGACGGAACGGTCGTGGACGTTGTGCGCTCGGCGCTGGCCGAAAGCGGCGTGTCGCCGGGGCGGCTGGTGCTGGAAATCACCGAAGGCGTGCTCATCGACAACCCTGACGAGATGGTCAAGCGCATCAAGGATCTGCACGAGCTCGGCGTGGGTGTCGCGCTTGATGATTTCGGGTCCGGTTATTCCAATCTCGGGTACCTGCAGCGGTTTCCGCTCGACAAGATCAAGATCGACCAGAGCTTTGTGGCGGCCCTCGGCCGCTCTTCCAATGGCGGCGTGATCATCCAGGCGATGGTGGCGCTCGGCCGCGCGCTCGGTCTGTCGGTGCTTGTCGAGGGCGTCGAAACCGAGCACCAGCGTGTTTTGCTGCGGCTTGCTGGCTGCGATGAGATGCAGGGCTTCCTGTTTGCCAAGCCTGCGCCGGCGAGCGCGATCGATGTGCTGCTGGAAAAGGCCCGACAGGACGGGATGCCCAGGCCGGCATCGGGCGAGGCGCTGACAGCGTGACGAACAGCTTATAAAGTCTCCGGCGGCGCCTGTCCGGGCGCACGAGCGGAGGCGGCGCATGATTCCCAACGCATGGGCGGGCTTTGATTTCGGGCTTGGCCCCGACGTCGACATGCTGCGGAAGACCGTGAACGGCTTCGCACAGGATCGTATCGCGCCCCGCGCCGACGCGATCGACCGCGACAATGTTTTCCCTCGCGACCTGTGGCCGGAGATGGGGGCGCTCGGCCTTCACGGCATCACGGTCGAGGAGGAGTACGGTGGCTCCGGCCTTGGCTATCTCGAGCATTGCGTGGCGATGGAGGAAATTTCGCGCGCGAGCGCTGCCGTTGGGCTGTCATACGGCGCCCATTCCAATCTCTGCGTGAACCAGCTCCGGCGTAACGGCAGCGAGCAGCAAAAGCGGAAATACCTGCCGAAACTGATATCGGGCGAGCATGTCGGCGCGCTCGCAATGTCGGAGCCGGGAGCAGGTTCCGATGTGGTGTCGATGCGCACGCGCGCCGACAAGAAGGGCGACCGCTACGTGCTCAACGGCTCCAAGATGTGGATCACCAACGGGCCGGTGGCGGACACGATGGTGATCTACGCCAAGACCGACCGCACCGCCGGCGCGCGCGGCATCACTGCCTTTCTGGTGGAAAAGGGCTTTAAAGGTTTCGCTCCGGCCCAGAAACTCGACAAGCTCGGCATGCGCGGATCCGACACCAGCGAGCTGGTGTTCACCGACTGCGAGGTCCCGGAGGAAAACGTGCTGGGTGCGGTCGGCAACGGCGTCAACGTCCTGATGTCCGGCCTCGACTATGAACGCGTCGTCCTCGCAGCCGGTCCACTCGGGATCATGCAGGCCTGCCTGGACGTCGTGATCCCTTATGTGCACGAGCGCCACCAGTTCGGTCAGGCGATCGGACGGTTCCAGTTGGTGCAGGCGAAGCTGGCCGATATGTACGTCACGATGAATGCCGCCAAGGCCTATGTGTACACGGTTGCGCGCGCCTGCGATGAAGGCCGCACGACGCGCGAGGATGCCGCGGGCGCCATTCTGTATGCCGCCGAGCGCGCGACCTGGATGGCGCTGGAGGCGATCCAGTGCCTGGGCGGCAATGGATACATCAACGACTTTCCGACTGGTCGGCTGCTGCGCGACGCAAAGCTCTACGAGATCGGGGCGGGAACGTCAGAGATCCGCCGCATGCTGATAGGCCGTGAGATCTTCGAGAAGACGCGCTAAGCGCCGGCATTAACTTTTCACCGCCCCGAATCAGCTAGTGCATTGGCCGACACCACCAGTGGAGGGGTCGCGGTCATGATGCGGGTGCGGCTGAAGGCGGACGGACGGATCGTCGAAATCCTGCCCGACGGCAGCGAAAGAACGGTCGATCACAGCAAACCGGCAGATTTCGTGCGCCAGGTGCGTGCGCGCTGCGGGCTGACGCAGGCTGCTTTCGCCGAAAAGATCGAAGTCCCGATCGAGACGGTGCGCAACTGGGAGCAGGGCAAGCGCCAGCCGCGCGGACCCGCGCGCGCGCTG
>JBKPRE010000148.1:0-4353 GCA_046734435.1 Pseudomonadota bacterium | reverse complement strand
TTGCTGATATTGCTGATGGTAATCATGAGGCCTCAGCGGACGATGGCGATTCGGTTCTGCAGGCGGCGCACCCACCAGGACGCGCCGAGCGAAATGACGAAATAGACGGCGGCGGCGAACAGATACATCTCGACCAGGCGTCCGTCGCGCTGGGCGACCTTGGATGCCGCGCCGAAGAAGTCGGTGACCGAGATCACGTAGACCAGCGAGGTGTCCTGAAACAAAATGATGGTCTGCGTGAGCAGCACCGGCACCATGTTGCGGAAGGCCTGCGGCAGGATGATCTCGCCCATGGCGGTCCAGTAGCCCATACCGAGCGCCTGCGCCGCCTGCACCTGGCCGCGCGGGATTGACTGGATGCCGGCGCGCATGATCTCGCAGAAATAGGCGGCCTCGAATAGCGTGAAAGTCACCAGCGCCGAGAGGAACGCGCCAACCTGGATCGGGCGTGAAGCGCCGGTGATCCACTGCCCGATATACGGCACCAGGAAGTAGAACCAGAAGATCACCAGCACGAGCGGCATCGAGCGGATCAGGTTTACGTAGGCGCCCGCGACATGGGAAAGGCCTGGAATGTTCGAGAGCCGAGCGAGAGCCAGCAGCGTGCCGATCACGATGCCACCGGCGGTCGCCATCAAGGTCAGCATGATCGTGAAGCGCATGCCGTCTAGAAACAGGTAGGGCAGTGAGCGCAGGATGACGTCCCAGTCGAAATTGGAAAACATTGCCCGTCCTCAATGCGCCGCTGCAGGCGCGCTCATGCCGATGAAGCCGGGCACGGCGACGCGCCGTTCGAGCCAGCGCATGCCGCCGACGACGACGATGTTGATGATGATGTAGATCAGGGTTGCGCCGGTGAAGGCCTCGAACACCTGAAAGGAGAATTCCGACATCGAGCGTGCTGCGGCAGTGAGCTCGATAAGGCCGATGGTCAGCGCCACCGAGGAATTCTTGATGATGTTGAGAAATTCCGAGCTCAGTGGCGGCAGGATGATGCGGAACGCCATCGGCAGCAGGACATAGCGGTAGGTCTGCGGCAGCGTGAGTCCCATCGCCAGGCCCGCCATGCGCTGCCCGCTGCGCAGGCTGTGAATCCCGGCCTTCACCTGTTCGGCGACGCGCGCCGAGGTATAGAGGCCGAGGCAAATCACGGCGTTGTAAAACGAGGCATTGGAAGACTGCTTGAGCCAGTCGCCGATCGCCTGCGGCATGACTTCCGGCAGCACGAAGTACCAGAGAAACATTTGCACGAGCAGCGGAATATTGCGGAACAGCTCGACATAGGCATTGCCGAGGCGCACCAGCCACGGCACCGGCGACGTACGGATCACGCCGACGAGCGTTCCGACCGAGAGTGCGATCGCCCAGGCGAGCAAGGCGGTCGCCAGCGTCCAGCCGGCACCGAACAGCAGAAGCTGCAAGTAGGTATAAGTGCCGTCGGGGGACAGCTGGAAAAAGATTCCCCAATTCCACTTGTAGCTCATGCGAGCCCGCGTCCCCTCAAACGCAACTGCGGCGCGGCTTTGAGACCGCGCCGCGAAGTCTAGCGTCTATTTGGAGACTATTGGTAGTCCTTCGGGTCGCCGCTGTCGGTCGGTTTGGAAACGACCTTCTTGAACGACGCGCCCATCGGCACGTTGAGATTGACGCCCTTGGGCGGGACCGGCTTGAGGAACCACTTGTCATAGATCTTGTTGATCTCGCCGCTCTTGTAGACGCCGGTCATGGCGTCATCGACCACTTTCTTGAAGGCCGGGTCGTCCCTGCGCAACATGATGCCGTAAGGCTCGACCGAAAGCGCATCGGCGGAGATTTCGTAATCCTTCGGCGCCTTCGAGCCCGCTACAAGGCTATAGAGCAGGATGTCGTCCATCACGAAGGCGGCGGCGCGGCCGGTCTCGACCATCAGGAAGGCCTCGGCGTGATCCTTGGCCGGCAGAATCGTGAGGCCGAGATTCCGTTCCGTGTTCAGCTCGGTGATCTGCTTGATGTTAGTGGTGCCGGAGGTCGACACGACAGTCTTGCCCTTGAGGTCCTCGAGCTTGTTGATCTTCGCGGCTTTCTTTGACACGAAACGGTTGGCCGTGACGAAGTGCGTGATCGTGAACGAGACCTGCTTCTGCCGTTCGAGGTTATTGGTGGTCGATCCGCATTCGAGATCGACAGTGCCGTTCGCAATCAGCGGAATGCGCGTCGCCGAGGTCACCGGCTGCAGCTTCACGTCGAGCTTGGCGAGCTTGAGATTCGCCTTCACTGCATCGACGATTTTGTTGCAGAGGTCCATGGCGTAGCCGACGACCTGCTGCTTATCGTCGTAGTAGGAGAATGGAATCGATGATTCACGATGGCCGATCGTGATCGTGCCGGTGTCCTTGATCTTCTTGAGCGTGCCTTCCTGCGCGGCCGCGGTGCCGGCAAAAAATCCGATAGCCGCAATCGCCGTAAACATCGTCTTCAGACGCATCGAAACCCCCGTAAACACATGTCCATTGGGTAATCCGGCGCATGACGCCGGGGCGTGGCTGGGATGGACCTTATCACAGGCCCGGAATAGCCGCCTACATGCGCCCGGCGCCAATTAATCTCGGCCGTTTGGGGGATATGGCGGACCTTTCCCACTTCTTCGTCATCGCAGGCTCGCTTACTGGCGCTGATTGTTTGACAAGTTGGGACTCTGCTTTCTTAAACTCGTCTTGAGCCATCAGCACCCTGATTTGATGCTTGATGGCGATTGATGCAGGAAGTTTGATTTTTCGTCCGAACCGGTGCGTGTGCATTTGGCACTCCTCTGGTCGAACCCTTTATATATGTATGACTGGAAGAAAATGATCGCCGAAAACGCTTTAATCGGCATGTTAGCGCTCGGTCAAAAACTGGTCTGTTTTGATCATACAGTTGAAACAGCGCCTGCGAGTCTGTTGATTTTATAACGCGCGTTTACTTTTGAACCTTTGGGCGACAGGCGCGTTGGTCATACGATTCAGCCCGCAGCTAAATCTGAGAGGACGCGAATTGCGGACGCAATTCGATCAAGCGCCGCTTGGGCTGCGGTCGTTATTGTAGACATTTGTCAATCCACGCTACTTCGATACGAAAAACCAACATCAACTATTTGCGGACTGTCCAAAGGAGACATCCATGAAAAACCTGCGACTATTATCCACCACGGCGGCGATATTGCTGCTTGGTGCTGGCGCCGTTTCGGCGCAAGGCATGAAGAACGACGAGGCGCCCGGGCGCGCTCCGGCGGCACAGCAGAATGCCCCGGCGGAAAAGGTGGCGCCGGCCTTGAAATCCGGTCAACGCAAAGCGCCCGAGACGACCGGGCAAGCAGCGGAGCCCGAATCCGACAAGAAACAGCTGAAAACCAAAAAGATGGACAAAGGCGCTCCTGCGGCCCCCGCGGCCAAGGGTTCATCCGATGCCGATGGCAACGCGAACGTGAGGTCGAAGAGCACATCCGAAAGCGGTGCTGGTGCGGCCTCGTCGCCGAACAAGTCCGCCAATGAAGGCAAACGCAGCACCACCGGTCAGGGCGTAGCGGCGGGTGCCGGCAACCTCACGTCCGAGCAGCAGACGAAAATCACCGGCATCATCAGACAGCACAAGGTGGCACCGACGCGGCTTAACGTCTCAGTACGTGTGGGAACACGCATTCCGAACAGCGTCCGCTTCTACCCGCTGCCGCGCGAAGTCTTCGTGATCTATCCCGAGTGGCGTGGCTATGACTACATCATGGTCGGCAATGAAATCCTCGTCATTGACCCGCGCACGCATCAGATCGTCGCTATCCTCGAGGCGTAACCGGCGCGGCAGGCGACCGGACTTTCCCGGTCGCCTTTCACCGCTTCGATTCAGCCCGTGCTCTCAGCGTGATAAGTGGCTAGTAACAAAAACATAGAAAGGCGAGATCATGAAATCCGCAATTCTCAAGTATGTACTTGGTGTAAGTGTCTCGTGCGCGTTTGCGATCTCTTACAGCAATCCATCTAAAGCCTTCCCGGTGTTGACAGACACTTTAGCGGTTAAATCATCAACGCCGAGTCTGATCACCGATGTACGATATTACGGTCGTGGCTATGGTGGCGGACGATATTATGGTTATGGCCGCGGTTACGGCGGAGCGGCTGCCGCCGGTATCATCGGCGGCCTTGCGGCCGGCGCCATCGTAGGCTCGATCGCCGCCAATAGCGGCTATGGCTACGGGCCCTATGCTTACAGTCCGGGGCCTTACGGTCCTTACGAATACGATCCCGGACCTTATGATCATGGTCCTGCTTATTATGGTGGCACACACAACTATTATCCCCCGCCACCCAATCGGTATTACGCTCCCTACAAACATTGGACGGA
>JBKPRE010000147.1:0-17283 GCA_046734435.1 Pseudomonadota bacterium | reverse complement strand
CTCGCGGGCGGCGCGTTCGATCGCCGGATCGTTGCGCAGGCGCGACTGCAGCGCGGTGATCTGGTTGTTGACGACCGGATCGAGCACCGACTTGATCTCGCTGCCGAGATTGACCTTGATGCCTGCCACGTTCGTGCTCGTGTCGCCGAAATCGAGCCGGCCGGCGAGGTTCGGCTCGATGCGCCACGCGGACGTCAGCTGTGGCCGCGACGTCACGATCACATTGCCGCGAAAATCGGTGCGCTGGTCGAGCGTCTTCTGTGCGAGATCGTCGATCTGCTTGCCGACGTTGCCCCCGCCGATCAGGTTGCCGATTGCGCCGCCAATGCCGCCCACGACCTTGCCGGCAGCGTTGCCGATCTGGCCGGTGATCCGGATGCTGCCGTTGAGCGGTGTTGTGATTGTCAGCGCGTTCGACTGGCCGGTGGCATACACCGTGCCGCGCGCGACGGTCAGCCCGATCTCGGCCTGGCCCAGCAGTTGCGTCACCGGGTTGTCGTTCTTGCCGGCGAACTCACGCGGCGTAGCCGTATCGAGCGTGTGGCCGATCGCGGCGAGCGAGACGGCAACTGGTGCGATCACGTGTGAGGCGCGCGTGACCGGTTGCAAAGGCGGCGGCGGTTTAAGGATGGCGAGGGCTTCGGACAGGCCGCTTTCGGCGGGAGGCAGGAAGCGGTTGAGAGCCCATAAAGTTGCCGCGAAAAAAAGACCTGCAACGCAGACTGCGGCGAGACCCCAGCGAAAATAGCGCGAGCGCCCGAACAGCCGGATTGGCGCGGTCGCATAATAGATGAAGGTGTCGAGCCCTCGGCTCATTCACACGTCCCGCCCGATTCGCCGGCGCGCGAATCCTAGGCTGACGGTCGGCGCTTCGCCAGCGCCGGAAATGTCGCGGACAATCTATTTGATCGATAAGTTCAGGGCCTTGACCATGTCGCTCCACTTGCCGACTTCGGCCTTGAACAGCGACTCGGCCTGCGTGGGCGATCCTTCAATCGTGTCGAAGCCGATATCCGAAAGTTTCTTGCGGACATCCGGATTCTTGATGGTGTCGTTAATCGCGGCATTGAGCGTTGCAATGACCTGCGGGTCGGTTTTAGCCGGTGCGAAGACGCCGACCCAGGACGCGGCAAAGAAGCCGGGAAAGCCAGACTCTGCGAATGTCGGGACATCAGGCGTCACCGAGGCGCGTTTCTCGCTCGCGACACCGAGGCCCTTGAGCTTACCACTCGCTATCTGCGCGGCGGCGCCGCCGCCGAGCGTCGTTGCAAGCAGGTCGATCTGGTTTCCCAGCGTTGCGTTGATCGCCGGGGCGCCGCCCTGGAACGGCACGTGCGTTGCGTCGATCTTCGCGATTTTCTTGAAGAAGTACTCGGCCTCGATGTGCGACCCGCTGCCGACGCCGGCAGACCCGAAATTGATGGTCTTGCCTTGCGCCGCCTTGACGAATTCCGCGAGATTTTTGGCGGGATTACTTGGACTCGTTACCAGCGCTTCCGGGCTCGATGCGACGATTGCGACGGTTTTGAAATCCGCCGCCGAGGACTGCTTGGTCTCCCGCAAGGTTTCGTTGATGGCGAGCGCGGTCGTGGTTACAAGCAAGGTGTATCCGTCGGCGGGCGCATGCGCGACGACACCGGCCGCAATATTACCGCCGGCGCCGCCGCGGTTCTCGACCACGACATTCTGATGCAGGCGTTCGCTCAGGCCCTGTCCAACGATGCGCGCCAGCGTGTCGGCGACGCCTCCCGCTGCAAAGGCAACGATGAGGGTGATTTTGTTCGACGGGTAGGTTTGAGCGTTGGTGCGCCCTGCGGTCAGAACGAGCAATGACAGGATCAGCAATACCGATGTGTGCCGAAACAAACGCGAACGCGCCATGACCATCCCCCCAAGGCTCGCAGGTATTTTTGTTCTGCTACAAGCATGCGGATTATTTCATCGTAGGGGCAGGGTGACAAGGAAGGTGACTTCCCATAGTCAATGTGCCCCCATGCGATGCAGCTTGAGCGCGGTGTAGACCGTATCGCTCGCTGGCGTCGGGATGCCGAACTCGCGTCCAAGCGCGCGCACCTTGCCGGCGAGCCAGTCAAGCTCGATACGATTCCCGCGTTCGAGATCGTGCGCCATCGAGGCCTTCATGCCGGGCTCGCACTTGTTGACCACAAAATCCATGCGGTCATCGAGATAGGCAGGATCAAGCGCGACGCCTTTCGCCTTGCCGACCGCAAAGGCCTCCTCCATCAGTGCTCGAAAGAATCCACGTAATTCGGTGTCGGCGACGATCGGTCCGATCGACGACCGTAAGGTTGCCGTCGATCCCGCCATCGCTGTCAGAAAAATGAACTTCTGCCATAGCTCGCGCTGGATGTCGGGCGACAGCGCGATGTCGAGCTTCGCCGCCTTGCCGGCATCGACAAAAGCATTGAGCGTGTTGTCCGGCGTTTTGTCGGCGCGACCGAAACGCATCATTGCGAAGGCGCTGGTGTGCTTGATCACGCCCGGAGACGCGATCACCGTTGCAATGTAAGCGGCGCCGCCGATGATGCGATCCGCGCCGAGCACGGCGGATAGCCGTTCGACGCTGTCGACTCCGTTCTGGAACGTGATGAGGCGGCTGTCAGGCCCGAGCAGCGGGCGCGCGGCGGCTGCCGCGGTTTCGGTGTCCCAGAGCTTTACCGCGAACAGCACGATGTCGACCGGGCCGACTTTGGCGGGATCATCGGTCACGTTCGGTTTCGGCAGATGTAGGTCGCCGTGCACGCTCTCGATCTTGAGACCGTTTTTGGCGATCGCGTCGCGATGGGCGCCGCGCGCGATGAAAAAGACATCGTGGCCCGCCGCGGCAAGCCGGGCTCCGAAATAGCCGCCAACCGCGCCGGCGGCCATCGCTGCAATACGCATGTGGTCGTTCCTTTTTGGAGCCGGAAGGTTTACCCGCCTCTGCCAATAGCGCACAAGCGCGCAAAAATTTGGCCCGGCGCTTAGGCCGGGCCAGTGCGGGGAGAATAGAAGAATTGCCTAGTAAACGCCGTTGCGGCGGATCCGGTCCCATGTCGCCCGCGCAGGGCTGGCCGGCTGCGACGCATAGGACTGCATCGCAGCCTGATGCGCACGCGCCGCGACCGACGTCTGCGGCAGCACGACGACCTTCGCGCCGACCTGCACACGGTTGTAGAGATCGATCACGTCTTCATTGGTGAGGCGGATGCAGCCGCTCGAGACCTGCCTTCCGATGGTGCTCGGCGCATTGGTGCCGTGAATACGATATTGCGTTCCGGCGATGTACATTGCACGAGCTCCGAGTGGATTGCCCGGGCCACCGGCGGTCATGCGCGGCAGATAAGGCTGGCGCGCGAGCATTTCGGCCGGCGGATACCAATCCGGCCATTCGGCCTTGCGCTCGACCGATCTCACGCCGGACCAGGTGAAGCCCTCGCGGCCGACGCCGATGCCATAGCGCATCGCCTTGCCGCCACCGAGCACGTAGTAGAGGTATGTGTGCGGCGTATCGATGATGATGGTGCCGGGCGCTTCGCGGCCGCTGTAGCCGACGACCTGGCGCTGCAGCCGCGGATCAAGCTGTGCATCGTCGCTCTCGTCCGCCGGAGCGGGCTGTTCGACTTGCGGCGCGACTTGAGCTGGAGCGGGCAGGGTAAGGAAAGCGAAGAGCGGTTCGGCGGTCGCAACGTTGCACGTCAACGCGGCAGCGGCTGCCATCGCGGCAAACGCAACTGACTTGGACATGACACCCTCGTCGGTACACCCTCCCGTCTTCGGTCAGGAAAATGACCGAGCAGGTTGAAAGGTTCCGTGAAAGCGAAGCGGTAAAAACGCTTAAGGCTTGGGAACGATTTGGCGAAAATTGGATTTGGGAATTCTTAGTCTTTCTGCCTGTGCCAGCCCACCACTGCGTCCGGGACGCTATCGGTTGAGGCAAAATACGGCTTGATATCGAGCAGCGGTGTGCCGTCCAGGCAATCGAGGCCGATGACCGAAAGCCGGTTGCCATCCACCCGCAGGAGCTTGACCACACTCATTGCGACCGGGTTTGGCCGGGACGGCGAGCGGAGCGCAAATGTGCCGTGCTGGACGCCATAATGACCGGGCACCTGCAGGACCAGGTTTCTCGGTGACTTATCCATCCAGTAGAGGAGCACGAGATGGGTGCAGGTCTCGACGTCCTTGAGACCCTCATCCCATCGCGGGTCGACTTCGACCACGCAGACGGCCTCGGATTCCCGGGCGTTCTTCGGGCAATCTTTGCGCTCCTTCCACGGCGTGTGGATGCGTCCGATGAAATAGAGGCTCGCATCCGCCTTGGAAGGCAGGTCGACCGCCTTTTCGCCGTCCCGGATCCCAAAGTCTTTTCCTGAGCCCATCCTGTTTCTTAGCGCCACTAAGCCGCGTTTCCGTCTCAGAACAGTACCAATACGGCCCAGGAACGCCGACCAACAAAGCCAACGGACGGGGACTTGCGGTCGGCTGTTTCAACGTATAAAGATATGCTTATATAGTGGGAACTAGCCCAAAGGCAGTCCATGAGCGGCGGCGGCAAGCTCGCTTTCGATGCTCTCAATACGGCGCTCAAGGCGGCCGGCGAGGAGACCAGGCTGCGCGTGCTGGCTCTGCTGGCCGAGGCCGAGCTGACCGTTTCTGATCTCACCGACATTTTGCGCCAGTCGCAGCCGCGCATCTCGCGGCACCTCAAGCTCTTGGTCGAAGCAGGGCTGGTCGAGCGCTTCCGGGAGGGGACGTGGGCATTCTTCCGACTTGCCGAACACGGTGGAGGTGCGGACGTCGCGCGTGCGCTCATCGAGCGCCTCAATCCTGGCGACCAGACCATTGCGCGTGACCGCGAACGGTTGTCCTCGGTGCGGCATGCGCGTGCCGCAGCGGCGCAGGCTTATTTCCGTGCTCACGCCGCCGAGTGGGATCGCATCCGCAAGCTCCACGTCGCCGACGAGGCGGTGGAAGACGCAATCCGTGCGGCCCTGTCCGACAAGCCATTTCGCTCACTGCTCGATCTCGGCACCGGGACCGGCCGCATGCTCGAAATGTTTGGCCCGGAGATTGAGCGCGGGCTCGGGCTCGATCTCTCGCTCGACATGTTGCTGCTTGCGCGCGACCGCCTCGAGCGGGCGGGATTAAGAAATTGCAGCGTCCGGCAAGGCGACATCTACGACCTGCCGCTCGCCAACGATTCCTTCGATGTCGTCATCCTGCATCAGGTGCTGCACTTCCTCGACGACGGTGCTCGTGCGATCCGTGAGGCAGCGCGCGTGCTGCGTCCGGGCGGACGGCTGCTGGTCGTCGACTTCGCGCCGCACGAGCAGGAGTTCCTGCGCGAGCAATTCGCGCATCGTCGCCTCGGCTTCGCACCCGACACAGTGACGCAGTGGATCACGGCGTCAGGCCTCGATCCCGTGATGCACAAGTCGCTCGCACCCGAGCCCGGCTCCGAAGGCAAGATTGCGGTTTCGCTCTGGCTCGCGCGCGACACGCGCGCACTGATGGCGACGCCGCTGCGGCGCGAGGTGGCGTAATGAACAGTCCGGTGCGTTTGAGTCGGTTCACGCGCGGCGAAAAACGCCGCATCGGCGTGTCGTTTGAATTCTTCCCGCCGAACACCGAAGAGATGGACAAGATCCTGTGGGAGTCGATCGAGCGCCTCGCGCCGCTTGCGCCTGATTTCGTTTCGGTGACCTACGGCGCCGGCGGCACGACACGCGAACGCACGCATGCGACCGTCAAGCGCATTCTGGCAGAGACGCCGCTGACGCCCGCGGCCCATCTCACTTGTGTCGCGGCGACTCGCGACGACATCAACGCGATCGTGCGAAACTATCATGCCGCCGGTGTGCGCCACCTTGTTGCCTTGCGCGGCGACCCAGTCGGCGGCGCGGGCGAGCGCTATGCCCCGCATCCGGGCGGCTACCAGAATGCCGCCGATCTCGTGGACGGCATCAAGCGCATCGCGCCCGATTTCGAGATTTCGGTCTCGGCCTATCCGGAAAAGCATCCGGACAGCCCGACGGTCGAGGCCGATATCGACATGCTCAAGGCCAAGGTCGATGCCGGCGCGACGCGCGCCATTACCCAGTTCTTCTTCGAGAACGATCTTTATTTCCGTTATCTCGACCGCGTTCGGGCGCGCGGTATCGATATCCCGATCGTGCCAGGCATCCTGCCGGTGCAGAACTTCAAGGCGACGACCGGCTTTGCCAAGCGCTGCGGCGCTTCCGTTCCAGCCTGGATCGCCGAAAGGTTCCAGGGTCTCGACAATGATGCGGCGACACGCAAGCTGATTGCCGCGGCGGTTGCCGCCGAGCAGGTGTTCGACCTCGTCGACCGCGGCGTCACCACATTCCATTTCTACACGATGAATCGCGCCGATCTCGTATTCGCGATCTGCCACCTGCTGGGCCTGCGGCCTGCGGTGCAAACCGTCAGCTGATCCGGAGTCATTGTTGTGAGTGCGCCCCACACCGGCACCCGAGCTGCATTTCTGGATCTGCTGCGCCAGCGCATCCTCGTGCTCGACGGCGCTATGGGCACGATGATCCAGGGGCTCAAGCTCAACGAGGAAGGCTATCGGGGCGCGCGCTTCGACGCGTGGAACCGCGAGGTGCGCGGCAACAACGACCTGCTCAATCTCAGCCGGCCTGATGCTGTGCGCGACATTCACCTCGCGTATTTCCGGGCGGGCGCGGACATCGTTTCGACCAACACTTTCTCCTCCACCGCGATCGCCCAGGCGGACTACGGCATGGAGGGTATTGCCTACGAACTCAACCAGGCGGGCGCGACGCTCGCGCGCGAGGCCGCCACGCGGGCCGAGAAGGAAGACGGCCGCCGCCGGTTCGTGGCCGGAGCGCTGGGTCCGACCAACCGCACGGCATCGATCTCGCCGGACGTGGCCAATCCCGGCTTCCGCGCCATTACTTTCGATCAATTGCGCGCCGCCTACGGCGAGCAGGTGCGCGGGCTCATGGATGGTGGTGCCGATCTGCTGCTGATCGAAACCATTTTCGACACTCTCAACGCCAAGGCGGCCATCTTCGCGATCGCCGAGATCTGCGAAGAACGCGGCGTCGACGTGCCGGTAATGATCTCAGGGACCATCACGGATCGCTCCGGGCGTCTATTGTCGGGTCAGACGCCGGGCGCGTTCTGGAATTCAGTCAAACATGCAAATCCGGTGACCATTGGCCTCAACTGCGCGCTGGGTGCGCGCGAGATGCGTGCGCACATCGATGAGCTCGGCCGGCTGGCGGATACTTTCGTGTGCGCTTATCCGAACGCTGGGCTTCCGAACGAATTCGGCTATTACGACGAAAGTCCGGAATACATGGCCGAACTGCTCGGCGAGTTCGCAGAGGCCGGGCTGGTAAACGTTGTCGGCGGCTGCTGTGGTACCACGCCAGAGCATATCTCCGCGATCGCAAAGTCCGTCGCCGGCAAAAAACCGCGCGCCATTCCCGAAGTGCCGCGGCAACTGCGGCTGTCAGGGCTTGAGTCCTTCGCGCTTACCCCGGAAATCCCCTTCGTGAATGTCGGCGAGCGCACCAACGTCACCGGCTCGGCCAAATTCCGCAAGCTGATCAGCGCCAACGACTATTCGGCGGCGCTGTCGATCGCGCGCGAGCAGGTGGAGAACGGCGCGCAGGTGATCGACGTCAATATGGACGAGGGCCTGCTCGATTCAGAGCAGGCGATGACGACATTCCTCAATCTTATCGCGGCCGAACCCGACATCGCGCGCGTGCCAGTCATGGTCGATTCATCGAAGTTCTCGGTGATTGAGGCGGGCCTGAAATGCCTGCAGGGCAAATCGGTGGTCAACTCAATCTCGCTGAAGGAAGGTGAGGAAGCTTTCATCGACCATGCGCGCAAGGTGCGCCGTTACGGCGCAGCCGTAGTCGTGATGGCCTTCGACGAGAAGGGTCAGGCCGACACGCTCGAACGCAAGGTCGCGATCTGCAAGCGCGCATACGAAATTCTCGTCAATAAAATCGGCTTCCCGCCCGAGGACATCATCTTCGATCCGAATATCTTCGCGATCGCCACAGGCATGGAGGAACACAACAGCTACGGCCTCGCCTTCATCGAAGCCGCGCGCGAGATCCGCGCCGGTCTGCCGCACGTGCACATTTCAGGCGGTGTGTCGAATCTCTCGTTCTCGTTCCGCGGCAACGAGCGCGTGCGCCAGGCGATGCATTCGGTATTCCTGTTCCACGCCATCAAGGCCGGTATGGATATGGGCATCGTCAATGCCGGCCAGATCGCGGTCTATGATGATCTAGACCCGGAATTACGCGAGGCCTGCGAAGATGTCGTGCTCAATCGCCGTCAAGACGCATCCGAGCGATTGCTGGATCTGGCCAAGAAATTCCAGGGCGCAGGACAGGAAGCCAGGGAGATTGATCTCGCCTGGCGTGAGCAGCCGGTTGAGAAACGGCTGGCACACGCGCTGGTGCACGGCATCACCGATTTCATCAATGCCGACGTGGAGGAGGCGCGGCTAACCGCAAAGCGCCCACTCGAAGTAATCGAGGGTCCGCTGATGGAGGGCATGAACATCGTCGGCGACCTGTTCGGCTCGGGAAAGATGTTTTTGCCGCAGGTGGTGAAGTCCGCGCGCGTGATGAAACAGGCGGTTGCCTATCTGATGCCTTTCATGGAGCAGGACAAAGACGGACGGCAGCACGGCGGATCTAATGGCAAGATCGTAATGGCGACAGTGAAGGGCGATGTGCACGACATCGGCAAGAACATCGTCGGCGTCGTGCTCCAGTGCAATAATTACGAGGTGGTCGATCTCGGCGTGATGGTGCCGGCGGCCAAGATTCTCGAAACGGCGCGCGCGGAACGGGCCGACATTATCGGGCTTTCCGGGCTGATCACGCCCTCGCTTGACGAGATGTGCCATGTGGCCGCGGAGATGGAGCGGCAGGGCTTCGAATTGCCGCTGATGATCGGCGGGGCGACCACCAGCCGCGTGCACACGGCGGTGAAGATCCACCCCAATTACAGGCGCGGGCAGACGGTCTACGTGAACGATGCGAGCCGCGCGGTCGGCGTGGCGCAGACGCTGATGTCGGTCGATGCCCGGGCCGGCTATGTGGCCGAGCTGCGCGGCGAATATGCCCGTATCGCGGCCGCGCATGCGCGCGCCCAGGAAGACAAGGCGCGGCTGCCACTTGCGAACGCGCGCGCCAATTCTCTCAAGCTCGACTGGTCGGGCGCCTATCAGCCGCCGGAGCCGAGCTTTATTGGAACGAAGATTCTCGGCGACTATCCGGTGAGGGAACTGATCGACTATATCGACTGGACGCCGTTCTTTTCCACCTGGGAGCTGTCCGGAAAATACCCGGCCATCCTCGACGATGCCAAAGTCGGCGAGGCCGCGCGCTCTCTATATGAGGACGCGCGCGCCATGCTCGACAAGATCGTGGATGAGAATTGGTTCAAGGCAAGCGCCGTGCTGGGCTTCTGGCCGGCGAATGCCGACGGCGACGATATTCTTGTTTATGGCGATGAAGTGCGCGACGAGCCGATCATTGTCCTGTATTCGCTGCGCCAGCAGCTCTCGAAACGCGAAGGCCGCGCCAATGCGGCGCTGAGCGATTTCATCGCGCCGCGGGCGAGCGGCCTCGCCGACTATATCGGCGGCTTCACCGTTACCGCCGGTATCGGCGAAGACGAGGTCGCTGAGCGGTTCAAGCGCGCCAACGACGATTACTCGGCAATCATGGTGAAAGCGCTGGCGGATCGTCTCGCGGAGGCCTTCGCCGAGCGCCTGCACCAGCGCGTACGCAAGGAATTCTGGGGCTATGCGGCCGACGAGTCCTTCAGCAACGATCAGCTTATCGCTGAGAAATATCGCGGCATCCGTCCGGCGCCCGGCTATCCGGCGCAGCCCGACCACACCGAAAAAGGCACGCTATTCAATCTCCTCAAGAGCGAGCGCATCGGCGTCAAGTTGACCGAAAGTTTCGCGATGTGGCCGGGCGCCGCCGTGTGCGGGCTTTATTTCAGTCATCCGCAGAGCGCCTATTTCGGCGTCGGCAAGATCGAGCGTGATCAGGTTGAGGACTACGCGCGGCGCAAGGGCTGGACCGTCGCCGAGTGCGAGCGTTGGCTCGCTCCCATACTTAATTATGATGTGCACGCCTCGCCCAGCATCGTGGCGGCGTAACATTCTCGCAAATGCAAGCACCGGAGAGCGTGCTCTCCGGTGCTGTAATTGTCCCCGGATCTAGTCCGTTATTGTTGTTTGGCGTCGTCGTCGGCCTCCTGAACTCAGAATGCCCCTAGCAAGATCGCGCCAACGAAAGCAAACACGGCGCACACAGCCAGCACATTGAGCTTCAAGGCAAGGTCCACGGCAGGTGCCTCCCTTGTTGAACGCCTAAAGGCTAGCATGGAACGATCCGGCGTCGAAGGCACCCATTACCAGCCCAGCTTTTGTGACAGCCAGAATCGCTTACCGCACCTGCGCGATGGACAACCGGTTGATTGTGCGCCTGAAAAAAAGCGAAGGGCCGAAAATTTTGACGGTGCAAAACTCACCCGGTGCCGAATTTTTGATGGCGAATTTACGGCAAATACCATCGATCTTGCAGCAGCGATGATGCGGTAGCTTTGGCAGCGAAATAAATCCAGCCGTCAATCAAACAGGATGGCGACCAACAACGGGCAGTTGAGCCTTCTCCCAATTTTGGAAAATTACCTCAACCCGCGATGCATATGGCGCGGGTGCCCTGCAAGGATGCCGTGCAGACGTTCAACGATCTGGCGGAATCGCGCATTCATGCTTTTGTCGCGGCCTATGCGATCATGCGGCCGCAGGTGCAGGCAGGTAGGGTCAAATTAATCGCGATGACCAATCGCGGTTTTCAATCCCGGTACCTCTGCCGAGTTTGCCCAGGCGATGGACGACCAGCTCGAGACCTTAAGACGGCGATACGCTGGGGATTAAGCCGGCCTCGGCCAAGGCGTCCGGCCCTCAGCCATCGTCGGGCGAGACGATTGGCGCCAAACGGCACAGTGATTCACTGAACTAAAAGCCTTGTCCAAGCGAGGGAGCCGGCGGCAAGGAATTCTTATCCTTAACGAAATCGGCGCCGGCCAGCGTTGAAACCCCGTTAAAGAAACTGCTCGCATTTTTGCGGGCATGAAGGGTGGCGTTGCGTATTATCTCGTCGGTGCAGGCGTGTTGCTGGCGCTCGCTGGCTGCGGGCGCAGCATCTTCACCGGTGAACGCGCGCCGTGGCGCCATCAGGCAGAAGTCGAGTGCATGAAGTCCGGCACCGTGAGGCTCGGCGCCGGTGTGGTGCGCATGGAGCCGATCGAAGGTCCCGGCATGTGCGGCGCCGATTTCCCGCTCAAGGTCGCGGTGCTGGGAGAAGGTGCTGCGGCCATCGGCTACGGCGATGATCTGCGTCCGCCAGGATCGATTCCGAATGCCTCGCAGATGCCGAATTGGCCGGTGAACGAGCCGCGCTATGCACCGCCGTCACCGGTTGGCCGCATCGATAGCCAGCCGATGCCGCCGCAATCGCCGCCGCCTAACATGCGCTGGGTTCCGGGCCCACCGCCGGCCGTGCGCGCAGCGCCGATGGGCTCGGCAGGGCAGCCAGTTGAGCTGAATCCATCCGGCATCGCGCCCAGTGTTACGCCGAGCGCCGCGCCGTTGCCCGACGATATTCCCGACGATGCGGTTTTGCCCAATCGTGCTTATCCGCCGCAGCGTGCCCAACCCGCGCCGGTCTATCAGCCGCCGCAACGCACCGCGCCGGTTTACCAGCCATCGCAACGTAGCGCGCCGGCGCTCGGCCCGGCACGAGCGCCGCAATTGGTCGCCGCTTCGCCTGCAACCTTGACGCCGGCCGCTACGCTCGCATGTCCCCTTGTTTCGGCGCTTGATCGGTGGATGAGCGACGGTGTACAGCCAGCCGCGGCGCGCTGGTTCGGCTCGCAAGTTGTCGAGGTCAAACAAATCTCTTCTTATTCGTGCCGCGGAATGGTCGGCTCGGGCGGCTCTGGCATTTCCGAACATGCGTTCGGCAATGCAATCGACATTGCGGCCTTCACGTTTGCGGACGGACGGCGGGTTACCGTGCAGGAAGGATGGCACGGCACGCCGGAGGAACAGGGCTTCCTTCGCGATGTGCATCTCGCAGCTTGCAACAATTTCAACACGGTGCTCGCGCCCGGGTATAACGCCGCGCACTACAATCACATTCATGTCGACTTGATGCGTCGTGCGAGCGACGACCGTCCGTGCCGGCCAGAAGCGATGACCGGTGAAATGGCGGCGGCGAAAGCGCGAGCCCTCTATGCGAAACATCGGGGGCCGGCCTATACGGGCTCGGTGCCAGTCAAAGCGACCCGTGCACGAACTGCCGTACCTGGCGAAGACGGCTATATTCTCGATCTTGAGGATGCGGCCGACGCTGCTTACCGCTCAAAACGCGGTTTCGAGCAGCATAGCGCCAAATAGAATAAGACCTGCATCCCGGTTGGATTTGAACAGCACGAGGCAATGCGCGGGGTCGCCGATATCGAGCCGACTCACCTGCCAGGCAAGATGCGCGGCAAAGGCGACGATCCCGATCGTAAATATTATTCCTCCACCGGCCATGAAGCCGGCCGCCGCGATCAACACGATTGCTCCCGCATAGAAAGTCGCGAGCATCGGCGGAGTGCGCTCGCCGAACAGCAATGCAGTTGATTTGATGCCGATCAGCAGATCGTCGTCACGGTCCTGGTGCGCGTAGATCGTGTCATAGCCGATGACCCACAGTATCGATCCGGCGTAGAGCACGATCGCCGGCCAATCGAGGCGTCCGAACGCGGCCGGCCAGCCCATCAGTGCTCCCCATGAGAATGCAAGGCCGAGGAAGATCTGTGGCCAGTACGTGATACGTTTCATGAACGGATAGATGACCACCACCAGCAGCGACGCGATGCCCGTCGCGACCGTGAAGCGGTTGAACTGGATCAGGACCAAAAATCCGACCAGCGCCTGGGCCACCATGAACATCGTGGCCTGCGCGACGGTGACCTGCCCGGATGGAATCGGCCGCGAACGCGTGCGCTCGACGCGTCCATCAAGATCGCGATCGACCAAGTCATTCCACGTGCAGCCTGCGCCGCGCATGGCGAACGCGCCGATGAAGAACAGCACGATATGCCACAGGCTCGGGAAACGGTCATTGTGCATTCCGGCGAGACCGACCGACCACCAGCACGGCATCAGAAGCAGCCACGACCCAATCGGACGGTCCAGGCGGGCAAGGCGCAGGTAAGGCCGAGTATATGACGGAGCGAGACTGTCGACCCAGTTTCCGGTCGCATCGGCGACGCGTCCGGTGCTTTCGCTCATTTCTTTTCGAGTGGGTTGCCGGTCAGGGTGTCAAATGTGCCGCGGCCGGTCTTGATGTTGTTGGAATCCGGTACCGGGCCGGACAGCGCGTCGCTCAAGCTTGGGCCCGCTGGACGTGCGGGTGCGGCAGCAGCCTGGCAAACCTTGGTGCGTATTTCGGATGTCTTGGTGAGCCCTTCCTTGAGGCTAGCCGTGATTTGGTTGGGAATGCCACACCAGGCAGCGTTGTCGGTCGCGTATTTGAGCATCTTCGATTGCGCGGCAATAAACACATTGAAGAGTTGGCATGCTTCCTTTGGCGAAGCCTTGCGCTCGCTGGCGGCTCTGATGGCCGCTGCTTTCTTTTCCGTGTCGTCACGGAGCTTACTGAAATCCCTTACGCAGGGGGGCTCCTGTTGCGGCGCCGCGGGCGCGAATTGCGCCTGCGCGCTGCCGGCAAAAAGCGCCACAACGCACATGACTGGCAAGGCCCGGTGCAAACGCATGAAACCTGATCCTCTCTTTGGGGCCATTATAACAGTTTAAATGGGGCGTATCGTGTTGGCTTATAACAACCCGAATGCGTCGGGAAGGCGGCGGAAGGGTCTCGCCGAACCTCGCGTAGTCTTGCCAGAACGCGTAAAACCCGGCCATCGTCTTGCGACAATTAACTAACCCCATGCCGCGCTACGAATTTCGCATCCCCCGGCTTTTCGTCGATGCGCCGCTCAGCGCCGGCGCCGATGCGGTGCTCGATCGCAACCAGGCAAATTATCTCCTCAATGTCCTGCGGCTGCGGCAGGGCGACGCGGTTCTTGTGTTCAATGGGCGCGAAGGCGAATGGCGCGGCAGCCTTTTGGGGCCCGGGAAACGGGCCGCCGTTATCAGAGTCGAAACCTGTCTGCGCCCGCAACCACGACCGGGCGATCTCCACTTTTTATTTGCCCCGCTTAAGCACGCACGCCTCGACTACCTTGTGCAAAAGGCGGTCGAGATGGGTGCCTCGCACCTTCAGCCCGTGATGACGCGGCATACTCAAGTTGCGCGCATCAACCTCGACCGCATGCGCGCCAATGCGATCGAGGCTGCCGAGCAATGCGGGGTTCTGCACGTGCCCACGGTCGGCGCCGCCGTTGGGCTTGAGGCAGCCGTCAGTGCCGACCGGCTGCTGATTTTCTGTGACGAGAACGCCGAGGTGGCAGATCCGGTCAGCGCGCTGTCAGCAGCGCGGTCGCGGCGTTTACCTTTGTCCATCCTGATCGGTCCCGAGGGCGGCTTTGCCGACGAGGAACGGTCGCTGCTCACAAAGCTCCCCAATGTGGTAGCGATCGCGCTCGGCCCACGCATTTTGCGCGCAGACACGGCCGCCGTCGCGGCGCTTGCATTGGTCCAGGCCGTTCTCGGGGACTGGTCGGGTGCAAGCTAAAACCTGTGTACCCAAGCCGGAGGCGACCTGCTAAAAGCTGTACGAGATTCCGAATTCGGGTCGGGGGAGCGCGACGATGACGGCCTTTTTGCCCTGCCTTCGCAGTTTTTTGGCTGTTGCATTTATTGCGGCCTCGGCAGTTTCTCAGGCCAGCGCGGCCGGTTGGCTCGAAAAGGGCATCTATCTCATCGGTCCCCGATATGACGGTGTGCTGCCGGCCTGCGAGGCCGCGCTCGACGTGATTGCGCAGCGTTTTGCTCAAAAGGAGAGCCGCTTCTGGAATTCCAACTTGCAGATTCTGGGCTTCGATCGCGTGCGCGAAACCGCCTTCCGGCCCTGGGCGGAGCAAACAGTTCCACGCCGTTACTGCTCGGCCGTTGCGCAAGTCAGCGACGGTCGCAATCACACGGTCCACTATTCAATCGTCGAGGACGGCGGAATGATCGGCATGTTCTGGGGGGTCGAGTGGTGCGTGGTGGGCCTTGATCGCAACTGGGCTTACAACCCGGCGTGCAAAATGGCCCAGCCCTGAAACACGCCTGTCCGGTCCCTTTTTATTCTAATTTGTTCTTGGGCTGTTCATGGTCACAAGACACCCCTACCATGGAACCTTTGCGCTAAGTCAATTTCCGGTTTGTTCTTTTTCCGTGCTCGTAAGCTGAGGATGTGTCCGGTCCCATGACTCGCTCGGCGCTCGTCGGCGCTGTCGCGCTCGCCCACCTTTTCATTATCGAGGGAGAGGCTATCGCGCAGGTGCGCCCGCACGGTACGCCCGGCCAATTCAACTTTTACGTGCTGTCATTGTCGTGGTCGCCTTCCTATTGCGAGGCGGCGGAGAACCGGATTGGCGGTCGAGCCCGCGATCGCCAATGTTCGGGTCGGCCATTCGCGTTTGTCGTCCACGGATTCTGGCCTCAACACGAACGGGGCTTCCCGTCCGACTGCCAAGTGCCGGCACCGCGGCTCGCGCGCGCGATCGTTGACGACATGCTCGATATAATGCCGAGTCCGCGTCTGGTCTTCCACGAATGGGACCGGCACGGCACATGCTCCGGCCTTTCGCCGAAAGCATATTTCAGCCTGGTGCGCACGGCATGGGCCGCTGTGAAGATCCCGCCGGACTATGTGCAAGTCGATCAGCCGATCAGTGTGACGCCCGGTCAGGTCGCCGGTGCTTTCCTGAAAGCAAATCCGCAGCTTGCGCGCGACGCGATCAACGTTTCATGTGATGGCAGGCGATTAACCGAAGTCCGTATCTGTTTGACCAAGGAGTTGACCTTTCGCAGCTGTCCTGAGATGGCGCGGTATTCGTGCCGCCGGGATAAAGTTGAGATGCCGGCCGTGCGCGGCCGTTAGGGCAAATCCTGCCGTGAATTATCGCCACGAATTTCATGCCGGCAATTTTGCCGATGTTTTCAAGCACGCCGTGCTTTGTCGCATCCTTTGGTATTTGCGCGGCAAGCCGGCCGCATTCCGTGTCATCGACACGCATGCCGGCGCCGGACTTTATGACCTCACAAGCGATGCGGCGACCCGCAGCGGCGAATGGCACCTCGGCATTGAGAGGCTTCTGTCGGCGAAAATTTCTGAACCGGTCAAACAGCTCCTTGCTCCTTATCTCGAGGTTATCGGCGCACTCAATCGACCGGGCCGCCTCACGGTCTATCCTGGATCTCCAGCCCTGGCGCGCGCATGGCTTCGTCCTCAGGACCGTCTGATTGCCTGCGAACTTGAGCCCAAGGCGCACGTCGCTCTCGCCCGCAATCTGCGCGGCGACAGCCGGATCAAGACGCTAGGCATTGACGGTTGGACTGCACTCAACGCCTATGTTCCGCCAAAGGAACGGCGCGGCGTGGTGCTGATCGATCCGCCTTTCGAGGCCGATAGTGATTTCGCGAACCTCGTTACGGGCCTGGCCGCGGCCTATCGCAAATGGGCTACCGGGATTTACGCGCTCTGGTACCCGCTCAAAGGCCGCCGCGAGGCCGACATGCTGGCAAAACGCCTTGCCCGCTTGAGGCTGGGGAAGGTCTTGCGGGCGGAAATTCTCATAGAGCCACTCGGCGATCCGGCCCGGCTCAACGGCGCCGGCATGATCCTGGTCAACCCGCCCTGGACCCTGGAGAAGGAGCTTTCGGCCCTGTTACCGGCCTTTATTCAGGTCTTCGGAGGGGCGGGTAAACCCGGCTTTCGGCTGGACTGGCTTCCCGCGCAGCCGGGGCCGGACCGTCCATGATCCCCTGGGCTCTTTCCACAGGGCTTCAGTTGGTGTGTAGTTCCATACTGGCAGTGACGTTCCGCCTCCTGTGGGGGCCGGCGGAGTGACTGAGGCCTTTGGCCGACGCTTTCCCCGATTGTGAATGTCCAGCCGAGCCGCCGTGCGTGGGGCCGGCGGCGGAGCAGAGGGGAGAGGAGTTTTCCCGATGGCGCAAACGGGTGTCGTGAAATTTTTCAACGGCGAGCGGGGGTACGGCTTCATCAAGCC
>JBKPRE010000146.1:0-54617 GCA_046734435.1 Pseudomonadota bacterium | reverse complement strand
CAAAGACGATGACGCCGCGACGCCCGTTGCGTACTTAAGACGTCATCCGGACGCGGAGATGTATGCAAATTTTTCCGACTTTTCATTTTATCGAATGGAGATCGGAGGCGCGCATTTGGTTGCCGGTTTCGGCCGCATCGTCGATCTGACGCCGCAGGACGTCCTGACCGATCTCACCGATGCGAAGGCCCTCGTTGAAGCCGAAGCCGATGCGCTCGAGCACATGAATACCGATCATGCCGATGCTTGCCGTCTCTATGCGACCAGGCTCCTTGGCGCGGGGGACGGGAATTGGCGATGTGTCGGCATCGATCCCGAAGGTATCGAATTGCAAAATCGGCGCACGGCGTTGCGGCTGCAGTTTCCGCGGCGCATCATCGCGCCTGGCGCCTTGCGCACTATGCTTAAAGAGCTGGCCGACGAGGCGCGATCAAGGTGACCCAATCTGCATAGAGCGCCGAACTGACGCTTTAAACATTACTTCCCTCGGTCGCCTGGCGCGGCATTAACTTATTGATGCAGCGCAATGTCGCCTGCCACCTTTGCATGGCATTTTGGCTTGGCTTTAGCACGGCCGCTGACTATGGTCGCGCGCTTCTGGCCGAAGGGCTATACTGATCTGGTAATTGGCCGCCGGCGGGACCTAAACACCCGCGAGGGATTTATCAGAGCGGCTGAGTTGGGAGGAATTTCGCGTGCAAGAGCAGGGTGTGCGGAACAGCGCTTACGGCGCTGACAAATTCGGCTTCAAGAATCTCGCCGCAGTCCACTGGAACCTCACCGAGCCGCTGCTTTACGAGCATGCCATTGCGGCGGGGGAAGCTTCGGTCGTGGCTGGCGGGGCGCTCTGCGCCGAGACTGGTCATCACACCGGCCGCAGCCCAAAGGACAAGCACACCGTCGTCGATGCGCTCACCGAAAATTCTGTCTGGTGGGACGGCAATCGCAAGATGTCGAAGGAGAACTTCGACAATCTTTTTGCCGATTTCCTCAAGCACGCGGAAGGGAAGAAGCTGTTCGCGCAGGACCTCTACGGCGGCGCTGACCCGAAATACCGGATCAAGACGCGTATCTTCACCGAACTCGCCTGGCACTCACTCTTTATCCATCAGCTGCTGATCCGCCCTGATCGTGCCGATCTCGCCAAGTTTGAGCCCGAACTTACGATCCTCGATTTTCCATCGTTCAAGCCGGATGCGAAGCGCCATGGCGGCCGTGAGGGCTCGGACACGATGGTTGCCATCGACTTCACGCGCAAGATCGTGCTGATCTGCGGCTCCTCTTACGCCGGCGAGATGAAAAAGTCGGTCTTCACCACGCTCAATTTCTATCTGCCGGCGCAGAACGTCGTGCCGATGCATTGTTCGGCGAATGTGAGCCACGAAGGCGAGAGCGCGCTGTTCTTCGGCCTCTCGGGCACCGGCAAGACCACGCTGTCGGCCGATCCACATCGCATTCTGATCGGCGACGATGAAACGGGCTGGGGCCCCGATGGCATCTTCAATTTCGAAGGCGGCTGCTACGCGAAAACGATCAAGCTTTCAAAGGAAGCCGAGCCGATGATCTGGGACGCCACCAACCGTTTTGGTTGCGTTCTGGAGAACGTGGTTTTCGATCCCGTCACGCGCATTCCTGATTACGATGACGGCTCCAAGACAGAAAACACGCGCTCGGCGTATCCGCTCGACTTTATCCCGAACGCATCGCGCACCGGACGCGCCGGTCACCCGAAGAACATCATCTTCCTGACCGCCGACGCATACGGTGTGATGCCGCCGGTCGCGAAGCTCACGCCCACGCAGGCGATGTATCACTTCTTGTCTGGCTACACGGCGAAAGTGGCCGGTACCGAGAAAGGGCTGATCGGCGTGCAGCCGGAATTCTCGACCTGTTTCGGCGCGCCGTTTCTGCCGCGGCACCCTTCCGTTTATGCGGATCTGCTGCGCGATTACATCAGCAGGCATAATGTCGACGTCTGGCTGGTGAATTCGGGCTGGACTGGCGGCAAGTATGGGGAAGGCCGTCGCATGCCGATCAAGGCGACGCGTACGCTCGTGACCGCTGCGCTCAACGGATCGCTCAAGAACGCTGATTTCCGCACCGATCCTTATTTCGGCTTCTCCGTGCCGACCTCGGTGAAGGGCGTCGAGCCGCATCTACTAAACCCGATCAAGACCTGGAAGAACAAGGCGGAGTTCGACAAGACCGCACGCGATCTGGTCGCCATGTTCCAGAAGAATTTCGCCAAGTTCGAAAACCACGTCACGCCGGACATCAAGGCGGCGGCTCCGGAGGTTCGCATCGCGGCTGAATAGGCCCGACGCCATGAAATAAAAAGGGCGGCCGCTATGGCCGCCCTTTTTCGTTTCTTGCTTTGTTAGCCGTTCGACTGCGACAGCTGCTGGCCGATCCGGTTGAAGCGGGCTTTCTGCTCGCCGCTGAGCGACGAGTAGAAGCTCTGCAGTGCCGGTTTCACGGTCTTGGCCGCGTCGATCATCGACTGCAGGCGCTTTTCCATGGCGTCGAGCCGGCCAGGAGGCGTGAGCGGCGTCTCATCCGGGCACGCTGCCTGCATGATCTCGACTGCCTTGCTGGTCGCGTCCTGCAGCTTGTTCAGCTCGGCTTGCTGCGCGTCGGTCGGATTGATCACGTCCTCAATCTTCTCGATCGGCAGGTTGGCGAGACCCGGCTTGGGCTGCTTGCAGGAATCCGCAGCTTGCGCTGCCTCGCGCGCCTCCGCATTGGCGGCACTGGTCTTCGGTCCGAGCTCGTTGAAGCGCTCCTTCTGCTCATCGCTGAGCGACGCGTAGAAGTTCTCGAGCGCCGGCCGCACCGTCTGCACGGTCTGAAGCGTCGCCTCCAGCCGCGCCGTCATCGCATCGAGACGGCCGGGAGGGGTCAGCGGGAATGCATCATCCGGCGGACATGACGCCTTGAATACTGCGGCGGCATCCTGGCTTGCCTTGCGGATCTCGCCGAGCAGGTCCTTCTGCTCGGCATTGAGTCCGACCTTGCGTTCGATATCGGCGAACGGCCACGCGGTGACGCCGCTGCCGGGCTGCCTGCAAAGGTCCCGAACCGCAGCGTAATTGGGGCGGGGCGCCGAAGCAGAACCGTAAGACGGACGCGGGGACGGTGCTGCATAGGCATATTCCAAGGGCGGTCCGGCCTCGCCCCAGAACACGCCGTCGAAGAAGTCATCGTAGACATAGGCCCAGTAGCCGTCGTCATAGCCATAGGGCCAGAACGTGTAGTCAAAGACGTCGGAATAAGCGTAGGGCCAGAACACCGGCCCGTACCAGGCAACGAAAGCGGCCCGGTGTCCGTGACGCCAGGCGCGATGCGCAGCGAGATGTGCGAAGCGGTTACGCCCGCTGATGTTGGCAGCCTGCGCTGCGAATGGCGCGGCAAACCGGCCACGCCGCGCCGCATCCTGGGTTACGCGCGCAGTACTATCACGGCGGGTCGCGCGCTGTGCGCGCACGTTCTGTTGCGCCGCATTGGGCTGCACAAGCTGTTGCCGATTCGATGCGCGCTGCTGACGGGCATTCTGAATTTCTTCCCGCCGCTGGGCTCTCTGCGCGGCCGGAAGACGTCGCAACTCACGGTCTTCGCGGCGCTGCAGGGCGCGTTCAGCCCGCAGCTGTTGCCGCGTATTGAGTTGCTGCTGCCGCTGCGTCTGCAGATTTGTCTTGGCTTGTGCGTTCGGCCCGTTTGGCCTTGTCTGCGCGGTCGGTGCCAATTGACGCTGGCGCTCGGCACGCAGCTGCTGTCGCTGAATGTCCCGCTCTTGCCGAACGTGCCGCTGCTGTTGTTGAACGTTGCGGTTGACCACCGCCGGCGCCTGATGACGCTGGGGCGCCGCAAAATTTGGCCTCGGCCCGGTAGGCGCTGTCGGGCGCGCGACGTGCGGTGCGGACATTTGCGGGGCTTGCGGTCTTGCGACCTGCGGTGGCGCGACGCGCGGAGCCGCAACGTGCGGCGCGGCGCGCGGTGCCATCTGCGGCGCAGCGCGGGGTGCCATCTGTGGCGCGGCAGGCCGCGCGGCAGGGGCCGCGGGTCGTGCAGGCGCAGCGTGTGGTGCCGCACCGGGTTTGGCCCTTGGATCCTGTGCGGCAGCTGTCATCGGAATGGCGATGGCCAGTGCGGCGGCCAAGGCCACTCGTCCTGTTAAATTCGTCATTTCTCGTCCTCCACCAGCGCGGAACTTAAGTTCCGTCGTTCAACTGATTAAACGGACGAGAGTTCATCAACCCGGCGGTCGATCATTGGGATGTGATCGAACCTGAATGGCCCTTAATAATTCCCGCTGCCTTTTGCGAAGGTTCCGCCAGTTATCGGCCGGAGCCACGCGTCCGCAGACGTTCGATCAGCTCGGTGGTCGGGTAAGAGTCCGCCGGCAATCCGACTTTCAGCTGCGCCTTTTTGATGGCGACGCGCGTCTTCGAGCCAACCTTGCCATCAATGTCGCCGATGTCGTGACCTTGCTGGATCAGCAGCCGCTGCAGTTCCGCGACCTGCTCCGGCTGCAGAACTTCGATGTCGGGATCGCCTCGGTTGACGGGCGGCGCCCCCGCAAGCCGCGTCGCGAAATAGGCCACGGTCGTGATGTAGACCATGGAAGAGTTCCAACCGAGCAATGCCTGGAAATTGTCGTAAGCCAGAAACGCCGGCCCGCGGCGGCCCATCGGGAGCAGCAAGGATGCCTTCACCCCATCTGCCGGCAGTGTGCCGTGCGCGGACCGCACGCCCCACGCCGTCCATTGCGAGCGCGGATGCTGGATGGCCAGGTCGGCCTGATCCCACGGCAGGTCGCGCGTCAGCCTGACTTCCTCAAGCCACGGCTCGCCGCGCTTCCAGCCTAGGTTTTTGAGAAAGTTTGCCGCCGACGCGATCGTGTCCGGCGTGCTCTTGACCAGGTTGCGGCGGCCATCGCCATCGTAGTCGACGGCGTATTTGTAGTAATCGGATGCCGTGAACTGCATGGCACCGAGTTCGCCTGCCCAGTCGCCACCCTGCATCTCGTCGATCGTCAGGTCGCCGCGTTGCACGATCCGCAATGCGTCGAAAAGTTGCGGCCGAAAATAATCCGGTCGCCGGCAGTCGTAGGCCAGTGTGGTGATGGCCGCGAATACGTTGCTTTTGCCGGTGTTCTTGCCGAAATCACTTTCCAGACCCCAGAACGCAGTGAGGATAGGTGCCGGCACGCCAAATTCTTTTTCCACCCGGGAGAACAGGTCGGCATGGCTTTTCATTTGCTGCTGGCCGGTCTGCATTCGGTAGCCGGCGATCATGCGATCGGAAAATTTCAAGAATGACTGGTTGAATACCCCCTGCGCGCGGTCACGGTTGACGATGCGCTGCTCGAATTGAAGATAGGGTGAGGCAGCGGCGAGCACAGAAGGCGAAATTCCCTGGGCGAGGGCTTCCTTCTTGAAATCCGCCAGCCACTTTTCGAAGCTACCGGTGTTGCGGCACGTCGCAGCCTCGGCTGGGCCAATGTGAGCCGCCAAGAGTGCGAGCGCGGTTAAAGCGGACAGGGCGAAGCGCATGAAGCCGTCCATTGCTGCGGCATTTTCAAGCCGAATTTGCCCGAAGCGGGGATCGGGTCAAGCATCGCTCTGTGGGATTGCCTGAATACAGACCGCCTAAAAATATCGCCACCAGATATAGACATGGCAGATCGCAACTGACACGACCATCATCGGGAAAGCGTAGAGAGTGTAAGTGATAAAGCGGAACGGCACACCGTTGCGGTCGCCGATGCCGGCGACAGTGAGGTTGGCGGAGGCCCCGATCAGCGTACCGTTGCCGCCGAGACAGGCGCCGAGCGAGAGGCACCACCATAGTGGTTCGATCTTGTCGGCGCCGCCGTAGGCAGGCGCCATGCTCTTTATCAAGGGGATCATGGTCGCGACGAAGGGAATATTGTCGACGATCGCCGACAGGAACGCCGACGCCCACAGAATGGCGTATCCAGCATGCGCCATGTTGCCGCCCGTCGCGGCGACCAGCTTGTTTGCGAGCAATCGCAGCAGTCCGCCAACATCGACGCCATGAACGACGATGAACAGGCCAATAAAGAAGAAGATGGTAATCCACTCTACGTCGCCGAACGTCTGGTGGATATTTTTTGCCGCCTTTTCGGAGTGATGCGCCCAGTTGTCGAGCAGCATCAGGACAGCGGCGCCAAACATGGCAATCGTGGCGGGTTCGAGATGCAACGGCCGTGCTAGGACGAACGCAACCATGACAATGGTGAGTACTGCGAGCGACTGTTTCAGCAACAGCCAGTCCTCGATCGCGTCTTCAGGCTTCATCTTCATGACGCGAGCTTCCGCCGCCGCTGAAGCCTCGAGATCTTTGCCCCAAAGGAAATGGATGATAATCGCTTGCACGACCATCACAACGATGATCACCGGCGTCAGGTGGTAGACAAACTCGTTGAATGACAATCCCGCCTGCGAACCGATCAGGATGTTGGGCGGGTCGCCGATTAATGTCGCGGTGCCGCCGATGTTCGACGCGAAGATTTCCGCAAACAAATACGGATAGGCCGGTACCTTGAGGGTGTTGCAGATCGCGAGCGTCACCGGAACGATCAGAAGTACAGTCGTGACATTGTCGAGAAAGGCAGACAGCACCGCGGTGGTAATTTGAAGGATGAATAATATGCCACCGGGATGGGCCTTCGCCGCTTTCGCCGACCAAACCGCCAGGTATTGAAACATGCCGGAGCGGCGCGAGATCGATACCAGGATCATCATGCCGGTCAGCAGGCCGATCGTATTCCAATCGACGCCTTTGATGGCCTCTTCCTGATCGAGGACGCCCACCAGGACCATCACGCCCGCGCCAACCAACGCGACGATCGCGCGGTTGACCTTCTCAGACATAATGACGGCATAAGTGATCGCGAGGATGCAGGTCGAAACCCACATCGCGTTCAAGCCGAAATAGACGTGAGAAACCGCCTGTGCGGTCATTGCCGAGCTCCCCAGGTCCCGGGCGCCCGGCCGTGGCGGCCTTTACGCACCCTTCCGTTCCCCTTCACAAGGTCCGGCACCCGTATTGGATAGTCAAGCCGAGCCTTTTGCACATTAGGATGATGCGCGCATAATCCGGCGCCCACCGAAGGGGCGCAGAACAAGGAGGACATCGTGGCCGCCAACGTCCGCTTTTCAAATCCGAAAACGCTCGCTAAGCCACCAGGCTACTCTTATGTCGTTGAGGCGACCGGGCCGAACCGCCTGATCTTTATCGCCGGACAGCTCGGTCTCGACATGGAGAATAGACTCGTCGGCGAGCCGGGGGATTTTCGCGCCCAAGCAAACAAGGCCGTCGAGAACCTCAAGCTCGCGCTTGCCGACGCCGGCGCTACGCTCAGAGACGTTGTGAAGATCAATAACTATCTTGTCGACATGTCGCATATCGCGATTTTCCGCGAGGTGCGCGACGCGCACTTCAACATGTCGGCGCCACCGGCGAGCACGACGGTCGCGATCTCGCAACTGGCGCGGCCCGGTGCCTTGTTCGAAATCGAAGCGATCGCGGTGTTGCCCGCGAAAGGGGCCAAGGCAGCCAAGGCGGCATCTTCAGTTCGTCGTGGATCTGCAAAGGCGCGCCGGAAAAAGCGAAGCTAGCACCCGGATAATGGGCAAAACTCCAGGCGGCCGGCGGCGTGCAAGCGCGATGCAAATTCCCTGGTGGGCCTGGGTTTGGCCTGCAGGGGCATGGCTGATCCTGTTGCTGACCCCGTTCCTGCAGGTCCGAGGGGGCGTTGCAGCGATCGCAGGCGCGGTTTTGATCGCCACGGTCTTCGCGGCGGTCTATCACGCCGAGGTGGTCGCACATCGCACGGGCGAGCCGTTCGGCACGCTCGTGCTGGCGGTCGCGGTCACGGTCATCGAGGTCGCGCTGATCGTTTCGGTGATGATCGCAGTGCCATCAGGAAAAGCAGCCTTGGCCCGCGATACCGTATTCGCGGCGGTGATGATTGTGTGCAATGGCATCGTCGGACTGTGTTTGCTGTGGGGCGGTGCCCGGCATCACGAGCAGGGATTCCAGGTTCATGGCGCGAGCGCGGCCTTGGCTGTGCTCGCCGCGCTCACCATTCTCACGCTGGTCTTGCCCAATTTTGCAACGACTGCCCCAGGGCCATATTTCAACACGCCACAGCTTGTCTTCGCCGGGATCATCTCGCTATTGCTTTATGGCGCGTTCGTCTTCGTTCAGACGGTGCGCCACCGCGACTATTTTCTTCCCGTGCGAGGCGGCGATGAGGAATCTCACGCACCGCCTCCATCCAACGCAGCCGCGCTAATAAGTGTTGGAATTCTGCTCGCCGCTCTTGTCGCTATTGTCGGCCTTGCGAAATCTCTCACGCCGACGATCGAGTTCGGCGTGGCCTCGCTCAATGCGTCGGAAGCGGTGGTGGGAATCGTGATTGCCGCTTTGGTCCTGCTGCCGGAAGGACTGGCCGCGCTCAGGGCGGCTCAAGCCAACCGTTTGCAGACCAGCCTCAATCTGGCGTTGGGTTCGGCCCTTGCGAGCATCGGGCTTACGATCCCGGCGGTTGCCGCCGTTTCGATCATTCTTCAAAAACCGCTCGAGCTTGGGCTGAACACCAAAGAGGAAGTGCTTCTGGTGCTCACGCTGGTCGTGAACATAATCACTCTGGGCACGGGCCGGACGACCGTGCTCCAGGGCATTGTTCACCTTGTGATTTTCGCGGTGTTCTTGTTCTTCGCCGTGGTGCCTTGAGAACCGGACTAGTGCGCCTCTTCCCAGTTGTCGGCCGCGCGGGCGTCCACCTGTAGCGGCACATGCAGTGCGACCGCCGGGTCGGGAGCGCTTTGCATGACGCTCTTGATGACCGGCAGCGTGCGCTCGACTTCGTTGTCCGGGACCTCGAAGATCAATTCGTCATGCACTTGCAGCAACATCTGCGCCTTGAGTTTGTCTTTCTTGAGCTCGGGCTCGATGCGAATCATCGCGCGCCGGATGATATCGGCCGCCGATCCCTGCAGGCGGGCATTGATCGCGGCGCGTTCGTTGAACGAGCGGATCGACGGATTGCTCGCCTTGATATCGGGATAATGGCATTTGCGGCCGAACAAGGTCAGCACGTAGCCGTGCTCGCGGCAGAATTCGCGCGTTTCGTCCATGTAGTCGCGGATGCCCGGGAAGCGCTCGAAATATTTCTTGATGTAGTCGCTCGCTTCTTTGGAGGCGATGCCGAGCTGTGCGGCAAGGCCGAAGGCGGAAATCCCGTAGATGATTCCGAAATTGATCGCCTTCGCACGCCTGCGCACGTCAGCCGGCATATTCTTGACCGGCACGCCGAACATTTCCGACGCGGTCATGGCGTGAATGTCGACACCGTCCTGGAAAGCCTTGCGAAGCGTCGGTACGTTCGCGACCTCTGACAGAAGCCGAAGCTCGATCTGCGAGTAGTCGGCGGAGACAAGCTTCATTCCCGGAGCGGCGACAAAGGCGCGCCGGATCTTGCGGCCATCTTCAGTGCGGATTGGAATGTTCTGCAGGTTTGGCTCGGAGGATGATAGCCGCCCGGTTGAGGTCGACGCGAGCGCGTAGCTTGTGTGAACGCGGTGCGTCTTTGGGTTGACGTATTGGGGCAGGGCCTCGGTATAGGTCGAGCGCAGTTTCGAGACCTGGCGCCAGTCCAGGATCACCTGCGGAAGCTTGTGTCCCTGCTCGGCCAGCTCCTCGAGCGTTCGCGCGCCCGTCGACCACTGACCCGTCTTGGTCTTCGTTCCGCCCGGCAGGCCCATTTGTCCGAAAAGAATGTCGCCAAGCTGCTTTGGGCTGCCGGGATTGACCTGCGTTCCGGCGATCTTGTTGATCTCCTGCTCCAGCGCCACCTGCTTTTTGCCGAACTCATTCGAGAGCAGTGACAGAACGCCGGGATCGACCGAGATGCCGCGTTCTTCCATCGAGGCGAGGACTTGCGGCATTGGGCGTTCGAGGGTCTCGTAAACGCTGACGACCTTGTCCGCAGCCATGCGTGGCTTCAGGGTCTGCCAGAGGCGGAGGATAATGTCGGCGTCTTCGGCGGCGTATGTCGCAGCTCGGGCAATAGGCGTTGCTTCGGGCGTGAATAATGCCTTGTCCTTGCTCTTCACATCGTTGAAGCGCGCCGGGCTGCGGCCAAAATAGCGCGTAACGACACTGTCGATGTCATGCGCGCCTTTGCCGGCGTCCATGACGTACGACATCAGCATCGTGTCGTCGGTCGCCCCGAGCCGGACCCCGCGGCACGCCAGCACCAGCCAATCGCGCTTGATATCGTGGCCTACTTTGACAATGCACTGGTCTTCAAGAACCGGCTTGAGCGCATCGAGTGCCTGGCGCACAGGGATCTGCCCGTCGCATAGCTTGGCTGCAAAGAGGCCCGACGCTTCGCCCTCGCTGGCTTCACGGTGCCCGAGCGGCAGATAGGCCGCTTCATTCGGCGCGACTGCGATTGCAACGCCGCAAAGAGCGGTCTGCATCGGGTCGAGGTTGCTGGTCTCGGTCTTGAGCGCCAGCACGCCGGTCTCGTGCGCGCGAGCGATCCAGTGTTGCAGGCGATCAAGCGTCTCGATTGTTTCATATTTAGCGGCGTCGAGCTTCACCTGCCGCAATGAGGCCAAGCGGCGCTCAGCCAAGGAAATCGGCGTGAGCGTAGGCGTACTCGGTCCGGGGGTCTTGCGCGGCGTGGAGACATCAAGCGGCAGCTGTCCCTGTCCGGCAGTCCGGCTCGACGGAGCAGGAGCAGCGCTTGGCTTTCCTGCTGGGGTCGAATCCACGCCGCTGGCATCGATCTGCGCAGCGTCGACCCCGCTTTTCTCGGCGACGCGCTGAATCAGCGTCTTGAAGCCCATCGATTTCAGAAATGCGATCAGCCCTTTGTAGTCCGGCTCGTGGACGCCGAGGCTTTCGATCGGCACATCCAGTGGCACGCGATCGTCCAGCGTGACAAGCTTCTTGGACATGCGCGCAGCCTCGGCGTTGTCGATGAGCGCCTGACGTCGCTTGTCCTGCTTGATCTCGCCGGCACGCTTGAGCAGCGTTTCAAGATCACCGTACTCCCCGATCAGCTGCGCCGCGGTTTTTACGCCGATGCCCGGCACGCCGGGCACGTTGTCGGATGTGTCGCCGATCAGCGCCTGGACCTCGATCACCTTGTCCGGCGGCACGCCGAATTTCTCGATGACCTCGGGAATTCCGATCCGCGCATCCTTCATGGTGTCGTACATGATCACGCAGTCGTTCACGAGCTGCATGAGGTCCTTGTCGGAGGACACGATGGTCGCGGTTGCGCCGGCTTCGCAGGCCATGCGGGCGTAGGTCGCGATCAGGTCGTCGGCTTCGTACCCGGCCTGCTCGAGGCACGGGATCTCGAACGCGCGCACGGCGTCACGAATGAGAGGGAACTGCGGAATGAGGTCGTCGGGCGGGGGAGGCCGATGCGCCTTGTACTCCTTGTACATCTCGGTGCGAAAGGTCTTCTCGGACTTGTCGAAGACAACCGCGAGATGCGTCGGCCGCTCGTCCGGCTTCATTTCCTTGAGCAGCTTCCACAACATGTTGCAGAAGCCATAAACTGCATTCACATGCGTGCCGTCGGGCGTGCGCGGCTCGAACCTGATCGCATGATAGGCGCGGAAAATGTAACCGGATCCGTCGACAAGAAAGACGTGGTCGCCCTTTTTCACCGGCCGGGCCGCAGGTGACGCCGCTGTGGATGCCGCCGGCGAGATCTTCGTAGGCTTGGCGGTTTTCGATTTTGCGGGAGCAGGCATGGCCCGAATGTGGGCCGTCGCCGTGTCTTTATCAATCCGCCTCAGGGCGGCTGTGGACTTATTCAGCCGGCTGCTGCACGGCGCGCTTCGGCGGCGCCAGCCAGAACGGCGAGGGGCGCTCGAACAGGAAGCGCGCGGGAGTTCCGCGTACCGCCCAGAACAAGCCGAGCGAGCCGATGATGCCGGCCAAGGTGACAAGCGCGGAGATCGTGCCGACATCGGCGATCAGGCCGCTCTTGAGCAGCACGGCGCGCGTTGCCGCCATCGGCAGGAAGAAGGCGAGATAGATGACGATCGAGTTGCGCCCGCAGTAGCGCAGCGGCTTGAACAGGTCGCTTTTCGCCATCAGTGCTGCGGCGGTGACCACCGCGCAGGCGCCGGCGAGCCCGAGTGCAAGCGAGACGAGCGGCAGGCGCTCATAGCCGAGATAGACCATTGTGCCGTTGAGCAGGCCCCAGGCCAGCAATCCGGCGAGTGCGAACAGCGGTGCGGTTTGTGCACGCGCGGCGAGGGCGAAGATCGGCTTTGCGAAGATATAGCCCGTGTAGCAGTAGACGAACCGGGCGGCGAACTCGTCCGGTACCATCCAACCAGTATTGATGTGCGCGATCTCGAGTGCGGCGCCGAACAGCCAGATGACCGGCACCGGCACGCGGCGCGTCAATTTGATGAAGACGAAAAATACCGGCAGCAAATAGATGAACCACAGAGTTCCAAATGGATCGATGAACGACAAGAGAAAGAGACGCGCGACTTCCACTGCGCCCTGCTCGTGAACCATTCCGGGCGCCTTGATCGCAAACTGGATCGTCATCCAGAGCAGGTAGAAATATGCAAAGTGCACGACCTTGCGGTCGACATATTGCCGCCACGGTCGGTCAATGACATTGGCAAGAAAGAGGCCGGAAATCAGGAAGAAGTCCGGCATGCGAAATGGCAGCGCGAACGCGACAACGGTGTGCAACCAGCCTTCGTATCCAACAACGGCTTCGACGCCGAGCGTCGAATGCATCATCACGACGAAGATGATGCAAAAGCCCTTGGCGTAGTCGACCCAATCGACTCGCCCGTTATGGATTTGAGCGCCGTTCATTATATGCGTGCCACACTTCGCCGTATCGGTTTTAATCTTGCAAAGCTCAAACGCGATCGCGGCTCTCGCCACTCGATATCGGCTCTGCTATGGAGACGCCACCGGGTTCGGCGATAAAGGTTAAGTGGATTAGTAAATGCGCGTTGCGATGATCGGCACCGGCTATGTCGGCCTTGTTTCCGGCGCATGTTTCGCCGATTTCGGGCACGAAGTCATTTGCGTCGATAAGGATAAAGAAAAAATCGCTGCGCTTACGCGCGGTGAGGTTCCGATTTATGAGCCCGGTCTCAACGAAGTGGTTGCGATCAACGCGCGCGCTGGCCGTCTGAAATTCACGACAGAACTCAGCGGAGCGGTTGCTGAAGCCGATGCGGTATTCATTGCGGTCGGTACACCGTCGCGTCGCGGCGATGGGTTCGCGGATCTCAGTTTTGTCTATGATGCCGCGCGCGAGATCGCGCGCGCCCTCGACGGATTTACCGTCGTCATAACAAAGTCGACGGTTCCGGTCGGTACCGGCGATGAGGTCGAGCGCATCATCCGCGAAACTCGGCCGGACGCCGACTGTGCCGTCGTGTCCAACCCTGAGTTCCTTCGTGAAGGCGCCGCCATCCGCGATTTCAAGCTTCCCGATCGTATCGTCATCGGTACCACCGATACGCGCGCGCGCGAGCTAATGAGCGAGCTCTACCGGCCACTTTACCTCAATCGTTCGCCGATTCTGTTCACCGGACGCCGCACAGCCGAACTGATCAAGTACGCCGCCAACGCGTTCCTCGCCACCAAGATCACCTTCATCAACGAAATAGCCGACCTTGCCGAAAAGGTCGGCGCCGACGTGCAGGAAGTCGCGCGCGGCATTGGGCTCGACAACCGGATCGGATCAAAATTCTTGCACGCGGGACCGGGCTACGGCGGATCCTGCTTTCCCAAGGATACGGTTGCCCTGATCAAGACGGCGCAGGACCACGCGTCACCGCTTCGGATTGTGGAGGCAGTTGCCGCTGTAAACGATGCGCGCAAACGCGCGATGGCGCGCAAAGTTTCGGCAGCGCTCAATGGGGATGTGCGCGGAAAAACTGTGGCCGTCCTCGGACTGACATTCAAGCCGAATACCGACGACATGCGGGAGGCGCCCTCAATTCCGCTTATCACGGCATTGCAGGATATGGGCGCCAAAGTGCGCGCCTACGATCCGGTCGGCATGGAGCAGGCCAAGAGCTTGATCGGCAACGTCACTTTTTGCGATGACGCCTATTCCTGCGCCAAGGGTGCCGCTGCACTCGTGATTGTGACCGAATGGGAGCAATTCCGTGCGCTTGATTTTGACCGGCTGAAAGCGGTTATGGCGCAGCCGGTACTCGTCGACCTTCGAAACGTATATCGGCCCGACGAAATGTCCCGCCGTGGCTTCGCTTACGAAGGCGTTGGACGGGCGCGGGACTAGCAAATGTGGATAGCCCAGCCGTTCAATAGAAGTTGCCGTCCCCCGCGGAGGCGGGGGACACGCTAAAACGCCTTCGCTTCGCATTTCATCCGATGTTTGTATTAGTGGGACCACCCGCTTGCGCGGGCGGTGAAGGCAATCGCTGTGGCAGCAAAATTCGACGCATCTTTACCGATCGACACGGCGCTCCCGGCGCTGAGCCAGGCGCTCGCTGACCGCAATGCTGCGGTGCTGGTTGCTCCGCCCGGCGCCGGCAAGACCACGCGGGTGCCGCTGGTTCTGCTCGAGGAATCCTGGGCAAAGAACAAGAAGGTTCTCGTCCTGGAACCGCGCAGGCTCGCAGCGCGCGCCGCCGCTGCCCGCATGGCGGCAACTCTTGGCGAGCAAGTCGGTGACACTGTCGGTCTGCGCGTGCGGTTCGGCTCGCGGGTCACGAAGCGAACGCGGATCGAGGTGGTGACCGAAGGCATTTTCACGCGCCTTATGATCGACGATCCATCGCTCGAAGGCGTTGCCGCGGTGCTGTTCGACGAATTCCACGAGCGCTCGCTGGATGCCGATCTCGGCCTGGCGCTGGCGCGCGACGCGCAACAGGCGCTGCGGCCCGACCTCAAGCTGCTGGTCATGTCGGCCACGCTCGACGGTGCGCGCGTCGCAGCGCTGCTAGGCAATGCGCCGGCGATTGAAAGCGAAGGCCGGGCCTTTCCGGTGGAGACCCGCTATCTTGGCCGCGATCTGCGTGCTCCGGTCGAGCGGCAAGTCACGGAAGCCATCGAGCGCGCATTGCGGGCAGAAACTGGGTCGCTCCTGGTGTTTCTGCCCGGCGCCGGTGAAATCCGACGCACCGAGTCGCTGCTGAAAGAACGCATCAATGACACCACCGTCGATATCGTCGCCCTTTACGGTGCGCTCGATGCGCGCGAGCAGGATCGCGCGATCTCGCCGGCGCCGCCGGGGCGCCGCAAGGTGGTGTTGGCGACGTCGATCGCCGAAACGTCGCTTACCATCGAGGGGGTCCGGGTCGTTATCGACAGCGGGCTCTCGCGCGTGCCGCGTTACGAGCCCGACGTTGGAATCACGCGGCTCGAAACCGTGCGGGTGTCCCGTGCCGCTGCCGATCAACGGCGCGGCCGGGCAGGGCGCGTAGAGCCCGGCGTCTGCTACCGGCTGTGGGACGAACCGCAGACCGCCTCGCTGGATGCATACACGCGCCCGGAAATACTGTCTGCGGACCTGTCTTCGTTCGTGCTCGATCTGGCGCAGTGGGGCACCAGTGACCCGGAAAGACTTGCATTCCTCGACCCTCCGCCACGTGCCGCGCTCAGCGAAGCCACGAAACTTCTCACTGAGCTCGGCGCCATCGACCGAGCCGGGCGTATCACCGAAGAAGGCCGCAAGCTGCGGGCGCTTCCGTTGCCCCCACGGCTTGCACGCATGGTTGTCGATGCAGCAGCCGAAGGCGCTGGGGAGATAGCTGCCGCCATTGCAGCGGTCGTCACGGAACGAGGCCTCGGGGGCGATGATGTCGATCTGCGTCATCGGCTAGACAATTTCCGCCGCGATCGGTCGAAGCGCGCGGACGATGCGCGGGCAATGTTGAGGCGGTGGGCTGAAACGGCCGGGGGCAAGGCCGCGCCTAGCGAGCATTCTCCCGGCTCGCTGCTCGCTCTCGCCTATCCCGACCGCATCGCGAAAAATCGCGGCAGTGGCAATGGCAGCTTTCTCCTCGCCAATGGCCGTGGCGGCAATGTCGATCCGGCGTCGCCGCTTGCGCGCGAACCCTATCTGGCGGTTGCCGAGCTCACGGGCGCGGCGGCCGCAAGCCGCATCATCCTCGCAGCCGCCATCAGCCCCGACGAGATCGAAGCGCGGTTCACCGAGCACATCGAAGAGGACGAAGCGGTTACATTCGAGGCGGCATCGGCATCGCTTCGCTCGCGCCGCGTCAGGAAGCTTGGCGCACTGATCTTGAGCGAACGGACGCTGCCGGTTGCGCCCGGTGCCGAGGCCGCAAAGCTGCTCGCCGAGGGAATCGTCGGCTTGGGAATGGCCAAGTTGCCGTGGAGCAAGGCGCAGCTGCAATTCCGGGATCGCGTGAATTTTTTGCGCAGGGCCGAAGGCTACGAATGGCCTGATTTGTCCGACCATGCGCTCGTGCGCACAGCCGCGGACTGGCTTGCTCCGTTTCTCGAGGGGAAAACCGCACGCTCGCAAATTGGCGCGGACGATCTCGGCGTTGCACTCGATGCCCTGGTCCCATGGAATTTGCGTAAACGCCTCGACGCGGAAGCGCCCACGCACTTCACCGCGCCGTCCGGCTCTAACGTGCCGATCGACTATGAAGGAGGAGAAGGACCCAAGCTTGCCATCCGCGTGCAGGAGCTGTTCGGGCTCGCTGTGCATCCGGTCATTGCGGGGGGACGCGTGCCCCTGCTGATCGAGCTGCTGTCGCCCGCGCACCGACCGGTTCAGGTCACGCGCGACCTGCCTGGCTTCTGGCGCGGCAGCTACAAGGATGTTCGGTCCGACCTGCGTGGCCGCTATCCCAAGCATCCCTGGCCAGACGACCCGCTGACCGCGCCGGCGACGCGGCGTGCAAAGCCGCGCGGTCGCTGATTATTAGATTCAATTGTCTGAAATCAGCTAACGGGTGGCTGACCATGGGTAAACGGCGATAAGGCGCGCCTTTCCCGTTAAGCTCCCCTTGAGTCTGCCCAGGTAACCTCGCGACCTGAATTCTGGATCCGGTCATGCGCCAGCTCATGATCTTTGCCGTTGTTTTGGTCGTGCTCGGTGGTGCCGCCGCCCGCTATGCCGACCAGGCAGTCTCGTCTCCGCCGCCGCAGGCTGCGGTGGTGCAGCCGGCTTACGAACCGCGCGAAGCGACGACGTCCGGGCGCAGCCTGATGCTTGAAGCGGATCGTCTCGGCCACTTCCAGGTTGAAGCCAGGATCGATGGTCGAAGCGTCGACTTCATTATCGATACCGGCGCCTCGCTCGTCGTGCTGCGCGAATCGGATGCCGCGCGGGTCGGAATTCGTCCGCGGCCGAGCGACTACACGGCTACTGCGATAACGGCCAATGGAAAAATCAAGGCGGCGCGCGCCACGATCGACCGCATCGAGCTCGGCGGTATTACTGTCTATGACGTGCCCGCCATGGTGCTTCCCGACGAGGCGCTCGCAAAAAACCTGCTCGGCGTGTCCTTCCTGTCGCGGCTCAAACGCTACGAATATGCCAATGGACGTATAGTCCTCGAGCAGTAGGCAAGACTTCTTCACGTCCAACCACGTGTTATGCCGATGGAGCGCTTTGCGGCTCTGCGGCGTTGGGGTATTGGATTCTCCCACCCTTCGAGGACCTGATGTTTCCGACGCCGAAACCTGCACTGACGCCAAATACCTATGCCTATGAATCCACGCCGCTCGTGAAGCCGACAGGCTTCCGCGAATATGACGCGCGCTGGCTTCTGGAAAAGGAAATCAACCTCATGGGCGTGCAGGCGCTGGGGGTCGGTCTCGGCACGCTTATTCGCGAATTGAATGTGAAACCCGAGATCGTCACCGGTCACGATTTCCGCAGCTATTCGTCGTCGGTGAAGATGGCGCTGGTCTCGGGTCTGATGGCTTCGGGCTGCAAGGTCTACGACATCGGCCTGGCGATCACGCCGATGGCCTATTTTGCGCAGTTCGAGCTCAACGTGCCGTGCGTTGCGATGGTTACAGCCTCGCACAACGACAACGGCTGGACCGGCGTGAAGATGGGCGCCAATCGGCCGCTTACCTTCGGCCCGGTCGAGATGAAACGCCTCAAGGAGATCGTGCTTGGCGCGAAATTCGACTTCAGGACAGGCGGCAGCTACGAATTCGTTGAGAACTTTCCCGAGCGGTACATTGCCGATCTTACCAAGCGGCCGAAGCTCAAGCGGAAGCTTAAAGTGGTCGCGGCCTGCGGCAACGGCACGGCGGGAGCCTTTGCGCCGCGAATCCTGCAAACCGTCGGCTGCGAAGTCGTACCGCTCGATTGCAATCTCGATCATACATTCCCGCGCTACAATCCCAACACCGAAGACATGAAGATGCTGCACGCGATGCGCGACGCGGTGCTGGTCAACCGCGCCGATGTTGCGCTCGGTTTCGACGGCGACGGCGACCGTTGCGGCGTCGTGGACAATGAAGGCGAAGAGATTTTCGCCGACAAGGTCGGCGTGATGCTCGCCCGCGACATGTCGACAATGCACCGGAACACGACTTTCGTCGTGGACGTGAAATCGACCGGCCTGTTCCTGACGGATCCGGTGCTGAAGGCGAACGGGGTGAAGGCCGACTATTGGAAGACAGGGCATTCCTACATTAAGCGGCGCGTCAACGAGCTTGGTGCGATCGCCGGGTTTGAAAAATCCGGGCACTTCTTTTTCAACAAACCATTCGGCCGTGGGTACGACGACGGCATGATTTTCGCGCTTGCGGTCTGCGACATGCTTGATCGCAATCCCGGAAAGACCATGGCTGATCTGCGCAAGGCGTTGCCGAAGACGTGGGGCTCGCCCACCATGGCGCCGCATTGCGACGACGAGAAGAAATACGCGGTTGTGGACTCCGTCGTGAAGCAGTTCGAAGCCGCCAAGGCCGACGGCACGAAAGTGGCGGGTCAGGCGATCCGCGAGCTGGTCACCGTCAACGGCGTGCGCGTCACCCTCGAGGATGGCACTTGGGGCCTGGTGCGCGCGTCGTCCAACAAGCCGGAGCTGGTAGTCGTTGTCGAAAGCCCGGTGTCCGAGCAGCGCATGCGCGATATGTTCAAGGCGGTCGACGGCGTATTGCGCACGCATCCGGAAGTCGGCGCATATAATCAGACGATTTGAGCGTCGTTGCCGCTTTCGCCGGGGCGGACCCTCTGCGACACTGAGCCATGCGCATTGCCATCCTCGGCGCGGGTCCCGCCGGCCTCTATCTTGCCTATCTGATCAAGCGGCGGCAGCCCGACGCCGACGTCAGCGTATTCGAGCAAAACGCCGCCAATGCTACTTTCGGTTTCGGCGTCGTATTTTCGGACAAGGCGCTGGACTTTCTGCGCGAGGACGATCCGCAGACCCATGCGGCCATCGCGCCGCACATGGAATCATGGAACGATATCACGCTCGTGCATCGCGGCGAGCGCGTGGTGATCGATGGTGTCGGCTTTGCGGCCATCGGCCGGCTGAAGTTGCTGCAGTTGTTGCAGGCGAGGGTGGCCTCGGTAGGAGTCGAGCCGGCCTATCGGCGAGCAGTCCAAAGCCTCGATGATCTGGGCAAAGCCGATCTCATTGTCGGCGCCGATGGGGTCAATTCACTGGTGCGCCGTAGTCATGCGAGTGAATTGAAGTCGACGGTTCGCCTGATGACAAACCGCTTCGCCTGGTTTGGCACCACCAAGCGTTTCGAGACATTGACGCAGACATTTATCGAGACCGAGCTCGGATGCTTTAACGCACATCACTACAGATACGCACCGGAGCTGAGCACGTTCATCGTTGAGGTCGATGAACCAACATTCGCGCGCGCCGGTCTTGCGCGATTGGAAGAGGTGGAAGGCAGGCGTCTTTGTGAAAAAGTTTTTGCGACTACACTCGATGGTCATTCATTGATTTCGAACAACTCGATCTGGCGGCAGTTCCCAATCGTCCATAACGAAAAATGGTCTGCTCGCAATTGCGTGCTTATCGGGGATGCGTTGCATACCGCCCATTTTTCTATTGGCTCCGGGACCAGGCTGGCGATGGAGGATGCGATTGCGCTTGATAAGGCGTTGGCCGCTAGCGCGAACAATATCCCCGCTGCGTTGCAGGGCTTTGAAGCCGCACGGCGGCCCATCCTCGAAAAGCTGGTTGCCGGAGCCAACGGAAGTGCGACCTGGTACGAACGATTTGCAGAGCACATGCAACTTGCGCCAGTCGATTTCGCCATGAGTTATATTACGCGCTCCGGCCGCATCGATCTTGGGCGCCTACGCAAGCTTTCGCCCCGCTTTGTCGAGCGTTTCGAACAGACGCGGGTTCCCGGGCCACCGCAGCTTAACAATTAATAAAAACTTGCGGCCCTATAAGGTCGGACCTTGGGGGCGGGTCGGGCCTTGGATTATCTTTCCGCACAGTACCTCCAGACATATGCCTTGGTAGCCATCGTCGGTTTAGCCGCGATGGCAGCCGCAATGTTTTGGCGGCGGCGAAGCGGCGACGGCGCACTGCTGTCAATGGTTCTCAACAATATGACGCAAGGCGTCGTTCTCTTCGACGCGCAGGAGCGTGTTCTTGTCGTCAATGATCGCTACGTCGCAATGTACGGGTTGTCGCCGTCGGTCGTGAAGCCCGGCTGCACGCTTATGGAATTGATCCAGAACCGCATCACGACTGGAAGCCTCAATCTCGATCCCGAAAAATATCGCTCGGAGATCATGACGGCCGTGCGCGATGGCGCCGTGATGAACCGGATTGTCGAGACACCCGATGGGCGCGCTGTCCTCGTGGTCAACCGGCCAGTCCAGAATGGCAAATATTGGATCGGAACGCATGACGACATCACCGAACGCATCGAGGCCGAGAGGAAGAGCGCCGCACTGTCGGAGCAGGAACGCCGCCGTGTGACGATCGAGACAGAGATCCACGCTTTCCGTGAGAGCGTTGCCGCCGTGCTGCGCACGGTTTCGGAAAGCACCGCCGCTCTGAACTCGATCGCCGGGGCGCTGTCCAATTCCTCGGCCCTCACCTCGGACCGGGCGGCGAGCGCGGTGCAGACGACGAATGAGGCGTCGGCCAATATGATCGCCGCTGCCGGGGCCACCGAAGAGCTGATCGCGTCGATCGGCGAAATCGGGCGTCAGATCAGCCAGGCGGCCGAAGTTGCATCGCATTCCGTCGCTGAAGCGCAGACGACCAACGAGCATATGGCTCGCCTCACCGAAACGGTTCAGCAGATCGGCGAGGTCGTCAATCTGATCCGCAACATTGCGGGGCAGACAAATCTGCTTGCGCTCAATGCCACAATCGAAGCGGCGCGTGCCGGCGAGGCTGGCCGTGGCTTCGCCGTGGTCGCATCTGAAGTCAAATCGCTTGCCGTGCAGACCGCCAAGGCGACCGAGCAAATCGCCGGCCAGATCGAGGCAGTCCAGAATTCGACGCGGGTGGCCGTCGATGCGATCCTCCGCAATTCCGGTCGCATGCGCGAAATCGACGGCTATACATCCGCCGTGGCGTTGTCGCTGCAGCAGCAAGACAGCGCAACCGATGAGATCTCGCACAACGTGGCGAGCGCTGCAAACGGGGCCAAAGGTATGGTCTCTGTCCTCGAGGAAGTCACCCGGGCGGTCGGGGATACGCGCAGCGCGGCAGGCAAGGTCCTGCAAGCGTCGGAAACCGTCGAAGCCGCGGCAACAAGCCTTCAACGTGGTATCGAGGGGTTCCTCAGCCGCGTCGCGGTGTGACGCCTAGTCTTTTTCTTCCTTGAACGTCTCGCGGAAGGAATGTGCCGGGTAGACGCCGAGCACTGTCAGTTCCTTGGAGAAGAAGGCAAGCTCCTCGAGCGCGAAGACCAGCGCGCGATCGTCAGGGTGCCCCTCGACGTCGGCATAGAACTGCGTTGCAAAGAAGTTGCCGCCTACCATGTAGCTTTCGAGCTTCGTCATGTTGACGCCGTTCGTGGCAAATCCTCCGAGCGCCTTGTAGAGCGCAGCCGGAACGTTGCGGACCCTGAACACGAAGGTCGTGATGACTTTTCCGGCGCCCGGTCTTGCCCATTTCTTCTCGCGCGAGAGCACGACGAAGCGTGTGGTCGAGTGCGACTCGTCCTCGACATTCTCCCTGAGGATATCGAGACCATAGATTTCCGCCGCCAGTCGTGACGCGATTGCGGCGCGGCTCGGGTCCTTGGCCTCCGCGACCTCGCGTGCAGAACCTGCAGTATCGGCGGCGACGATTGGCTTCAGCTTCAGTTCGCGGATCACGTTGCGGCATTGGCCGAGAGCCATCACGTGGCTCTGCACCGTCTTGACCGTCTTGAGGCTCGCGCCTTTTACGGCCATCAGCTGATTGCGGATGGGCAGGAACCATTCGGCGATGATGTGCAGCCCCGCCGTCGGCATCAGATGATGAATATCGGCGACGCGGCCGGCCACGGAATTTTCAATCGGGATCATGCCCAGGTCCACGTCGCCGGCAATAAGCGCCGCAAAGCAGTCCTCGAAAGTCGGACAGGGCACCGGTTCGTGGTCCGGATAGGCTTCACGGCAGGCAAGATGCGAATTTGCCCCCGGCTCTCCCTGAAAAATGATCTTCTTCTTTGCCATGTCTCACCTTGTCGGGCGTTCCGTACGCAGACATTTGCAGTCGAGTCAACCGGCGATCAGCTTACGCGCCTTCTCCAAATCTTCCGGCGTATCGACACCGAGCGGCACGCTCTTCACGACCATCACATCGATGCGCATGCCGTTGTCCAGGGCCCGCAACTGTTCCAGCTTCTCGCGCCGCTCTCGCGCCGACGGCGGCAATTTTACAAAGCGCTCAAGCGCTGCGCGGCGATAGGCATAAAGCCCGATGTGGTGATAATGCGGTCCGGGGCCCGTTGCATTTTCCCGGGTGAAGGTTGTGGCGTGAAGGCGGCCGGGCGCGATCTCGCGGCCGGACACTTTGACGATGTTGGGATTTGTCCGCTCGTCCGGATCGGCAATGACGGCGGCCAGCGTCGCAATGTCGACGTTGCGGTCGGCCAGCGGTTTGAGCGCGGCGCGAATATCGTCAGCGGCGATGGTCGGCAAATCTCCCTGAACATTGACAACGATTTCAACGCGGTGTTCGGGGTCAACGGCTTCGAGCGCTTCGTAAATGCGGTCCGAGCCGGATTGATGATCGCTGCGCGTCATGACCGCGCGGCCCCCGGCTTTTTCCACCGCTGCGGCGACCGCCTCCGAATCGGTTGCGACGATGGCATCGCCGATTCCTGCGGCTTCCGCATGACGCAGGACATGCACGATCATCGGGACGCCGTGCAGGTCCGCCAATGGTTTTCCGGGCAAGCGTGTCGATGCAAGGCGTGCGGGAATCAGGATGAGCGTGTCGGGCATCGGGGTGCCGGGTGCCTGGGCACATGTGCAAAGTCGAAAATGCCGCAGGCGCTTATACGGGTTGCCAGAGGCCAGGCAAACCGGTATCTCATCGCCGACGCCAGGTCCCTGGCGATATCCGCTCCGCACTGTCAACGACCCGCTTCGGGAGCCGAATTTCGATGAATTCCTTCGAACTGAACAAGATCCTCGGCGCCGTTCTCGGCACCTGTCTTATCCTGCTTGCGCTCAACATCGGCGCTGGCGCCCTGTTCGCGCCGGAGAAGCCGGCCAAGCCGGGATTCAATATTGCCGTCCAGGAAGAGAGCGGGGGCGAGAAAGCCGGAGCGGCCAAGGAACCGGAGCAGCCGATCGAAACCCTTCTCGCGAAGGCTTCGGTCGAAAAGGGACAGGCGACCGCCAAGCAGTGCGCCGCTTGCCACACTTTCGAGAAGGGCGGCCCGAATCGCGTTGGTCCCAATCTTTGGAATATTGTCGGGAGCGATCGCGGAGAAGGCCGCGGCGGCTTCAACTTCTCAGCCGCGATGAAGGCCAAAGGCGGAAAATGGACCTTCGACGAACTCAACAAGTTTCTTGCAAATCCGCGCCAATACATCCCCGGGACGGCGATGACGTTCGCCGGAATTTCAAAGCCCGAGCAGCGCGCCGACGTGATCGACTATCTGCACACGTTGTCGGATAATCCGGTTCCGCTGCCGAAGGCGGCGGAAAATGCCACGGCCGGAGGAGAGCAGAAGAAATAAATTATAAATATAACCATCATTCCAACGGCCGGGCGTATCGCCCGGCCGTTTGCATATTTCTTCCTTGCGGCGTTTGGCCACGGATTTGTGACTGGTACGTCGTGGGCGTGAGACGGCACCCGCTGGCGGTGAAACGAAAAACCGACATAATCGGTGGTAATTGCATCTCGGTCGGTACATCGTGCGTCGGAGCAATTACATGAATTTCAGCCGCCGGTCGGTCTTGCGCGCGAGCGCCGCAAGTTTTGCAATGCAGGCCTTGAGTGCGATTGGCCTCGGTTCGTTGTCACGAGCCGAGGCGCAGACCAAGACCTGGCAGCACGGCCTGTCATTGTTCGGCGACATCAAATATCCGGAAGGTTTCAAACATTTTGACTATGTGAATCCGCAGGCTCCGCAAGGCGGCACCGTTCGGCTGAGCGCCTTCGGCACATTCGACAACTTCAATACGGTCGTCGCCGGCGTGAAAGGCAGCATCGCTGCCGGCTCAGAGTTGTTTATAGAAACACTCATGACGCCGTCACTTGACGAGGTCTCGACGGCATATGGATTGCTTGCAGACGCCGTCAGTCATCCCGCCGACCACTCGGCCGTGACCTATCGACTGAGAGCCAATGCGCGATGGCACGACGGCAAGCCGGTGACGCCAGATGACGTCATATTCTCGTTTGAAGTTCTGAAAACGAATAGCCCGTTTTACGGAGCCTACTATCGCCATGTCACAAAGGTCGAGCTGACCGGAGAGCGTGAGATCACCTTCACCTTTGATGGACCGGGTAATCGCGAGTTGCCTCACATCGTAGGGCAGCTGCCGGTCCTACCGAAGCATTGGTGGCAAGGCACCGACAAGAATGGAAACAAACGCGACATCTCGCAGACCACGCTCGAGCCCCCGCTTGGCAGCGGGCCGTACAAACTCACGGAGTTCGCTCCGGGCCGCACGCTGGTCTACGAGAAGGTGGATGACTACTGGGGCAAGGACGTCAATGTCATCATTGGAACGCGAAATTTTCAGCAGATCCGCTACGAATATTTCCGTGATCTGACTGTCGCCCTCGAAGGCTTCAAGGGCGACCAGCTGGATTGGCGCTTCGAGAACAGCGCGAAAGACTGGGCCACGTCCTACGATTTCCCCGCCGTCCGCGAGAAGCGCGTCGTGCGCGAGGAGTTTCCGGTTCGTGACCGCGGTATCATGCAAGCTTTCGTGTTCAATACCCGGCGCGAAAAATTCAAGGATCCACATGTAAGGCGCGCATTCAATTTCGCCTTCGATTTTGAGGAAATGAACCGGCAGCTCTTTTTCGGGCAGTATTCGCGGATCGCAAGCTATTTCGAGGGCACCGAGCTGGCGGCAACGGGTCTGCCGGAAGGCAAAGAGCTGGAGATTTTGGAAGGTATTCGCGACAAGGTGCCGTCTGATCTATTCACGAAACCCTACACTAACCCTGTCGGAGGCACACCGCAGGCAGTGCGCGACAACCTGCGCCAGGCGCTCACCTTGTTCCGTGAGGCCGGGTACGAGGTTCGCAACGCGAAGCTTGTCGATTCCAAGACGGGCGAGCCGTTTACTTTCGAGTTTCTCGTGGACGATTCTGCGACCCAGCGATTTGTCCTGTTCTACAAACCGTCGCTTGAACGGCTCGGCATGAATGTGAATGTGCGTGTGGTGGACGCCGCGCAGTACGAGAATCGCCTTCGTCAGTGGGACTACGACGTCATCATTGCGAGCTGGCCGCAGTCACTGTCGCCGGGCAACGAACAACGCGACTTCTGGGGTTCGCAGGCGGCAGACCGGCCCGGCTCACGTAACTTCATCGGCATTAAAAATCCGGCTATCGATGCGCTGATCGAAAGGGTCATTTTCGCAAAGGACCGTGCCGAGCTGGTTGCGGCGACAAAGGCGCTCGACCGGGTTCTGTTGTGGCACTTCTATGTGGTGCCACAGTGGACGTATCCTTACGTCCGCACGGCGCGATGGGATCGATTCAGTCGTCCTGAAATGATGCCGAAATACGGCCGCTCGGCATTTCCGACGGTCTGGTGGTGGGACAAGGACAAGGCAGCGAAAGTGCCGCAACGATCGTGATTGCATGAGATTGAGCCGACGCAATGCGTTGAGCGTAATTGCCGGTGCCGCGGTCGCCGGTGCGAATATCCGTTCCGTCACGCCTGCCAGCGCCCAAGATGCCGATCGGCACGGAATGTCGGCCTTTGGCGACCTCGGCTATCCCGCCGATTTCACCCACTTCAATTACGTCAATACGAACGCACCCAAAGGCGGCATCTATTCCGAGATTGTCGCAACGCGCGGCTACAACGGCTCATTTCTGACTTTCACGTCGCTCAACGGCTACATCCTAAAGGGCGAAGGCGCGATGGGAATGGACCTTACCTTTGCGACGCTGATGGTGCGTTCGGGTGACGAACCCGACGCGATGTATGGCCTCGCCGCGCGCAGCGTTCGAATAACCGACAACGGATTGACCTATCGGTTCACACTGCGGCCGGAGGCAAAATTTCATGACGGCACGCCGCTGACGGCTCACGATGTGGCGTGGTCGATCAATACGCTGAGGGAAACAGGCCACCCAATCATCACGCAGCAGTTGCGTGACTGCAAAGGTGCAGAGGCGACCGATGAGCGCACGGTCGTCGTACGTTTCGCCGAGGGGCGTGCACGCGACGTGCCGCTGTTCGTCGCCGGGCTTCCGATTTTCTCCCGCGCGTACTATTCCAAGCAATCGTTCGATCAGTCGACCCTGGAAATCCCGCTTGGCAGTGGTCCGTACAAGGTCGGGCGCTTTCAGATTGGGCATTCCATCGAATTCGACCGGGTCAAGGATTGGTGGGGCGCCAACTTGCCGGTATCCCGGGGCCTGAATAATTTCGACACCATCCGCTACGAATACTACCGCGACCGCGAAGTCGGCTTCGAAGGCTTTACCGCAAAGAGTTATCTGTTCCGCGAGGAATTCACCTCGCGAACCTGGGCCACACGGTATGAATTTCCGGCGTTCAGGGATGGCCGCGTCAAGCGGGCGGTGATTCCTGACGCTACGCCGTCGGGCGCGCAAGGATGGTTCATCAATTTGCGGCGAGAGAAGTTCAAGGATCGGCGCCTGCGTGAGGCGCTCATCGATGCTTTCGATTTCGAATGGACCAACAAAAATATCATGTACGGCTCTTATGACCGAACGCATTCGGTATTCGAAAATTCACCGATGAAAGCGACCGGCAAGCCGAGCGAGGCCGAGATCGCGCTGCTGGACCCTTTCCGGAGTCAGTTGCCTGAAGAAGTGTTCGGCGAACCCTATGTGCCGCCGGTCACGGACGGATCGGGACAAGACAAGCGGTGGCTACGCCATGCCGCGCAACTGCTCAACGAAGCGGGCTTCAAGCTCGTCAACCGCAAGCGGGTCATGCCCGATGGCCGGCCGATCGAGATCGAATTTCTGATCGACGAGCCCACCTTCAAGCCTCATCATCTCACCTATATGAAAAATCTTGAGGTGCTCGGGCTCGTTGTAAGCCTGCGCATCGTCGATCCGGTGCAGTACCGGCGCCGCGTGGACGACTTCGATTTCGACATCACGACCGAACGCCTGAGTTTTTCGTCTACGCCCGGAGATTCCTTGCGTCCCTATTTCAGCTCTCAGGCGGCAGCGATCAAAGGGTCACAGAATCGGGCGGGCATCGCTGACCCGGTGCTCGACCGGCTGATCGAGGTCATCATCGCCGCAAAAACGCGAGACGAGCTGATTACCGCCTGCCGGGCCTTCGATCGGGTCTTCCGTGCGGGCCGATTCTGGATCCCACACTGGTACAAGGCATCGCACTGGATCGCGTACTGGGATGTGTTCGGCCGCCCGGATGCCCAGCCGCGCTATTTCAGGGGCATTCCGGCCACCTGGTGGTCCGATCGCGGAAAGGCATCAAAGATCGAGAAGGGCGGCTAGAACCGGTGTAAAACCAGCAGCCAGGCTTTTTGGGCGTAACGGCGCATTTTCGCAACGCCGCGGTATGTCATACTGATAGGGCAATGAGCGCATATATCATCCGCCGCATTCTGTTCATGATCCCGACGATGTTCGGGATCATGCTTGTTGCGTTCGTTGTAGTGCAATTTGCGCCCGGCGGGCCCGTCGAGCAGGTGATTGCCAAGCTGACTGGAGCCGAGACCGGCGCATCGTCACGCATTTCCGGATCGGCAGGAGGCGACTTCGGCAGCCGCGGTATGGCGCAAGGGGCCTCGCAGGTCGACGCGGCGACGTCGAAATACCGTGGCGCGCAGGGTCTCGATCCCGAGTTCATCAAGAAACTCGAAAAGCAGTTCGGCTTCGACAAGCCGGCCTATGAGCGTTTTGCGCTGATGCTCTGGAACTATATCCGCTTTGACTTCGGAAAGAGCTACTTCCGCGACGTCAGCGTTTTGCAGCTGGTGAAAGAGAAGCTACCGGTGTCGATGTCGCTCGGAATCTGGATGACGCTGCTGACGTATCTGATTTCGATTCCACTCGGTATCCGGAAGGCGGTGGATGACGGCTCACGTTTCGACGTCTGGACGTCGAGCGTTATTATCATCGGCTACGCTATTCCCGGGTTCCTTTTCGCGATTTTGCTTATCATTTTGTTCGCCGGAGGCTCTTTCTTTGACTGGTTTCCGCTGCGCGGACTGGTGTCGGAGCGCTGGTCGGAGCTGCCGTGGTGGCAAAAGATACTCGACTATTTCTGGCACCTAACGCTGCCGATTCTGTCGATGGCGCTGGCGGCTTTCGCGACGATGACGCTGCTCACCAAGAACTCGTTTCTTGAGGAGATCCGCAAGCAATATGTGCTGACGGCGCGCGCCAAGGGCTGCAGCAGCAATCAGGTGCTCTACGGCCACATTTTCCGGAATGCCATGCTCATTGTGATCGCCGGCTTCCCGTCCGCCTTTGTACATGCCTTTTTCACCGGATCGCTACTGATTGAGACGATCTTTTCGCTCGATGGCCTCGGTCTGCTTGGCTTCGAAAGCGTTCTCAACCGCGATTATCCCGTCGTCTTTGCCACGCTTTATATTTTCTCGCTGATTGGCGTCGTTGTGAACCTGATTTCCGACCTAACCTATACGTGGATCGATCCGCGCATCGACTTCGAGACTCGAGAGGTCTGAAGTGGACGCGCGCACGGGAATCAAACCGGAAGCGGGAACGGCGCCTGACGCATCCACGGAGCGGCGCTGGATAAAAATATCGCCCATCAACAAACGCCGGTGGGAAAACTTCAGGGCCAATCGCCGCGGCTACTGGTCGTTGTGGATTTTCCTTACGCTGTTTCTTGTGTCGCTGTTCGCCGAATTCATAGCCAACGACAAGCCGATTCTCATTCACGTGAACGGGCGCTTCTTTTTTCCGGCCGTCTTCACCTATCCGGATACGGCCTTTGCCAAAGGAGATGATCCAAGCCTGTTCGGCACAGCCGCGGATTACAGAGACGAATATCTGATAGACCTCATTGAGAAAGAAGGTGGCACGGTGATCTGGCCACCGGTCCATTTTTCCTACAGCACGCAGGTAAGCAAACCGCCGTCACCGTTTCCGTCCAAGCCCACATGGATGCTGACGAAAAAAGACTGCGAGTTTGCGGCGAGCCACGGTTTCGCCAAGTGCGATGAGCTCGAAACGAACTGGCTTGGCACCGACGACGGGGGCCGTGATGTGCTGGCGCGGCTGATTTACGGATTCCGCATTTCGGTGCTGTTCGGTCTGGTCCTCACCATCATATCCTCGATCATCGGCGTCGCTGCCGGTGCCGTTCAGGGCTATTTCGGGGGCTGGACCGATCTTCTGTTTCAGCGCTTCATCGAGATATGGACTTCCATCCCATCGCTCTATCTGCTGCTGATCATTTCGTCCGTTCTTGTGCCGGGGTTCTTCGTCCTGCTCGGGATATTGCTTTTGTTTTCCTGGGTGTCGCTGGTCGGTCTGGTGCGCGCGGAATTCCTGCGCGGCCGAAATTTCGAATATATCCAGGCGGCGCGCGCTCTCGGGGTGTCGAATGCGATCATTATTTTCCGGCATTTGCTGCCAAATGCCATGGTCGCGACCATGACTTTTCTGCCGTTCATTCTGTCGTCCTCGGTGATGACTCTGACCGCGCTCGATTTTCTCGGCTTCGGCCTGCCGCCCGGCTCGCCGTCGCTCGGTGAACTACTGTCGCAAGGGAAAGCCAATGTGCAGGCACCATGGCTTGGGCTCACCGGCTTTTTCAGCATCGCGATCATGCTTTCGCTGCTGATCTTCGTTGGTGAAGCCGTCCGTGACGCGTTTGATCCGAGGAAAACCTTCAGATGAACGCGAACGAAACGCTGCTCTCTATCCGTGACCTGTCGATCGCCTTCGGAAGCGGCGCGCGTGAATTTCTTGCCGTTGATCGCGTGTCATTCGATATCGGCAAAGGAGAGACGGTCGCGGTTGTCGGAGAATCAGGATCGGGCAAATCGGTCACGGCGTTGTCGGTGATGAAGTTGCTGCCCTACCCGGCGGCACATCATCCGTCAGGCTCGATCATGTTCAAGGGGCGCGACCTTCTTCCGTTGAGCGAGCGTGAAATGCGCCACGTGCGCGGCAACGACATCACGATCATCTTCCAGGAGCCGATGACGTCGCTCAATCCGCTGCACACGATCGAGAAGCAAATCGGCGAGATTCTGGAATTACATCAGGGCCTTACTGGTCAGGCCGCAAGGGCGCGTATTCTCGATCTGCTTACTCAGGTTGGCATTCCGGATCCGGCCGGACGCCTCAAAAGTTATCCGCACCAGCTCTCGGGCGGCCAGCGTCAACGGGTGATGATCGCGATGGCATTGGCGAATGAGCCGGATCTGCTCATTGCCGATGAACCAACCACGGCGCTCGACGTCACCGTGCAGGCGCAAATCCTGAAACTGCTCAAGGATACGCAGACGCGTCTCGGGATGTCCGTGCTTTTCATCACCCACGATCTTGGCATCGTCCGCAAGGTCGCCGACAAGGTCTGCGTCATGCAGCGCGGCAAGATCGTCGAGAAAGGCAGTGTGGAGCGGGTCTTCAACGCGCCCGAGCATCCCTACACGCGCGCCTTGCTTGCCGCGGAGCCGAAACCGGATCCTGCGCCTCCACGGCCGGAAGCGCCCGTCGTCATCGAGACCAAAGATCTGAAGGTGTGGTTTCCGGTCAAGCGCGGTGTGCTGCGCAAGGTTGTCGGACATATCAAGGCGGTTGACGGCGTCAACGTCGAGTTACGCAAAGGTGAGACGCTTGGTGTCGTGGGCGAATCCGGGTCCGGTAAGACGACGCTCGGCCTTGCCATCCTGCGTCTGATTTCGTCCGACGGCCCCATTGTGTTTATGGGCGATCCTATCCAGGAGCTCAAATTCAAGGAGATGCGGCCGTACCGTCACGCCATGCAGATCGTGTTCCAGGACCCGTACGGCTCTTTGTCCCCGCGCATGTCGATATCGGACGTCATCGAAGAAGGTTTGTGGGTGCATCATCCGGGATTGTCGGCGGCGGAACGTCAGCGGCGCGTTGTCGCGGCGCTGGACGACGTCGGTCTCGACGCGCAGACGCGACACCGGTATCCGCATGAATTCTCGGGCGGCCAGCGCCAGCGTATCGCATTGGCGCGCGCGCTGGTGCTGGAGCCTACATTCATCGTTCTCGATGAGCCGACCAGCGCGCTCGATATGCTGATCCAGTCGCAAATGGTCGATTTGCTGCGCGACCTGCAGAAGCGCCACGACCTGACCTATATGTTCATTTCACACGACCTGCGGGTCGTCGCTGCGTTGGCGAGCCGGCTTTTGGTCATGCGTCACGGCAAAGTCGTGGAGGAAGGCGCGGCCACCGAGTTGTTCAAGGCGCCCAAGAGCGATTACACGCGCGCGCTGTTTGCGGCGGCGTTTAAACTGGAAATCGCGCCTGAAGGCGTGGTGTCGCAATAATGCGCCTCATGATGATCTGGCTGGTGGCGTTTAGCTGCGCCGTGGCGACGGCGGCAGGCGCGGCCCAATTTGGCCCCGACCGGTATCCGATCAAGAGCGACGAAGGCGATCCGATCACCAATTTCGATCTGAAACCGGAGCAGTTGGCGCGGCTCGCAAAGCTGCCCGGCCAGGTCGCGGTCGGAAATCCGAACGGCGATGTCACCCTTGTGCAATTCTACGACCTCAACTGTCCGTTCTGCCGGGAGGCGGCCGCGGACGTTGACGCGCTGGTGCAGGCCGACAAGAAACTCAAATTGTTGTTTGCGCCTTATGCGGTTCTTTCCGTGCAATCCGCTCAAGGCGCGCTCGTCGAGCTTGCAGCAGGCGAAATGCTGACTCCTGAAAAGTATCTGGAATTCCATCGGCGTATATACGCGGGGCGTGGCCTCATCGATGCGCCGCGCGTGCTTGCCGCAGCCGAGGCCATAGGTCTCGATCGTCAGGAGCTGGCCGAGGCCGCTAATACCGAAAGCATGCTCGCCATTCTCAAGCAAAATGCCGATTTCGGTTCGGATGCCAAGCTGATTGCAACACCCGCCTATGTCGTCAATGGTGTGGCCATTCTCGGCCATCCCGGACTCAAGTCATTGCAGGGCGTGATCCGCTCGGTGCGCAGCTGCCGGAAGGTGGCTTGCTAGATTCTGCGAACGCTGGTGATTTCAGAGCCAGTCGCCTTGATGCGCATGATCGCGTCCGCGGCGGGTTCAATTGCGACCATCATGTGGTGGGCATTTGCGTGAATAAGGGTCTCGGGACCAATCGCAATGGCGACGTGGCCCTTCCAGAACACGAGATCGCCCCGGCGCAGGCTTGCAAGCGAAGACAGTTTTCCCAGCGCAAGCTCCTGCATGTCGCTATCGCGGGGACACGAGATCCCGGCCGCCTGAAGTGAAACCTGAACCAGGCCCGAGCAGTCCAGCCCGAGAGAGGTCTTGCCTCCCCACAAATAGGGCGTGCCGACGAACCGCTCCGCAACGGCGACGAAATCGGGCTGCCGCACCTTGACGGGCGCCAGGTAGACCTCGGGGATATGCCAGCCGAGAGCCGTGACGGCGAAGCGCTCATCCTGCCGCGTGACGGGGACGCGTGCGCCCATCGGCAGAGCAGCGGCTGGCGGCAGCTTGATATCCGGGCCCGCAAAGGCGAATGCGCGCGGGACCACGATCTTGTGGGTCGGAGCGACTCCGATGGGTCCGAGCGCATTGGACGAAAGCCAGCCGACATAGCCGTCGGTTTCCAGCTGGCCCCAAGCCCACCCTTCATCGGTTATTTCGTAGATCGACATCCGTTCGCCCAGGAGCGCTTCCGTGTCGAGCCTTGCGTCGTGCGATGGCGTGCGCCGCAGCGCCGTGACCGGCTCGATGATCTGGTGGCGGCTGCCCTCGACGAAGCGTTTGGCTTCGACGTGTCCGCGCAGGTGATTTGCGGCGATCTCAGGCCGGAATGGATTGACGCGGGGGTCGCGCGCGACCATCAGTCAAGAATATCGGGAGCGGAGCAATGCGTGGATGGCGCGCGCCGACTGGCACTCCGCGCCCTCCGGACGTCCAGGCTTTGCCGCCGGCGTCCATGCGAAAATATCAAAATGCACCCAGGCTTTCGTAGTGACGAACCGACGCAGGAACAATGCCGCCGTAATTGCTCCGGCCTGTCCTGCGGTTCCAACATTGTTGAGATCGGCGACCTTCGAATCAAGCATGCTGGCGTAGGGACGCCACAGCGGCAGGCGCCATAGAGGATCACTCTCGGCTGCGGCCGCTCGCATAATTTCGTCGGCAAGCGCGTCATCGTCCGTGAAGAACGGAGGGACATCGGGCCCGAGAGCGACGCGCGCTGCGCCAGTGAGGGTCGCAAAATCGATCACCAGCGACGGCTTGTCTTCCTCGGCGAGCGTCAGGGCATCTGCCAGGATCAGCCGACCTTCGGCGTCGGTATGCCCGATTTCGACGGAAATACCCTTTCGTGAAACGTAGACGTCGCGCGGACGGAAGCTGGTGCCGGATACGGCGTTCTCAACCGCTGGAATGATCACGCGCAGCCGGACTCGCAGTCCATCCGCCATGATCATGTGCGCAAGCGCCAGCGCAGTGGCCGCACCGCCCATATCCTTTTTCATGTTGAGCATGGCGGTATCCGGCTTGATATCGAGTCCGCCGGTATCGAAACAGACACCCTTTCCGACTAACGTAATTTTCGGGTCGCTCGCCTTGCCCCACGTCATGTTGATCAGCCGCGGTGCACGGGCTGATCCTGCGCCGACCGCGTGCACCAGCGGAAAATTCCTGGCGAGCGGGGCACCGCTGGTCACCTGGATCTTGGCCGAGTGTTTTTTTGCGAGTGCTCTGGCTGCGGCCTCCAGTTCAGCGGGCCCCATCTCGTTCGACGGCATATTCGTTAGGTCGCGGCAGAGCGTCACGCCCTCGACGACATGACTCAACGCGTCGCCGTCGACGCCTTCGGGAAGCACGAGACGTACGTTGCGTGCTTCCGTTTTGCGATACCGTGAGAATTGATAGCTGCCCAGTGCAAATGCCAATGCGGCGAGCCGTGCGTCGTGTGGCATGTTGGCGAAACGATAGGTGCCGGCGGGTAGAAGACCGGCCAATTGTCCCGGCCGGAACCGGTCGCGGTCCGGGTCGTCCGGGCTTTCGATGCCGAACAGGACCCCGGCAAGCTTGCCGTTAGCAGCCGGTAGCAGCAGCGACCGGCCAGGCTTTGCCTCGAAAGCAGCCGTGCTGACGAAGGTCTGCTCGGAGTTTCCAAGCTTGGAGCGCACCGCGGCAAAGTTGGCGGCATTAACAAACCAGATCGGGATCGCCTGGTTTTTGCCGGCGTTGGCAAAGACGGGATGCATGATTACTCCGCGGCGTCGCGCAGTGAAGGCCTGGGTGAGTAGCCGTCACGCCTCTGCGGCAGTTTCCAGCCGAGCATTTTCGAAGCGACCAGAGTGCGGAGCACCTGCGCGGTGCCACCGCCGATCGTGAACATCCGAACGTCCCGCGCCATGCGTTCCAGTGGAAGCTCCCGCGAATAGCCGCGCGCGCCAAAAAATTGCAGCGCATCGTTCACGATCTTAATGGCCGTTTCCGACGCTAATATCTTTGCTTGCGCGGCCAGCATCGGGTCGGGAAACTCGCTGTTATCAGGGCCGCGTGAGCGCGCGGCTTGGTAGAGCATGAGACGGGCGGCGGTCAGCTGCGTCTGCATATCGGCAAGCATCCACTGCAGGCCCTGAAATTCACCGATAGGCCGGCCGAATTGCTCGCGGGTTTTTGCCCATTCCAAAGCATGGTCGAGGGCGCCTGCCGCAACGCCGAGCGCTACTGTGCCCGCGCCGACACGCTGACTGTTATAGGCATTCATGAGGTCGCCAAATCCACGGCGGAATCCCGATGGCGGCAGCAAGGCCATGCTTGCCGGTACCTCGAGGTCTTCGCAAATGATTTCCGCCTCAGGCATCCCGCGTAGCCCCATGGTCTGCTCGCGCTTGCCGACCCGCAGGCCTTTCGATTGCTCGCGCACTGCGAGGAAACCGCCGATGCCAAGCTCTTCGCCGCGCTCGTCGAAGACGCGCGCGAAAATCAGGTGCAGCCGTGAAACTCCCGCGCCGGTGATCCAATGTTTCTTGCCGTTGATGACGTACGTATCACCACGCTTGTCGGCGCGCGTAGTCATCGCGGTCGCATCGGAGCCTGCCTCCGGCTCGGTAATGCAGATTGCCGGCTTATCGCCTTCGAGCACGAGCTGCGCTGCCAGCCTTTTCTGGGAATCGCTGCCGTAGGCCATCACGGCGGAAATCGCGCCCATGTTCGTCTCGACGACGATTCGTGAGGTGACTGTGCACGCCTTCGCCATTTCTTCGATCACCAGAACCGCGTCGAGGAAGGAGCGACCCTGACCGCCGAGAGCCTTCGGGATTGTCATGCCGCAATAGCCCGATTGGCTCAGCGCCTTGACGATGTCCCAGGGGTATTGCTCGTCACGGTCTGTGGCTGCTGCGCGCGGGCGCACGATCTCGGTCGCAAAAACGCGGGCGCGATCGCGTAACTCAAGTTCGTGGGTGGAAAGACCCAGGTCCAAGTCCATGTCGGCGACTATAAATCCGGTGCAGGCGGGAGCTTACAAGTTAACCAGTCATTAGGGTTAACGTTTTATTGCTCGACTATGCCATCGAGAACCAGCCCCGCTAATCTGCTCGCCTCGGCTGCCCTGGCGGTCATTCTCGCCCTGTCGGCAGGCGGCTGCTCCAATATGGGCGCTCGCGAGACGACAGGTTTGGTGAGCGCCACGCAGACGGCCTCGCCCGGCCCGGACGAATCCCGACGCTCGCTTGAGACGCTTGGTGCCCGCTATCGGCAGAACCCGAACGATGCGGACACTGCGATCGCCTATGCGCGCATACTGCGGGCAAACGACCAGCGTGCACAGGCCGTGGCGGTCCTGGAACAGGCCTCGATCCGCAACCCCCAGAACATGGCTTTGCTCGGCGCATATGGGCGCGCGCTGGCGGATGCCGGGCAATATCAGCAGGCGCTCGGTACGCTCGAGCGCGCGCACACGCCCGACAACCCGGATTGGCGTATCCTCAATGCGCAGGGGGCTGTGCTCGATCAGATGGGCCGCCACGCCGAAGCCCAAAAGCACTATGCCTCAGCGCTCAAGATCATGCCGAACGAAGCATCGGTGCTTTCCAACCTCGGCCTGTCGTACATGCTCACAAAGGATCTGAAAAACGCCGAGGCGACTTTGAGGCGCGCCGCCGCCCAACCGAATGCAGGGCCCAGAGTGCGGCAAAATCTTGCGCTCGTCGTCGGCTTGCTCGGCCGCTTTGATGAGGCAGAAAAGATTGCAAGCGCAGACCTGCCGGAAAGCGAGGCGGCGGCAAACGTAGCCTATTTACGGCAGATGCTTGCGCAAAAGGGTGACTTGAAAAAAATGGGGCGCGCCTACGCTATGCCCGACGCCGGATCCTGATCCGATTTTCGCAAAAAATGACAGGCTTCAGCTGCAAGATTTGCTGTCGTAGACCGGCGGTTGAGTACGCGGGCTCATGAACATCTGATCCGACAGCGGCAGCGTGCCTGTAATCGTGTAACCGACCACCGGCGTGTAGTTGTAGTTCACCTCGCTCCACACCAGGTAAGAACTTGGAACTGCCAGGTCAGCCGACGGGAGGGTCACGGTGGACCCGGCTGTGCGGGCCGTGCCGTTCAGAGTGGCGCTCCATTTAACCTTGGCGACGCCATCGGCATCGATCGCAAGACAACTGATCGTGGCCGCGAGATTACCGACCGAGTACGGTTTGATGATCGCCGCGGAGGCATTCAGAATATTGGTCATGCCATCGACTGTGATCGTCTGCGATTGAGACGTCAGGTTGGCAAGCGCGCCGGCCGTCAGCGTGACCTTGCGATCCGCCGCAATGCCATCGGTTATTTCCACGCAGCCGAAATAAAGCGCGATCAGGAGCGGCGCCAGAATGGCAAACTCGACCGCGGAAGCTCCTTCCCGGTCGCGCTTGAAAGACCGCAGTAGCCTGGTCATACGCGATGTCATGGCTGTCATGGCGGGTTGCCTAGTGGCAGGAGTCTGAGGGTGTCGCGGTCGAGAATGGTTCGTTGCAGAAGACCGCCGTCGCGACCAACAGGCGCCTGTTGCCGTTTATGTTGGAGAGATTGTTTCCGAGCAGCGAAACGTAGATCGGCCACTGATAGTAAAGCGTGACGACTTCGATTTGTCCGGGCGTTCCCGGGCTGTAGTTCAGCTTCGATTCGTCAATCTTTCCGTCTGTCAGTGGCAAGTCGTTGTTGATGGCAGCGAAGTTCTCGTACGTCTTGACGTCGACATAGACGCCACCGGCGCAATCAAACAACCCGTGTATGCGGCTGCAGACCTCGGTCTTGAAATCGTCCTTCGTCCAGGCCTTGTCCTGAGCCTGGCCCGTCATGATCAGGCGAGCGGAGTCCGTAACCGCTGTTTCGAGGGTCTGGCCGGCGAAAAATACCAGCGCTGTCTCCAGGATCGCGAACGTTAGTCCCAGGAACGGAACTGCGACCAGACTGAATTCGACGGCGGCCGAACCGTCCTGCTGCCGGACAAAGCGGTGCGCCAAACGGGACGGCACCAACCGGCGAAACCAGGCGGAAAACTTATCTCGCGTGGGTCTATGCATGACAAACGTCTCGCTGGCTCGACGGTGTCGAAACACCGGCCTGCATAGCAAAGGCGCCTTGTCGATTTGTTGCTTAAACGCGTCGATCTCAGGCGTCGGCGTTAACCGATCGGTAAGCGTGAGCGCCGTGAACGGCGTTGGGCGTTGCTATTTTGCAGCCTGCGCCTGGCCGTTGCGCGCACCGCTTTGGCTCAAAGTCGCATTGAAGAAGGCCGGCGAATCTCCAAGCGTAATCCGGCGCTCGCAATTCGGCGCGCAGCTGTAAGATTCCCGTTCAATGCCCTTGTAAACGGTGACGATGTCGCTGGTGCCACCGCCACGAACTTCCACCATTCTGGTCATCAGCACGCGCCCGTTCCGGTCAAGCGCCAGCAAATTGGTCATGCCAAAGCCCTTGCCGGTAACCACCAATACGCCGCCGCTTTGCACGGTGGCATCGGCAATCAGCGGATTGCCGATGACGATTGTCGCGACGCGGTCGGGCAAATTAAGGAGCTCGGCCTGGTCGACGTTGATGCTGAGGACCTCATCGGCGCGCGCGGGCGTCTGTGTCCAAAGGCCTGCGACCAGAAGAGCCAGGACCCACAAGCCTGTTGAACGCCTGTAGATCTTCGACAAGGCCGACATCAAGCCCTCCAGCCGCTCGTACAACAAAACCGGCGTGATGATCGCCGACGTCGATGAATCAAGTTGACTGCAAATTGGTGAATGAAGTGCAAAGAGCGGTATCCGCGCCGGGAGCAAAGTTTGCGCTAAGGGCTCGTTAACCAGATCAGTCAAGCCGCCTGACGGAATTGAAGAAACCTCTGATTTCTCAATGACATTAACTGCGGCGCAAGGCGCAAACCTTACGTTGCGACGCGATTTAGTCGGCAGTTGGACGGTGGAAATGAAGAACTTGCTTGTTCGTTTTCTGAAGGACGATGCCGGGGCAACAGCGATCGAATATGGGCTCATAGCCGCGGGAATTTCCGTCGCCATCATCGCAGTCGTGAGCGGACTTGGGAGCAAATTGAACGGCAAATTTGACTCTATCTCCACCCAGCTAAAGTAGAGCAATTCCGGGGTTCTCCGGATATGCCGGCAGTAACCGAACCGCAAGCTGAGCGCTCTACCTTAGCGATTACACGGACCGCGAGCTGGAATGCAGACGATGGCCGCAGACGCAATCAGACTCCTTTTCTTCCCGGCGCTGATGGCGTTTGCCGCATCCAGCGATCTCTTGACGATGACCATCTCAAACCGGTTGTCGACCGCGCTCGCGGCCGGCTTTTTCCTGCTGGCGCTCGTCACTGGGATGGACCTCTACGCCATCGGTATGCACCTGGCCGCTGCCGCGCTTGTGCTGGCCGTTGCGTTCGTTTTCTTTTCGCAGGGCTGGATCGGCGGCGGCGATGCGAAGCTCGCGGCGGCAACGGCCTTATGGTTCGGTTTTGCGCATTTGCTCGACTATCTGCTGTACGCTTCGATTTTTGGTGGCGTGCTCACTCTGGCCTTGCTGCAATTCCGCAAGTTGCCCTTGCCGGGAATCCTGACTCGCCAGGCCTGGATCATGCGCCTGCATGACAGTGCAGGGGATGTGCCCTATGGCATAGCGCTCGCAGCCGCTGCGCTCGCGGTCTACCCCAAAACAGGCTGGATGCCGGGCTACGGTCTCTGAGAGCCGGCGTCGTTAGCGGAGCAATACAATATTAACTCGATTTAGATACCGCTCCTTAACCATACCTTGACCTTTAGCTGTTGAAATCCGCTGGAAAGGCCGCACCAGCGGCCATGTGGTTTACGCGGCCAAGTTGGCCGTCAGGTCATGGTGAGAGTGAGCGTATGAAAGCTGCACGTGTGGTAGTACTGACCGTCGCGCTGGCCGCAGGTGGCGTTGCCGCGCTGCTGGCTGGCCGATCCGATAGGACGCCCGCGCCTAAGGCCGAGGCGCCCAAGTTCGACACTGTCGATATTCTTGTGGCCAAATCGGATCTTCCCAGAGGTCAAGCGTTGTCTCCAGCCGACGTGGTTTGGCAGGCCTGGCCCTCGACCACAGCGGCTGGAAATTTCATCCGCAAAAGCGATCGTCCGAAAGCGCTTGAAAACCTCACGGGCATGATCGTGCGCGCGCCGTTTGTCGCCGGTGAGCCGATTCGCGAAGCGAAGCTCGTGAATGCAAAAGGCTCCGGTTTCATGGCCGCAATTCTTCCGTCGGGCATGCGCGCCGTAGCGACTCAAATTACCCCTGAATCGGGCGTCGGCGGCTTCATCCTGCCGAATGACCGCGTTGACGTCATCATGACGCCGCGCAATCGCGACGATAAGGGCGGTGACCGCCATAGCGAGACGATCCTCCGCAACATTCGCGTTCTGGCGATCGATCAGAACGTGGAAGAGAAAAACGGCCAGAAGGTCGTTGTCGGAAAGACAGCGACGCTCGAGTTGACGCCCGGTCAGGCGGAAACTTTGGCGCTGTCACACCAGATCGGCGTTCTCTCGCTATCGCTGCGAAGCATTGCCGACGGGACTCTCGAGGAAAAGACGGATGATTCGACCCGTCAAAACGTCAATGTCGTCCGGTTCGGCGTGAGCACCACGACCACACCAAGGTGAATAATTGGGGGATCAAGGGGACATGGCGACCAAAACACTGACCCACGCCGCCTCATTGGGGGCGCTGATCGCCTTCATGGCGCTGACGCCGATCTTACCCGCCCCTGCAGCGGACGGCCCGCAAAAGAGCGCCGTCAAGGTCGCCGCAAGCGAGAGCACGTCACGTTTCATTCCGCTTGGGATCGGCAAATCGGTCGCGATCGATCTCCCGGCCGACATCAAGGACGTGCTGGTCGCCGATCCCAAGATCGCAAACGCCGTCGTCCGTTCGTCACGGCGGGTCTACATGATCGGTGTTGCTGTCGGGCAAACGAACATTTTCTTTTTCGATGCCGATGGCAAGCAGATCGCCGGTTTTGATATCGCCGTGACGCGTGATCTCAACGGCGTGCGCGCGGCACTTAAGCAGTCGATGCCGGATTCAGATATCCACATCGAGGGTGTCGGAGCGGATGGCGTCATGCTTTCCGGCACGGCCGCCAGCGCCGCCGAATCCCAGCATGCTTTTGAGATTGCTGCGCGCCTGGTCGGTGGTGAAGCGAAAGTCGTGAACGGCCTTGCGGTCCGCGGGCGGGATCAGGTGCTGCTCAAGGTGACCGTCGGCGAGGTGCGACGCGACGTCATCAAGCAGCTTGGTATCGATCTTTCGGGAAGCATCAACTACGGGACGGCCGTGGTGAATTTCAACTCCACCAATCCGTTCTCGGTCACCGGTCAACCCATAGCCGACAGCTTTATTCGCGGCAACTTCCCGAGCGTTAACGCGACGCTGCGTGCCATGGAACGCGCGGGCGTTATCCGCACGCTGGCCGAGCCCAACCTAACCGCGATTTCTGGAGAGACAGCAACATTCGTTGCCGGCGGCGAATTCCCGATCCCGAACGGATTGTCGTGCGACACGACTCGTTCACCACCGATCTGCCAACCTCAGATCACATTCAAAAAATTTGGCGTAAGCCTGGTATTCACTCCCGTCGTTCTTTCGGAAGGCCGCATCAGTCTGAAGGTCATGACAGAAGTGTCCGATCTCTCGACGGAAAACGCGATGACCTTGCAGGTCGCTGGCTCCGGCTCGCTGACGGTCCCGTCGATCCAGACACGCCGCGCCGATACGGTTGTCGAAATTCCGTCCGGCGGCTCCCTGGCGATGGCCGGGATGATCCAGGAGCAGACGAAGCAGGCGATCAACGGCCTGCCTGGGCTTCAACAGGTCCCCGTGCTCGGCACCTTGTTCAGGAGCCGCGACTACGTCAATCACCAGTCCGAGCTGATGGTGATCGTTACGCCCTACGTGGTCCGTGCTGTGGCGCAAAAGCAGCTGTCGAAGCCGGACGACGGCTTTGCTGATCCGACCGATCCGCAGACCATTTTCCTCGGCAGCCTCAATCGCATTTACGGCGTTGCGGGCAAATCCGACACGCTGCGCGGCAACAACTATCACGGCAAATATGGATTCATCCTCGATTGAGTGGGGGAATAGTTGATGAAGGCAATTACCAGGGCGTCGGCTAAAGGCGGCAGCAAAACGGTGCTTCGGGCGCTGATGGCAACCTGCTTTGCCGTCACGTTGACCGGCTGCTACCAGACCGAAGTCGCCATAAAGGAATATCCGACTGACTATCGTCAACGCCATCCGATCGTGGTGCGGGAAGGCGCGCAGAACATCGATATCCTGCTGGGCCGCAACCGCGGCGGACTGACTCCCAGTCAGCGCGCCGATGTCGTTTCTTTTGCCCAGTCTTGGCGCAAGGAAGCCGGCAGCGGAATCATCATCGAAGTTCCAAAGGGCGGCCCGACCGATCACGCCGCCGCCGATGCGGCGCGCGAGATCCGTTCGATCTTCGCTGCCGTCGGCGTGCCGTCAAACGCGATCTATGCGCGCAGCTATCATCCGCCGAAAACGTCGCTCGCCAGTATCAGGCTGAACTATACCAAGTTGATTGCCGACGCGGGGCCCTGCGGAGAATGGCCAAGGGATCTCGGTCCTACCTGGGATTCGGGAAATGCCGAAAACCAGCCTTTCTGGAACCTTGGCTGTGCCTCACAGCGCAACCTTGCGGCGATGGTCGAAAATCCCGCCGATCTGGTGCAGCCGCGCGGTGAGACTCCGGCGTTTGCGCCGCGCCGTTCGGTCGTGCTCGACAAGTACACCAAGGGCACGAATCCGTCGGGCGCCTACACCGGTTACGAGCAAGGCAAAATCAGCGATCTAGGCAAATGATAAAACACGCTCAGCAAGCTGCAGTCGCAGACAACGCCTCGGTGTCGCCCGCCGCCGAGCCCGCGGCCGACGCACATATTGCACCGGCGCCGCGTATATCGGTGCAGGCCTTCTGCGAGACGGTCGAAAGCGCGGCCGCCGTCCAGGCCGCTGGTGAAGACCGGCGTCTTGCGAAGGCCCACGTTAAGACCCAGATGGGCGGTATCGGGGCCGCAATCGAGGCTTTCCGCAGCTCGCCTACCCCGAACGTCATCCTGATTGAAACGGATGCGCGCGCCACCGACATTCTCGGTGGTCTCGACCAGTTGGCGGAACACTGCGACGCTGGCACGCGCGTGGTCGTGATGGGCCGCGTCAACGACGTCACCTTATACCGCGAGCTGACACGGCGCGGCGTGAGCGAATATCTGATGACGCCGGTCAACACAATCGACGTGGTCCGGGCGATTTGCCACCTGTTTTCAGCGCCCGATGCCAAGCCCGTGGGGCGCATCGTCGCGGTCGTGGGGGCCAAGGGCGGCGTCGGCGCGTCCACCGTGGCGCACAACGTGGCCTGGGCGATTGGACGCGATCTCACGATAGACTCGGTGGTTGCGGATCTCGACCTGCCTTTCGGAACCGCTGGTCTTGATTACAATCAGGACCCGCCTCAGGGCATCGCCGATGCCGTTTTCTCGCCTGATCGAGTCGACACCGCATTTGTCGACCGTCTCCTATCGAAATGCACCGACCATCTCAGCCTGCTGGCGGCGCCGGCAACACTTGAGCGGGTCTACGACTTCGGTGCGGAAGCCTTCGATTCGATACTGGACTCGCTTCGCACAACCATCCCGTGCGTCGTTCTCGACGTCCCTCATCAATGGGCCGGGTGGACCAGGCGCCTGCTTGTGAGTGCGGATGAAATTCTCGTCGTTGCCGGGCCAGACCTGGCCAACCTGCGCAACGCAAAGAATCTCATCGATCTCCTGCGTGCGTCACGGCCGAACGATCATCATCCTCTCTACTGCCTCAACCAGGTCGGCGTTCCCAAGCGCCCGGAAATCTCCGCAGCCGACTTTGCAAAAGCGCTCGAAAAAAGTCCGCTCGCGGTCATTCCGTTTGAGCCACAGCTATTTGGGCCGGCCGCCAACAACGGTCAGATGATCGGGGAAGTAGCGGCCAGTCATAAGACCGCGGAAATCTTTCGCCAGATTGCCCAGGCGCTTACCGGGCGCGGTGAAGTAAAAAAACCTCGCCGCAGCCTGCTGTCGCCTTTGCTCTCGAAGATCGTGAAACGCAAAGGCTGAAATTCGTCGGGAGTAATTCGTCTTGTTCGGTAAGCGAAGCGCAACTTCAGAAGCCCGTGTCGCCGTACCGCCTGCGCCGGTAGCGCCGGCTCCGGCGCCGCTTCCCTCTGGCGAGGCTGCAAAGGCCGCGCCGGCCGCTCCCGTCGAAACCGGACGTACGCCGTTTCCTTCTGACGGGCTTGGGGCGCCGATCGTTTCACCGCCGATTGCGCCGCGGGCGCCCACTCCCGCCCCGACCGCCGTCGATACGCGGCGATCGGAAGCGTATTACGAGACCAAAACCACCATTTTTGGCGCGCTGATCGAGGCGATCGACCTGGCGCAACTGGCCCGGCTCGACGTCGATTCCGCGCGCGAGGAAATCCGCGACATCGTCAACGAGATCATCGCGATCAAGAATATCGTGATGTCGATCTCGGAGCAGGAGGACCTGCTCGACGATATCTGCAACGACGTCCTTGGCTTCGGCCCTCTTGAGCCGCTGCTTGCGCGCGACGACATTGCCGACATCATGGTCAATGGAGCGGGCACGGTCTACATCGAAGTCCAGGGAAAGATCCAGAAGACCGCCATTCGCTTTCGTGACAATCAGCAGCTGCTGAACATCTGCCAGCGAATCGTCAGCCAGATTGGCCGGCGCGTCGACGAATCCTCGCCAATCTGCGACGCCCGATTGCCGGACGGTTCGCGCGTCAACACGATTGTTCCCCCGCTTGCGATCGACGGACCGGCACTCACGATCCGCAAATTCAAAAAGGACAAGCTGACGCTCGACCAGCTCGTCAGATTCGGCACGATTACGCCGCAGGGCGCCGAGATTCTACGCATCATCGGGCGCAGCCGCATCAATACCCTGGTCTCGGGCGGCACCGGCTCCGGCAAGACCACGCTGCTCAACTGCCTTACGCAATTCATCGACGACGACGAACGCATCATCACCTGCGAGGACGCGGCGGAATTGCAACTGCAGCAGCCACATGTGGTGCGGCTGGAGACGCGCCCGCCGAATCTTGAAGGCGAGGGTCAGGTCACGATGCGTGACCTGGTGCGCAACTGCCTGCGTATGCGTCCGGAACGCATCATCGTCGGCGAAGTCCGCGGACCAGAGGCGTTCGACCTCCTGCAGGCGATGAACACCGGTCACGACGGTTCGATGGGCACGCTCCATGCCAACAATCCGCGCGAGGCATTGTCGCGTCTGGAGTCGATGATCACGATGGGTGGATTTGCGCTTCCATCACGCACGATTCGCGAGATGATCTGCGCTTCGGTCGATGTGGTCATTCAGGCTGCGCGCCTGCGTGACGGCTCCCGAAAAATTACTCACGTCTCCGAAGTGATGGGGATGGAAGGCGACGTCATCGTCACCCAGGATATCTTCGTCTACGACATGACCGGCGAAGACGCCAAAGGCAACATCATTGGCCGTCATCGCTCGACCGGCATAGGCCATCCGCGTTTCTGGGATCGCGCCCGCTACTATGGCGAAGAAAAGAATCTGGCTGCAGCGCTCGACGCGGCAGAGGCCACCACCGAGGCCTAGGCGGAGCATTCTGTGCAAATTATTGCCGTATTCTTCCTCGCCACCGCCGCTATCGGCGGCGTTGTCTATGTTTTTCTTTATCCAATGCTCTCCGGCGAGCGCAAAGCCGAGCAGCGCATACAAAGCGTCGCAGGGCCAGCCCAGACCACACGGGCGGCGCGCGGACCGCAAAAATCGCGCCGAGAGTCGATCGAGTCGACGCTCAAGGATTTCGACGAGCGTCACAAGAAATCCAAGAGCGTGCCGCTTTCGGTGCGGATCGCGCGCGCCGGCCTGTCGTGGTCGAAGCGCCAGTTTGCGATAATCTCCGCGGGTATCGGGCTCGCGATGTTCGCCTTGGGAATGTTTGCGGGTGCCGGCTTGCTAGTTTCGGCCGTTCTTGGCTTCGCCGGAGCCTTTGGCGTTCCGCGTTGGCTGCTGTCATATCTGCGGAAACGCCGCGAGGCAAAGTTTCTCGACCACTTTCCCGATGCCGTCGATGTTATCGTCCGCGGCATCAAGGCCGGATTGCCGCTGCTCGACTGCATCAAAATGATCGTGTCCGAGGCGCCAGAGCCGATCAGGACCGAATTCCGGCTCATCCTCGAAACGCAGGCGATCGGAATGCCGCTGGGCGAAGCTTGCGGCAAGCTGTACGAGCGCACGCCGCTGCCAGAGGCGAATTTCTTTGGAATCGTCGTCGCAATTCAGCAGAGGTCTGGCGGCAACCTCTCGGAAGCGCTCGGGAATCTGTCAAAGGTTCTGCGCGATCGCAAAAAAATGAAAGCGAAGATCCAATCGATGTCGCAGGAGGCCAAAGCTTCTGCCGGCATCATCGGCGCGCTGCCGATCGCGGTGATGACATTGGTGTATCTGACGAGTCCCAACTATATCTCGCTGCTTTTCACCAACCCAGTCGGTCACATGATGCTGGCCGCGTCGGCGATCTGGATGACAATGGGCGTGCTCGTGATGAAGAAGATGATCAATTTCGATTTCTAGTCAGGAAAAAGCGAAGCGTCCGATGTTCGAGTTTCTGACCAACGCGCTCAACGTGAAGACCATCACCGCGCTGTTTGCCGGCCTGGCTGCGGCTGCAACGGTTCTCACGCTGGCTATGCCGTTCGTGTTTGTCGATCCGCTCGACAAGCGCATGCGAGCGGTCGCTCTCGAACGCGAGAAAATTCGCCAGCGCGAACGCGAGCGGTTGGCGCAGGAGGGCCAGAAAGCCAAGCTTCGGCAGACGCCCAAGCAATACATCCAGACCATTGTCGAGCGCTTCAACCTCACCAAATGGGTCGGTCAGGAAGAGGCGCGGCTCAAACTCATCCAGGCCGGATATCGCGGCCAGGCGCCGTACGTTACTTACCTGTTTTTCCGCATGCTCACGCCGGTGGCATGTTTTCTGTTCGCGCTGCTCTATCTATTCGTGATTCTGAAACTCGATCAGCCGGCAATGATCAAGCTCGGTGCCTGTATTGGCGCAGCCTATGTCGGCATGCAGCTGCCGTGGATGCTGCTCAAGAACAAGATCCAGCGCCGGCAGTTGTCCATCAAACGGGCATTCCCCGACACGCTTGACCTGCTTCTGATTTGTGTCGAGTCGGGCATGTCAATCGAAGCAGCCTTCAGAAAGGTCAGCGACGAAATCGGCACGCAATCCGTCGCTTTGGCCGAAGAGCTCACGTTGACTACGGCCGAATTGTCATATTTGCCGGATCGCCGTCAGGCCTACGAGAACCTTGCCAAGCGTATCGATCTGGATGGGGTCAAATCGGTCTGCATGGCGCTGCAGCAATCGGAGCGCTACGGCACCCCGCTTGCCACGATGCTCCGGGTCATGGCTCAGGAAAATCGCGACATGCGCATGTCGGAGGCCGAAAAGAAAGCCGCAGGACTGCCGCCGAAGCTCACCGTTCCGATGATTCTGTTCTTCCTGCCGGTACTGTTCATCGTCATTCTCGGCCCGGCCGCGATCAAGGTGATGGCGTTGAGGTAGGAAGCTCACGCTTCCGACTCACTCACTTGGCCTGCCAGCGGTAGCGCCGTCGTGGACTTGATTCGCTCCATTGCAAACCGCGACGTGACGTTTTTCAGCGGCACCGTGGCTATCAGTTTTTTATAGAACGCGTCGTATCCGGCGATGTCGGTCACGACAACGCGCAACATGTAGTCGACGTCGCCGGCCATCCGATAAAATTCCATGACTTCCGGCATCGCGCCCACGACATCGGCGAATTGCTTGAGCCATTCCTGAGAATGGTCACCGGTCTCGATCGAGACGAATACGGTGATGCCGAGGCCAACCTTTTCCGGGTCGATGATCGCCACCCGGCGGGTGATGACACCGTCGGCCTCCAGACGCTGCAACCGCTTCCAGCACGGCGTCGAGGACAGTCCAACCCGTTGGCCGATTTCGGCAACGGACAGCGATGCGTCTTCCTGCACCACGGCGAGGATCTTCCGGTCGATGGCATCCATTCTTCGGTCCGATCAGAAAATAGAATAAATTACCATAATGCGCATCGCAGATAGTAAGTTAATCTTTTTTATCGCTCATACCTGTCTTTACAGAGAAAGATATTCTATTTCAATAGGAATTCTCCGCCGCCCGGCGGCGACCCAACCAACCGCGAAACCGTGTCATGACAACTCCTGTTCGATTCAACCCCTTCACCGCGATGCGTCGGCTCGGTGCCGCGATGCTGTTCAGCGCAGCCATGGCCGTTTCCGTTGCCGGGGCGCATGCCGATCCGCTCGTAACGCCGCAATGGCTCAACGGACACCTCGCCGACACCGACCTGGTCGTGCTCGACATCCGCTCCGCCATCGATGGCGGCGGTGCGCAGGCTTATGCGGCCGGACACATCCCGAAAAGCGTACACAGCGACTACGACAAGGCCGGATGGCGGGTTACGCGGAACAACGTGCCATTCATGGTCCCGACCGTTCCGGAGCTCGAAAAGCTCATCGGCGATCTCGGCATTGACGAAGACAGCCATGTGGTTGTTGTGCCCGCGGGTGTGAGCGTCCTGGACCTCGGCTCCGCAACGCGCACTTACTGGACGCTGAAATATGCGGGCGTGAAAAATATCTCGATCCTGGACGGTGGCATCGCCGCCTGGCGTACAGCTGGTCTGCCGCTCGAGACAGGGACGAACGCGCCGTCACCGAAGATTTTTACGGCGACTGTCGACAAGAGCATCCTGGCCGAGGCAGCCGACGTGGAATCGATCGAAGGGAAGGGTGGAGCAACCCTTGTCGACGCGCGGCCCGCGTCATTCTTCCTTGGAAAGGAAAAGGCGCCCGCGTCAAAAGCCTATGGCCGGATTCCTGGCGCGTTGAATATCGACAGCGCGGAATTTTATGATCTCGAGAGCAATCGGCTGAAACCGAAGGCCGCGCTTGCTGTCGTTGCCGATACCGCACCGGCTGGCCCCGTCGTGAATTACTGCAATACTGGCCATTGGGCGTCGACCGATTGGTTTGTGTTCCATGAACTCCTCGGCCGCAAGGATGCCAAGCTTTATGCCGGATCCATGGTGGAGTGGACCAGCAATGACAGCCGGCCGATTGAATCTTCGCGCACGAAATGGGACGATCTGAAGAAGGCCCTCGGCCTCGGATCTTGATCTGCGTCTCGGAGCTCCAATGACGACCACAAGTTTGGCCGCGTCCGATCAGGGCGCGGCCGTTGGTATGGATCGCCTTTTCTTTGGATTAGCGCTGACGGCCACGGCGATCCTGGTCGCGCTGGTGCTTCTCGATCATCACCCTACGTCGGCGGCTTTGATCATCGGCGGCTTCGGTCTCGGAGTTGCATTCCTCAAGGCTGAGTTCAGTTACACCGCCTCGTGGCGGCGGTTCCTGACTCGCGGTGAAGCAGGCGGGCTTCTCGGCGGGTTGATCGTGATCGCCGTCTGCGCGGTCGTGGTGGTGCCGGTGGCGGCACTGCTGCCAAAATTCGGTGGGGCGATCGCCCCGCTCGGGCCGTCGCTGGTGATCGGTGCTTTCGTTTTTGGGATCGGTATGCAGCTTGCGAACGGCTGCGGCTCGGGGACGCTTTATACGGTCGGAGGCGGATCGGGCCGCATGCTGGTCACGCTGGTCTTCTTCGTCATCGGCAGCGTATTCGGCAGCCTGTCACTGCCGGTGTTTCTTGCGCTTGGCGGCATCGATCCTGTCCTGGCCTCGGACTATCTTGGCGCATGGGGCGGCCTGATCGTGACCCTCGTGAGTATTGCAATTGCGGCAGCGCTCATCATTGCGGTTGCGCGCCGGCGTGGCGCGAACTTCGTGCCCTCGCGCAATTACATCATCGGAGGTCTGGCAATTGGTTTGCTGTGCATCGCTGTCTTTCTGGCCGGCGGTCACCCTTGGAGCGTGACATTCGGATACACGGTGTGGGGTGCTAAAGCTGCGACGGCGCTCGGCCTCGACCTTTCGCACTCGGCATTCTGGCAGTGGCCGGGCCCCAAGCATGCACTTGCGGAATCCGTACTGTCCGACACCTCCAGTCTCACGGATTTTGGGATGATTTTCGGCGCCATGGCGGCGGCCGCGGCGTCCAAGCCGTTCGCCCGCGCCAGCTGGCCGCCTGCGAAGTCATTGCTCGCCGCCGTAATTGGCGGACTGCTGATGGGATGGGGCGCCCGGCTCGGTTTTGGCTGCAATATCGGCGCTTTTGTCGGGGGGGTTGCTTCCGGCTCGCTGCACGGGTGGATCTGGTTTCTCGCCGCCCTGCCTGGTTGCCTGATCGGCATCCGCTTGCGGCCGCTCTTTGGCCTTTCGCGGGAGTAGCGCCGTGCGGCTCGTTTACATCATCGTCCTGCTGCTCGGCGTCGGAGCAATCCTGACCGATCACCTTTCCAGCCCGTCGAGCGGGCGCGCAGTGTCGCCCGAGGATTTCGCGGGTGCGTGCGCGCCTTGCGGCGCGCCCTGTCCGTCAAAGAAGTAGAATTCACGCCGGATTTTTCCTGAGGAAATCGTCGACCTCGGCGCGCGTGGCCGCGCCCATCAGGCCGCCGAAGCGCGTGCATTTGATGGCCGCGGCCGCCCCAGCAAAGCGCAACGCGTCCCGCACGTCCCCTGTCTCGACAAGCCGGAACGTGAAGGCACCATGAAAAACATCACCTGCGCCGAGCGTGTCGATCGCCTTCACCTTGAAGGCGTCCATGTGCCGGATCTCGCCATCTTCAAGCCAGTAGACGCCGTCCGGGCCGTCGGTGAAAGCCAGGAAGCCTTTGAAAGATTGCCCAAGCCTTGTGAGAGCGGCGCGCAGATCGTTCAGCCCCGCGGTCCCCCGCAATGCCTCCGCCGAGGAGATCACGTGGCTGCAGGCCAGCAACAGCGGATCGTCGAGCGGCGCTGCCTTGTCGAGGTCAAGCACACGCGGAATACCGCGCGCCTGCGCCGCCTTGCAGATCGGGGTCGCGAAATTCGGGTAGCGATTGTCAAGAAGCACCGCATCGACATTCGCAACTGCGCGCTCGGCGTGCTCCGGTTCTATCGAACTCAAGCCTTGGTCGCGGCGTGTGGCGATCGTCTTCTCTCCGTTCGCGTCAATCAGGATCAGCGAGACTGAAGAGGTCGCGCCAGCGACACGAACGGCCCCGCTGCAATCGATTTTTTCGCGCGTCAGGCTTTGAAGAATACGGCCGGCAAATTCATCGTCCTTCGCACCGAGCGGACCAGCAAAGCTCACGCGACCACCAAGGCGCGCGATTGCGACCGCGGCATTTCCGGCCTGGCCGCCGGATGTGATCATAAATTCCGATGCCTGCACCTTGGTGCCGGCATCCGGGAACTTGTCCACGCGCATGACGATATCCTGCACGGCGCCGCCCGCGCACAGGATTCGGGGCTGCTTTTCTTCGCGCGGCTCAGTCAAAACGGACCTCGTCTTCCACCCATGCGCGGATAATGTGATGCGCGATGGCTACTGGCGGCGGGGTCGTCAGCCCCTGCGGGTGCTTGCGCGTCAGCATGCTCCCGATTTCATCCTTGCTAAACCAGCGGGCGTCCTCGAGTTCCTCGCGATCGACGACGATTTCGTGCGTCAACGCCTCGGCGTGGCAGCCGATCATCAGCGAGGCGGGAAATGGCCAGGGCTGCGATGCGAAATAGACCACGCGCCCGCAGGTGATCCCGGCTTCCTCGCGCGTTTCCCGATGCACCGCATCTTCGAACGACTCGCCGGGCTCCACGAATCCGGCAAGACACGACCACATCGTCGGCACGAAGCGCGGACTGCGGCCAAGCAGGCACCGGTCGCCATCGATCGCCAGCATGATCACCACAGGATCCGTGCGGGGAAAATGCTCGGCCTTGCATCGCGGGCAGTCGCGCCGCCAGCCGCCGCAGACAAGCCGTGTCGCGGCTCCGCAATTAGGGCAAAAGCGGTGACGCGCATGCCAATGGAGGACGGCCTTCGCTTCGGCGATGGGTGGCAGGTCATCAGCAGCAACGAGCCCCTGCACGGCGATCGACCGCAGGTCCGTCACCAGCAGATCGCCGCGGCTTTTCAGCGCCTCGGCAGATTGAAGTGAAAGCCCGTGACCGAACCGCGGCGCGCCATCAAGCAGGCCAAGAAAGATCGTTTCGGCGGCCGGGCCGAGCTCGTGCGCTTCGGCGGGCGTGAACAGCGGCTCGCTGAGGGGCGAACCTTTCTTCGCCACGATCCATTCGCCGCCAATCACATATGTTCCCGCGCCGGGATGCTTTGTCAGCCCGGTCATGGCGTCGGCATCTGCGCGCAGTTCCGCCGCTCGCTCGATACGGCTGTTCGTGTATCCCAGACGTGGCTTAGGGCCCAAACGTGATGACATGCGTCAATCAAATTCGCATGGGGGCACGCGCCGCGCAATGCGTCGTCCAATGGGTCAGGCGAGCGCCTGGTCGACTGCCGCTATCACCTGCTCGGGCTTGAGCTCGTCGAGACAAACGCTGCGGCTGCGAATGTTGCGTTCGCAGCCCTCGAAGGTGCAAGGCATGCACGGCAGCGGATTCTGCACGATCCAGACATTGCCCTGGTTCTGGATGGTGCCGCTCGCCTGCCACGGCACCGCGAGTCCGCCAACCGGCCAGGGCCCCCAGACCCGCGGGTCCATGGGGCCGAATAACGCGACCGTCGGGCACCCGGCCGCCGCGGCGAGATGTGTCGTCGACGTGTCGGGGCCGATGTAAACACAGGCGCCTGAAAGAAGCTTCATCGTCCGTGGCCATTCCAGCTGATGGAATTCGCAGACGCCGCGCCAGACATTTTCGAGATAGCGCCGCTCCGTTTCGCCAGGACCGCCGATCGCAACAATTGAGAGACCGCGCTCTGCCAGACTCGCCGCGACTGCGCGCCATCCCTCCGGCGTCCATTCCTTGTATGCGAACATTGGCGCGGCGTGGATGACGGCGTATTTGCCGTTGATCGCAACCGCCGTGGCTTGCGCCGCTGCGGGGCAAACCAGCTCAGGAACGCGCGGAATGTCGAGCGCATCGGCGAGTTGGAGATTTTGCTCGACGCGGTGAAGTTTCTCCGCTGCGGGGACGGCTCGATGCAACGCGACATGCTTAAGCGCGCGTGCAAGCAAAGGATCGGTATCTGTTGTCACCCCGACACGCCACCGGCCGGCGGCGAAAGCGAAGACAGTCGGTCGATCTCCGCTCTGCGTGGATACCGCGAGGTCGTAAGAGCGCCACAGGCGCCAGATCAGCCGCAGGCTTTCCGCCGCCGTCGGTCGCTGCGGCATCGTGAGGATACGGTCGATGTCGGGGTTTCCTGCAATAATTCCCGCGCTGCCGTCGAACACCAGCACGTCGATTTCCGCCCCCGGCCAAGCGCGGCGGAGGCTGCGGATCACCGGCGTCGTCAGCAGCAAGTCGCCGATGCGGCGCAGCGAGATGATCAGGATGCGGGAGGGGAGCGCGGCCATGCCGGTTTTTCGCAGAACCGGAACTACCGGTCCATGGCGGTGAGGCCTACAGACTTGAGCGATTGCCGCAGAGACTCGAGAAACGCGTGCTGTTGCGCCTTTTCATAAGGCAGCCGCGGTGCAACGCCCCAAACCGGCTTGGGCCATGCGGCATCGGTATGGCGGCGTGCGATCACGTGCACATGCAATTGCGGCACCTGATTTCCGAGCGCAGCGATGTTGAGTTTGTCACACTGAGTGAGGCCCTTCAGCGCGCGCGCCGTTGCGGCGATTTCGCCGAGGAGCTGCACTTGCGCGTTTTCCTCAAGGTCTATGAGCTCGACGAGGCCGGGCAAACGCGGCACCAGGATCAGCCACGGGTAGTTGGCGTCGTTCGTCAGCAGAGCGCGGGCAAGCGGCAGGTCGCCGACCGGAACCGTGTCTTGCGCGAGCTGCGGATGCAGCGACCAGCCCTTGGTAAGCCCTGAATCCATTGGACAAATCCGCACGATTCTTTCGGAGGAAAGCTAGCAGAGACGCTGCCCCGCTGCTTGCTTTCCTGGTTTATTGGCCCGATATAGACCACGGGAGGTTGGCGGTGGACGAGCCACTCGCCAACCGGGTCAGGTCCGGAAGGAAGCAGCCCTAACGAGCGCGGTTCGGGTCGCTCGTCAGCCTCCCACCAATTCCTAGACTTGTTCGCGATCAGTCCGCGCGTCGCGCGGC